>CALJZP010000086.1 GCA_937983545.1 uncultured Azonexus sp.
CGTGACCCACACGAAAGTCGGATGAACCTGAATTCGAAGTACGCACAAACCCATGGAATGCACAGTACAGTGGTTGGGTGAGACCGGCATGGCATTTGCCGCACGCACGGGGAGTGGCCATATTGCGGTAATGGATGGCGCCCCCGAAGGAGGCGGGAACAACCTGGCGCCCAGGCCGATGGAAATGGTTTTGGCGGGGGCCGGCGGGTGCACGGCTTATGATGTGGTGATGAT
The DNA here is from genome assembly GCA_937983545.1 of uncultured Azonexus sp. Taxonomy (GTDB): domain Bacteria; phylum Pseudomonadota; class Gammaproteobacteria; order Burkholderiales; family Rhodocyclaceae; genus Azonexus. Next base: position 235 of record CALJZP010000086.1, read on the forward strand.
CCTGAAAAAGGGTCGCCAGGCTGTTACTGGGTGCGAAGTCAATCTCAAGGCCGAACGGGCAGACAGCGATCCCAAGGTATTCACGCGCATCCATTTCCATTATGTCGTCAGAGGCAGGGGGCTGAAGCCGGAAGCCGTGGAGCGTGCCATCGCCCTTTCCTCGGAAAAATACTGCTCGGCTTCCATCATGCTGGGGAAAACCGCAACCCTCACCCATGATTGGGAGATCGTCGAAGGGTAACTGGGCGATCAAATCCAGTAGGCAGTGCGCGTCATGACGCCAGACGCCAGCTTCATCGCGTACTTGACCGTTCCGGGCAGTTCTCTTGCCCCCAGCCGTTCGGCCATCTGTGCATGACCGCTCTCGTCGACTCGCATCTGATCGATGATCGCCCGCGATTTTCGATCATCAGCGGGCAACCTTTGCATGTGACGATCCAGGTGGGCCTCGACCTGTCGTTCCGTTTCAGCGAGAAAGCCGAGATTCCAATCATCGCCGAGCCTGCCCGCCATCCATCCGATGGCAAAGGCCCCCGCATACCATAGAGGGTTCAACAGACTCGTTCTCCCTCCCAATTCGGCCAGACGGTGCTCCGTCCACGACAGATGGTCGCCCTCCTCGGCAGCCGCCTTGTGCAACGCCATCCGGATCGACTCCACGCGGGAGGCCAAGGCTTGCCCGTGATAAAGTGCCTGTGCGCAGATCTCGCCGCTGTGATTCACGCGCATCAGGGCCGCGACCTGCGCCCTCTCTTCGCTCGACAAGCCGTTTCCGGTCAAGCCCTCTCCGGGAACCGGTCGGGCGCTTCGGGCAGGTGCGAACACGGCTCGCAGCGCCTTGTCGAATTCGACGATCAAACCGTCTATCAAGAATCCGCTCCCGGCCTATCTGGCTTCAGGGTGCCCGCCATGCAGGAGTGCGCTCACCCCCTCTTCCGCCTTCAGGATGGCGATGCCATTCGGACAGAAATACTCCTTGGACAATACCGCCTGGTAGCTCCCCCGGACGATCGGCCGCCATGACGATGCCCGTGAACTGGACCAGGTCCTGTCCGCACGTCCCAGCGCATACTGCTTGCGCTCTCTCGTGCTGCACCGGATGCCTTCGAAGAGGACGTTGGTTGCGCCTGCGCCACTCTTGATGACGACGACGTATCGGACGACGCCACCTCCGCCGACACTCAGCGTCGCCCTGTCGATATAATATCGGTTGCTCGTCGCCGCACCTGCATCGAATTCGACGAGCCCCTGTTCTCGGGGATAATCGGGTGGGGCAACCTCCTCCTCGACCCAATTCTTCTCTTCCTCGTAATACTCGCCGTATTTCTTATCCCCATAGAAGCCTTGGGCAGGCACCTGCGCCACGAAGCCGAACAATCCAATGGAAAGAAGGCAGATGCTCCACGCTGCACGCATTCTGGGCTTTGCTCCAGGCGGTTCAAGGCACTGCTGGCCGGATCAGGCCAGTGGGCAGTGCATGATACACCCTGAATAGGGCCCTCTCAGTGGGAGATGGCCGCTCCGATCTCGGCGAAGGTCGAGGCAACCGGAACCTCCCCCAAAGGCACACCCAGTTGGCGGGCGATCTGGGAGGCCGAGAACATGCCCCTGACCATCTGGCGGCCCGAGGCATCATCCTCGGCGACGAGTGCATGCTGACGCCCGGCCGCCTTGAGCGTGGCGACGACATGACCGACTTCTGCGGCAACCACGTCGCGCATTTCCAAAACCTCGATCTGCTCCCTGGGCGTCATGATGTCGCGCACCAGCACTTCCTGGTGGCGAATGCCTCTGCTGCGGACGACCTGCATCGGTTTTTCGCCGCCGGTGTCGGTCGAAGTGATGATGCCGAGGATGCAACGCTTCTCATCGGCCACCAGAAGCGATCGCACCATGTTGCGAAGCATGGCCTTGTTCGCCGCTTCCAGCGTCGCATCGGGACCAATGGTGACGGCGCGAACCTGCTTGAAATCCGTCATCACCTCAAGCGCCGGAGAGTCCAGACGCACGCTCAGCGGTGCCTGCGAATCGATTTGATAGTAGCTGGCACAAGGGTCAAGGCTGGTATGACGCAGCGTCTTGTATTGTTCGCGAATCATGTCTCCTCCTCACATATCGCCCGTCTGGGCGTCCTGGAACGCGCCTCTCTGTTGGCCGGATGCCGCTATCCATTTTCAACGGAAAGGGAGGAAAGTGAAATGGAACCTGCAGATTGCGCCATTAACCGCCTGTATCTGCGGTTCGCGCATGCGGGGTGAAGGCATCCGAAGTCACCGGCCACTTCGGCTGCCTGTCCGCTGGGCGGCGGAAAACAAAACGGGACAACTCGACCAGTGCCTGCTGATACACGTCCCGCTTGAATTCAATAACGGCGTCGAGGGGCACCCAGTAATCGCTCCAGCGCCAGGCGTCGAACTCGGGATGGTCACTGGCGCGCAAGGAGACGTCCGAATCGCGTCCGGTCAAACGCAGCATGAACCAGATCTGCTTCTGGCCCCGGTAAGTGTTGCGCCATTCCCGCCGTATCCACTGCTTCGGCACGTCGTAGCGCAACCAGTCGCGGGTCCGCCCGAGCACCTTGACGTGCTCCTGCCGCAGGCCGATTTCCTCGTGCAGTTCCCTGAACATGGCCTGCTCGGGCGACTCACCATGCTTGATGCCGCCCTGAGGAAACTGCCAGGAATGCTCTCGAATGCGCTTACCCCAGAATACCTCGTTCCTGCCGTTGACCAGGATGATGCCGACGTTAGGGCGATAGCCTTCACGATCGAGCATGTTAGCTACCCATGAATGATTGAACTGGCTTCATTTTTCCACAAATCACCCATGATTGAAAGGCGCCGGCAAGACTGGTCTGCGCCTTGTACTACGGTAATATTGCGTTTTTCCGGATCACGACCACGCCATGCGCGCCTCAAGTTTTTTCCTTGCCACGTTGAAGGAAGCCCCTTCCGACGCAGAAATCATCAGCCACCAGCTCATGTTGCGCGCAGGCCTGATCAAGCGTCTGGCGGGGGGAATCTACACGTGGATGCCGCTGGGCCTGCGCATACTGCGAAAGGTGGAGAACATCATCCGAGAGGAAATGAACCGGGCAGGCGCGATCGAACTGCTCATGCCAGCCGTCGTGCCCGCCGAGCTGTGGCAGGAAACCGGCCGCTGGGAAAAGTATGGTCCCGAACTGCTGCGCTTCAAGGACAGGCATCAGCGCGATTTCGTCATCGGTCCGACGCACGAGGAAGTGATTACCGACGTCGCCAGGCGCGAAATCAGGAGCTACCGTCAGCTACCCCTGCACCTGTATCAGATCCAGACCAAATTCCGCGACGAGATCCGTCCCCGCTTCGGCGTCATGCGCGGCCGCGAATTTCTCATGAAGGATGGTTACTCCTTCCATGCCAGCTTCGAGGATCTGCAGCGCGAATACCGGAACATGCACGAGACCTATACGCGCATTTTCACGCGCCTGGGGCTGAGCTTCCGCGCCGTGGCCGCGGATACCGGGTCCATCGGCGGCACCGGCTCGCACGAGTTTCATGTACTCGCCGATTCCGGGGAGGATGCCATTGCCTTTTGCCCCGACTCGGATTATGCGGCCAACGTCGAACTCGCCGAGGCGCTGGCCCCATCGGGTCCACGCGATGGCCATACCGAAAAGATGAAGAAGGTGACGACACCCGGCAAGATCCGTTGCGAAGACGTGGCTGCGCTGCTGCGTCTCCCCGTCACAAAGACCGTCAAGGCGATTGCGGTCATGCACGATGCGCAATTCTTTCTGTTGCTGATTCGCGGCGATCACACGCTCAACGAAATCAAGGTCGGCAAGCTGCCTTTCCTCAATCCCTTCCGCTTTGCCACCGACGAAGAGGTCGAAAGGCATCTGGGATGCCGTCCGGGCTACATCGGTCCGGTCGGCATCGACAAGAACATACCTGTCATCGCCGACCGGACGGTTGCGAAGATGAACGATTTCGTCTGCGGTGCCAACGAGGCCGGCTTTCACCTGACGGGGGTGAACTGGGGAAGGGACCTGCCCGAGCCGGGCTACGTCTTCGACATCCGCAACGTCGTCGAGGGCGATCCCAGCCCGGACGGCAAAGGCGTCCTGTCGATTTGCCGCGGCATCGAGGTCGGACACATCTTCCAGTTGCGAACCAAATATTCCGAGGCGATGAAGGCGACCTTTCTGGACGAGGCGGGACAGCCCCGGTTCATGGAAATGGGGTGCTATGGCATCGGCGTGACGCGGATCGTCGGGGCCGCCATCGAACAAAACCACGATGAACGGGGCATCATCTTCCCGTCCGCCATTGCGCCGTTCGAGGTGGCTATCGCACCCGTCGGCTACCGGAAAAGTCAGTCGGTACGGGACGCCGCAGATGCGCTTTACGCGGATTGCCTCTCCGGCGGGATCGATGCCCTGCTGGATGACCGCGATGAGCGGCCGGGGGTGATGTTCGCGGACCTGGAACTGATCGGCGTGCCGCACCGTGTCACCATCGGGGAGCGCAGCCTGAAGGAAGGCGCCGTCGAATACCAGGAACGCCGGGGCAGTGCGGCCGTGAAGGTTCCCCTGGCCGAAATCGGCAGGTTCATACGAGAACGCCTGGGCAAGTGAAGCGGTGCTGCGTCCTGTTGTTGCTGGCCTGGGCAGGCGCCGCCGCGGCAGGTGCCCAGAAGTACGAACCGCTGGCAGCCAGCGTCCGGGCCGCCCTGCATGCGGCGATTTCGGATCGCAGGCCGCCCACCTCCTCCTTCAATTCCCCCCTGGAAGCCGTTCACTGGTTGGAGGAAATGTCGTCGCGCCTCGCCAAGCGCATACCCAATCTGGAATACCGGCTCGAGTTTTTGCGCGCGGTGCATTACGAAGCCAAGCGTGCCGGCCTGGACCCGCAATTGGTGCTCGGCCTGATCCAGGTCGAAAGCGGCTTCAAGAAATACGCGATTTCCTCCGCCGGCGCGCGCGGCTACATGCAGGTCATGCCCTTCTGGGTGAAGCTGATCGGGGACAGAAACGACAATCTGTTCCATTTGCGCATGAACTTGCGCTATGGCTGCACCATCCTCAAGCATTATCTGGACATGGAAAAAGGCGATCTCTATCGGGCACTGGGACGCTACAACGGAAGCCTAGGCCAACCCGACTACCCTGCCGCCGTGCGGGCCGCCTGGGAGAAGCATTGGCATTACACTCCGCCTGCAGCCGCGAGACATTAGCTCCTCAGCGCATTCCCGGCAGCATTCCCTTCATCCCACGCATCAATTTTTGCAGCCCCCCCTTGGAGAACTGTTTCATCATCCTCTGGGTCTGTTCGAACTGGTGCAGCAGCCGATTGACTTCCTGAACCGGCACGCCGGCGCCGGCTGCAATGCGTCGCTTGCGTGATGCCTTGATCAGTTCCGGCCTGGCGCGCTCCAGCGGCGTCATGGCGTTGATGATGCCTTCCAGACGACGCACCGCCCTGTCCTCGACCTGGGAGCCTGCCTGCTGGGCAGCCCGGGCGAACTGGGCCGGCAGTTTATCGAGCAGGCCCGAGATCCCGCCCATCTTGCGCATCTGCCCGATCTGCTCCTTGAAGTCGTTCAGGTCGAATCTCTTTCCGGTCTTCAGCTTCTGGGCGAACTCCCTGGCCTTCTCCTGATCGACGCTGCGCTGCGCCTCCTCGATTAGGCCCAGCACGTCGCCCATGCCCAATATGCGCGAAGCCATGCGCTCGGGATGGAATTCCTCGATGCCGCTCAACTTTTCCCCGACGCCGGCGAACTTGAGCGGCTTGCCGGTGACGTGGCGGACGGAGAGCGCCGCCCCGCCCCGGGCATCGCCATCGAGCTTGGTCAGGATCACGCCGGTGAGCGGAAGCGCCTCGTTGAATGCGCGCGCGGTGTTGACCGCATCCTGTCCCAGCATGGCATCGACGACGAAGAGGGTCTCGACCGGCCGCAGGGCGGCATGCAATTCGGCCACTTCCTTCATCATGGCCTCGTCGATGGCAAGCCGGCCGGCCGTGTCGAACAGCACCACCTCGTAGTAATGCTTCCTGGCGAAGTCGAGCGCGGCCGCGGCTATTGCGACCGGCCTGTCATTGGGCTGCGTGGGATAGAAGTCGATGCCGGCCTGCTCGGCAACCAGCTTCAGCTGCTGAATGGCTGCCGGGCGATACACGTCGGCACTCACTGCCAGCACTTTTTTCTTCATGCGCTCGCGCAGGAGCTTGCCCAGCTTGCCCGTCGTGGTCGTCTTGCCCGCCCCTTGCCATCCGGCCATGAGACTGACCGCGGGGGGCTGCACCGCGAGGTTGAGGCCGCTGTGGGCACCGCCCATCAGTTCGGTCAGCTCGCGATGAACCACGCCGACGAGCGCCTGGCCTGGCGTCAGGCTTCCGACCACCTCCTGGCCTATCGCCTTCTCCTTGATGCGGGCCACGAGCTCTTTCACCACCGGCAGCGCGACATCCGCCTCCAGCAGCGCCATCCTGACTTCTCGCAGCGCGTCGGCGATGTTGTCTTCCGTCAGCCGCGCCTGGCCTCGCAGCGTCTTGACGACACGGGAAAGGCGTTGTGTGAGGTTGTCCAGCATGATGTACCGGTTGCCTTGGGAAGAAGGTAGACTTGCAGAATGCAAGCGATTCTACCGCATCTGCTCCCCGCCTCGCTGTATGCCTTTCTCGGCATTCATTTCTGGCGTACGCGCTGGGGCCGGGCCGCTGCCGGCACGGCTACGCCGCAGGGTATTCGTGCGTGGGAAAGAATTGCACTTGCCGTTGCGCTCCTGCTGCATGGCCATGCGCTGTACGGGGAGCTTTTCGGAAGCGGCGTCATGCGCTTCGGTTTTTCCGGCGCGCTTTCGCTGATGCTGTGGCTCGCCGTGCTGATCTACTGGGTGGAAAGCTTCCACGCGCGCCTGGAGGGTCTGCAGCCGCTCGTCCTGCCGGTTGCCGGAGTCTGCGCCCTGCTGCCCGCCCTGTTTCCGGGGCAGCACATGCTGACCAATGTCGCCTCGGCGATGTTCCGCGTGCACTTTTTCATCGCGATGGTGGCCTACAGCCTATTCACGCTTGCCGCTCTTCATGCGATCATCATGGCCGTGGCGGAAAGGCGCCTGCATCGTGGTGAATTGACGCGCCCCCTCGCCAGCCTCCCTCCCCTGCTGACGATGGAATCGCTGCTGTTTCGTCTCATCACGATCGCCTTCGTCCTCCTCACGCTGACGCTGGCCACCGGGATCGCCTTCTCCGAAACCCTGTTCGGCAAGGCGCTGTCATTCAATCACAAAACCCTCTTTTCGATCCTTTCCTGGCTGATTTTTGCTGCCCTACTGACTGGCCGTTATGTCTGGGGGTGGCGCGGCCGCAAGGCCCTGCGCTGGACCCTGGCGGGCTTTACGGCCCTCCTGTTTGCCTATGTCGGCAGCCGCTTCGTCCTGGAAGTGGTGCTCGGGCGGGCCGGCTGAATCCAGGCCCTGATCATGGGGAACGTAGCATGACGTCGTGGTACAAGGACACAAAATAGCGGTTCAGCAATCCGCTCCAACCGCCTGATAGTCTTTACAAATCCAGAGAGGAAGGGCATCATCGCCTAGCAGCCTGTAGGCATTCCACGCATTTCCGGAGACGAATGGCAGCATCTCTGCAGACAACCCTCAGCGGCTTGGCGCGAGCGCTGGTTCAGCAAGGCCGTCTCAAGGAAGCCGAGGCGGAAGCGTTTGCCGTGCAGGGGGCCGGCAATGGCAGCGGCTTCGTCAATCAGGTCGTGGCCAGCGGGCGCCTGAACGCCCGGGATATTGCAATCTTTGCTGCAGAAACCTTCGGCTATCCCCTGCTCGACCTGAGCGCCTTCGACGCCAACCTCTTCCCGCCCGGCGCCATCGACCGCAAGCTGATGCAGACCCATCAGGTCATCCCGCTGACCAAGCGGGGTAACCGCATTGCGGTCGCGCTGGCCGATCCGACCAACCTGCGCGCCCTGGACGAAATCCGCTTTCAGACCGGCCTGGCGGTCGACCCGGTGGTGGTGGAGGCCAACAAGCTGGCGCCGATCGTTCAGCAGCTCTCGGAATCGGCCGAAACCAAGCTCAACGAACTGGCCGGTGACGACCTCGATCTCGAACTCGCCGAAGAAACCGAGGACACGGCCGCTGCCGAGGCGGGGTCCGTCGAGGTCGACGATGCCCCCGTCGTCCGCTTCATTCAGAAAATCCTCCTGGACGCAATCAACGAGGGCGCTTCGGACATCCACTTCGAGCCGTACGAAAAATATTACAGGATCCGCTTCCGCACCGACGGCGTCCTGCGCGAAATCGCCCAGCCTCCGCTCGTCATCAAGGAAAAGATCGCCTCCCGCATCAAGGTGATCTCCCGCCTCGACATTTCTGAAAAACGCGTGCCGCAGGATGGCCGCATGAAGCTGGTGTTGTCCAAGACGCGCGCCATCGATTTTCGCGTCAGCACGCTGCCGACGCTGCACGGCGAGAAAATCGTCATGCGGATTCTCGACCCGTCGAGCGCCATGCTCGGCATCGACGCCCTGGGTTATGAACCGGAACAGCGCGAAGCGCTGATGCATGCGATCGAGCGGCCGTACGGCATGATTCTCGTCACCGGCCCGACCGGCAGCGGCAAGACCGTCTCGCTCTACACCTGCCTCAATCTCCTGAACAAGCCCGGCATCAACATATCGACGGCGGAGGATCCCGCTGAAATCAACCTGCCCGGCATCAACCAGGTCAATGTCAACGACAAGGCGGGACTGAATTTCGCAGTCGCGCTGAAGGCCTTCCTGCGACAGGATCCGGACATCATCATGGTCGGCGAAATCCGCGACCTGGAAACCGCTGAAATCGCCATCAAGGCCGCCCAGACCGGCCACCTGGTGCTGTCCACGCTGCACACCAATGACGCGCCGACCACCCTGGAACGAATGAAGAACATGGGCATAGCGCCGTTCAACATCGCGTCGAGCGTCATTCTGATCACCGCCCAGCGCTTGGCACGGCGGCTGTGCTCCTGCAAAAAGCCGGTTTCGATTCCGATCGAGGCCCTGATCCAGGCCGGATTCCACGAGCATGAAATCGACGGCAGCTGGCAACTGTATGGCCCGAACGGCTGCGACAAATGCAAGGGCAGCGGCTACAAGGGACGGGTAGGCATTTATCAGGTGATGCCCATTTCGGAGGAAATCCAGCGCATCATCATGACCAACGGGAACTCGATCGACATCGCCGCACAGGCGCAGCAGGAAGGCATCAAGGATCTGCGACAGTCTGGACTGCTCAAGGTCAAGCAGGGAATGACCTCGCTCGAGGAAGTTCTCGCGACGACGAACGAATAGGGGAGACGAGATGGCAACCGCGACAAAAGCAGCCAAGAAAGAAGGCGCCGGCATCAAGGAATACTCCTTCGCCTGGGAAGGCAAGGACAAGACCGGCAAGCTGATGCGGGGCGAGATGCGCGCAAGCGGGGAAGCGCTTGTTCAGGCGACCTTGCGTCGTCAAGGCATACTGGTCAGCAAGATCAAGAAGCAGACCTTCAAGCGCGGCGGCAAGGTCTCCGAGAAGGACATTACGCTGTTTACGCGGCAGCTGGCGACGATGATGAAGTCAGGCGTACCCCTGCTGCAAGCCTTCGACATCGTAGGCAAGGGGGCTTCCAATCAGGCAGTTGCCAAACTGCTCATGGACATCAAATCAGATGTGGAAACGGGTTCTTCCCTGAATCAGGCATTTCGCAAGTACCCGTTGTATTTCGACGCCCTGTTCTGCAACCTCGTCGCCGCCGGCGAAGCGGCCGGAATCCTGGATTCCCTGCTGGACCGTCTGGCGACGTATAAAGAAAAAATCCTTGCCATCAAGAGCAAGATCAAATCAGCACTTTTTTATCCTGTCGCCGTCATTGTGGTGGCAATCATCATCACCACGGTGATCATGATTTACGTCATTCCGGCATTCAAGGACATCTTCTCGAATTTCGGCGCCGATCTCCCTGCCCCGACGCTGGCCGTCATCGCCCTGTCAGACTTCATGGTGGCCTACTGGTACATCATTTTCGGCATCCTGGGCGGCGCCTTGTATGGATTTTTCTTCATGTGGAAGCGATCCGAAAAGATGCAGGCCGTAATGGACAAGCTATTACTGCGCCTGCCGATATTCGGAGAAATCATCCGCAAGGCGACGATGGCACGCTGGACCCGCACCCTGTCGACCATGTTCGCCGCCGGCGTGCCGCTCGTCGAAGCCCTCGACTCGGTTGGCGGCGCTTCCGGCAATTACGTCTACAAAATGGCCACCAAGCAGATCCAGTCGGAAGTCAGCACCGGTACCAGCCTGACGGTGGCCATGCAGAACTCAAACATCTTCCCCAACATGGTCATCCAGATGGTCTCCATCGGCGAGGAGTCCGGCCAGCTCGACCAGATGCTGAGCAAGGTGGCCGATTTCTTCGAGGCCGAGGTGGACGATGCCGTTGAAGCCATGTCCAGCCTCATGGAGCCGATGATCATGGTCGTGCTGGGCACGCTGATCGGGGGCATGGTGGTGGCCATGTATCTGCCGATCTTCAAGCTCGGTGCCGTCGTTTGATGAGGAGGGGCGCAAAAGTCAGTCCCTGTGGCACGGCGGCCGACGCGGCATGATGCTGCCCGACCCCTTCTATCTTACGGCAGCCGCGACGCTGCTCGGCCTCGCCGTCGGCAGCTTCCTCAACGTCGTCATCCATCGCCTGCCCAAAATGATGGAGCACGCCTGGCTGGCGGAGTGCGCGCAACTGAGGGGGGAAGAGCCTCCCCCGGGAGAAAAGCTCGGCTTGGCTTCACCGCGTTCGCGCTGTCCGCATTGCGGCCATGGCATCGGCGCCCTCGACAACGTCCCCATCCTCAGCTATCTCTTTCTGCGGGGCCGCTGCCGCTCCTGCCATGCCCGCATCAGTCCGCGCTATCCGATCGTCGAGGCGCTCTCGGGACTGCTGTCCGGCTATGCGATCTGGCGCTTCGGTGCGAGCTGGGCAGGTCTCGGCGCCCTGTTTTTCATCTGGTCCATCATCGCCCTGACATTCATCGATTTCGACACCCAGCTGCTGCCGGACAGCCTCACCCTGCCTTTGCTTTGGGGGGGGCTGCTGCTGAATCTGGGCGGGACGTTTACCGACATCAGGAGCGCCGTCATCGGCGCAGCGGCCGGCTATCTGTCCTTGTGGTCGGTGTACTGGGCCTTCAAGCTCGTCACCGGCAAGGAAGGCATGGGTTACGGCGATTTCAAAATGCTGGCGGCCATTGGCGCCTGGCTCGGCTGGCAAATGCTTCCCCTCACGATTCTCGCCTCGTCCCTGGTCGGCGCCGTCGTCGGCATCGCCCTGATCGTCTTTGCCAAACACGGACGCCAGATCCCCATTCCCTTCGGACCCTACCTGGCCGCAGCGGCCGTGATTGCCCTGTTCTGGGGCAAACCCCTGACCCGGGATTATCTTGGGCTGTTCTGATCCTGACGGCTTGAATTTCGCCCGAACGGCAGCATCTTGATTGCGTTATCGGCCTGATTTTGGCTTTTAGTGCAATCGGTTAGGATATAATTTCATGTTTTTTGGAGACGCCCATGCCGATCTATGAATACCGCTGCGGGACCTGCGGGTTCCAGAAGGAATTCCTGCAGAAGCTCAACGACGCCCCTCTGACGACCTGCCCGGAGTGCGGCGCAGCCTCCTTCGGCAAGATGCTCACCGCCGCCGGCTTCCAGCTCAAAGGCAGCGGCTGGTATGCAACCGACTTCAAAGGCTGTCCTGTCCAGCCGGAAGCCAAGCAGGAAAGCAATGCCCCCGCGCAAGGATGCGGTGGCGGTTGCGCCTGCGCCGGCAACGGATGAAGAAATACTTCATCACCGGTCTGTTGATCTGGGTGCCCCTGGCGATCACCGCATGGGTGCTGGCGCTCATCGTCCGCACCATGGACCAGACCCTGCTCCTGCTGCCGGACGCGTTGAATCCTGAACGGCTGCTGGGTTTTTACATACCTGGCTTGGGCGTCATTGCCACGCTGCTGGTCGTCTTTCTGACCGGCCTGGTCACCGCCAACATCATCGGTCAGCGCCTGCTGCGGTTCTGGGAAGGCGTGCTGTCGCGCATCCCCGTCGTCAAGTCGGTCTATTACAGCGTCAAGCAGGTTTCCGACACGCTGTTTTCGTCGAGCGGCGAAGCCTTCCGCAAGGCGCTGCTGGTGCAGTATCCGCGGCAAGGCATATGGACGATAGCCTTCCAGACCGGGCAGCCGGGCGGCGACGTGGTCAACCACCTCCCCGGCGACTGCATCAGCGTTTATGTGCCGACCACCCCCAATCCCACCTCCGGGTTCTTTCTCATGCTCCCACGGAAGGACGTGATCGAGCTGGACATGAGTGTCGATGAAGCCCTCAAGTACATCATCTCGATGGGGGTCGTAGCTCCCCCGCTGCGCCATCCCGCCGGACGGACTCCGAATCAATGACATGCCGCGTTTGCGGCTTCTTTTCCCAGGCTTCTTCAAAATGCGTACTCATTATTGCGGCCTCGTCAACACCGCACAACTCGACCAGACCGTCATTCTGTGCGGCTGGGCTCATCGCCGGCGCGACCACGGTGGCGTGATTTTCATCGATCTGCGCGATCGCGAGGGGCTGGTGCAGATCATCTGCGATCCGCAGCGGAAGGAAACCTTCGCCACTGCCGAACGCATCCGCAACGAGTTCGTGCTGAAAATTGCCGGCAAGGTGCGCCGCCGGCCGGAGGGGACCGCCAATCCAAACCTGCACAGCGGCGAAATCGAGGTGCTCGCCGAGGAGATCGAGATTCTGAACACCTCGGCCACGCCCCCCTTCCAGCTGGACGACGACGACCTCTCGGAAAACGTGCGCCTCACCCATCGCGTGCTCGATTTGCGGCGCCCGCACATGCAGAAGAACCTGATGTTGCGCTACAGGGTGGCGATGGCCTTTCGCCGCTTCCTCGACGCCCACGGATTCATCGACATCGAAACGCCGATGCTGACCAGGTCGACGCCCGAAGGGGCGCGCGATTACCTCGTGCCCTCCCGTGTCCATCCCGGCCAGTTCTTCGCCCTGCCGCAATCGCCGCAGCTGTTCAAGCAGATGCTGATGATTGCCGGCTTCGATCGCTACTACCAGATCACCAAGTGCTTCCGCGACGAGGACCTGCGCGCCGACCGCCAGCCGGAATTCACCCAGGTCGACATCGAGACTTCCTTCCTGAGCGAAGCCGAGATCACCGCCATCATGGAAGAGCTGATCCGGACCGTTTTCAGGGAAACGCTCGGCGTCGAGCTGCCGAATCCTTTCCCGCGCCTCAGCCACGCCGAGGCGATGGCGCGCTACGGCTCGGACAAGCCGGACCTGCGCGTCAAGCTCGAGCTTACCGAGCTCACCGACCTCATGAAGACGGTGGACTTCAAGGTCTTCCGCAGCGCGGCCGAGCTGGCCGACGGACGCGTGGCTGCGCTGCGCATCCCCGGCGGCGGCAGCTTCACGCGCAAGGAGATCGACGACTACACCGCCTTCGTCGGCATCTACGGAGCCAGGGGACTCGCCTACATCAAGGTGAATGAGAAGACAAAGGGCATCGAGGGCCTGCAGTCGCCGATCCTGAAGTTCCTGCCGGCCGGCATCGTCGCGCAGATTCTCGATCGCACCCGCGCACAGGATGGCGACCTGGTGTTTTTCAGCGCCGATCGCGCCAGGATCGTGAACGACGCCCTGGGCGCGCTGCGCGTCAGGATCGGCCACGAGAAAGGCGCGGAGGGCGGCTACTTCGAAAGCGGCTGGCAGCCGCTCTGGGTGGTCGACTTTCCGATGTTCGAGTACGACGAGAAGGAAAAGCGCTGGGTGGCGCTGCACCACCCCTTTACCTCGCCCAAGGACGGTCATGAGGCCTTCATCGACAGCGATCCGGGCAAATGCCTGGCCAAGGCCTACGACCTGGCCCTGAACGGCTGGGAGATCGGCGGCGGGTCGGTGCGCATCCATCGCGAGGAAATCCAGTCCAAGGTGTTCCGCGCGCTCGCCATCGGCACGGAGGAAGCCGAGCAGAAATTCGGCTTTCTGCTCGACGCGCTCAAGTACGGCGCGCCGCCGCATGGCGGTCTGGCCTTCGGCCTCGACCGCATCGTCACCATGATGGCCGGCGCCGAGTCGATCCGCGACGTGATCGCCTTCCCGAAAACCCAGCGCGCCCAGTGCCTGCTCACCAGCGCGCCGGGACCGGTAGACGAAAAACAGCTGCGCGAACTGCATATCCGGCTGCGCCAGGTAGAAGCGGCGAAACCCGCCGCCAACTAGCAGGCGTGATGCTGCGGCTTGCCCTGCTGTTGCTGTCGTTATGGGTCGCCTTCCCGGCCCTGGGGCGGGAATCGCGGCAAATCGACGCCACGCCGTCAGTCCGGCTTGCCACCCTCCCCGAAGAAGCCCGCGAGACGCTGGCCGCAATCAAGCGGGGAGGCCCTTTTCCCTACCGTAAGGACGGTTCGATCTTCGGCAATCATGAAAAGCGGCTGCCCGCACGACCGCGCGGCTACTATCGGGAATATACCGTTGCCACGCCCGGCGCCCGCGATCGCGGTGCCCGGCGCATCGTCGCCGGTCAGGGCGTCACGGGCGATGTGCGCACCTCCGGCGAGTACTATTACACCGACAACCACTACCGCAGCTTCCGGAAGATAGTCGAATGAGCCCGGATCACTATGAGACGATCCTCCGCGACAGCGCCCGCAGCGGCGTCTACCATTCGCCGCAAGGGGGCATGCACGATCTGCTTGCTGCCGCCGAGAAGGCCGGCTTCGCCATTTTTCGCATCGACCTGGACGGTGTCGACGGCAAGCGTGCGCTGCTGGAGCGCCTGGCGGTCGCGCTCGAATTCCCGGACTGGTTCGGGCACAACTGGGACGCCCTGGCCGACTGCCTCGCCGACTTGTCGTGGCTGGAGGCGGAAGGCTATCTGATCCTGCTCGAGCACTGCGACGGCTTCCGCGCCGATCATCCCGGCGATTTCGCCACGGCGCTCAGGATTTTTTCCGATGCCTCGGAAATCTGGCGCAGCGCACGGATACCCTTCTGGGTGCTCGTGGACATGCACGCCGATGGCCTTGCCTACCTGCCGGGGCTCGATTGAACCTAGAAACCGCAGTTGACCGCTCTACTGGATACGCATGATGCCGAATGGCCAGACATTCCATGCCAGAGACCCGCGCACCCTTTGGGTGAGCCGCTACGGCAGGTATTGCGCGTCCCTCGCGGCGCAGGGCGGTGTTGCTCCTCCTCGGCATGGAACGACCATGCCTCGTCGTCGCGCCTTGCCCTGCGCCGC
>CALJZP010000087.1 GCA_937983545.1 uncultured Azonexus sp.
AAGCATCCCGATTGGCCGACGCAGGATCTTTACGTCACCTTCGTAAGGACAATCCCGAGCGTTCTTGACGAAAAGATGCTCTGCATCCCGCAGAAACGCCGCAACATGGTGCGAAAAGCTATCAAGCTTGGCTTGTATGCCACACAAGATGACAGCGTCGATGAGTTCTTCCCTGTCTACGCTGAAAACGTTCGCGATCACGGAACGCCCGCCCTACCCAAACGCTACTTTTCCGAGCTGAAACGGGTTTTTCAGGACAAGTGCGAAATTCTGACTATCCGCAGCAAGGATGGAGCACCTGTCTCGGCGATTCTTTCGTTCTATTTCCGGGATCGCGTCATGGCCTACTATGCGGGAGAAAAAGCGTCAGCGCGAAACCTGGCGGCTAACGATCTCAAGTACTGGGAGCTCATGAAGCGTGCAGCCACACGCGGATGTCGTATTTTCGATCTCGGACGCAGCAAAAAAGGGACAGGATCTTTCGAATTCAAAAGACTGTGGGAATTTGAAGCTGAGCAACTGAACTACGAGTATGTGCTGCTGAATCGTGATGGCATTCCCCAAAACAATCCGATGAATCCTAAATATCGTTTGTTCATCGCCCTGTGGCAACGCTTGCCGATCCCCATTGCCAATGCCATTGGCCCGTATCTTGTGCGTAATCTCGGCTGAACATGGCAAATCTGCTGTACCTTGTTCACCGTATTCCATATCCGCCGAACAAAGGTGACAAGCTTCGCTCTTTTCACCTTCTAAAACATCTATCCCGAGATCACAAGGTATTTTTGGGGACGTTCGTCGACGATGCGGCCGATCTGAGCTATATCCCTGCCTTGAGGGAATTCTGCGCAGATATCAAGGCGATCCAATTGTCCCCGGCAGCGGCCCGCCTACGAGCACTCAATGGCTTGTTGTCTGGTGACCCTCTAACAGTCCGTTACTTTCGTGATGCCAAAATGCAACGTTGGGTATCCGAAACGATCCAGAATCACAACATTGAAGCCGCAATCGTTTTTTGTTCAGGAATGGCTCAATACGTCGAAACGAAGACACGCTTGCCAATCTTTCTGGACCTCGTCGATGTTGACTCGCTCAAATGGAAAGCCTATTCAAAAACCCAGCGTGGCGTAATGAAATGGCTATTTTCCCGGGAAAGTGAAGTTCTGCTCAATTACGAACGCCGAATTTCTGCAAAATCGACTCGTACCTTCTTCGTCAGCGAAGAGGAAAAACGCGCATTCTGCAGATTGTCGCCAGAAAATGCTTTCCACGTTGATGTAATTCGAAATGGCGTTGACACCGCCTACTTCGACGCGAGGCACGAACTCCCATCGCCTTACGCTGAAGATGAAATCCCGATCGTATTCACCGGTACCATGAGTTATTGGATCAACGATCAGGCAGCCCAGTGGTTCATATATCAAGTTATGCCACTGTTGGTCAGTCGCCATCCGGCTATTCGCTTTTATATTGTCGGGCGCTCCCCTACTTCACAACTCCAAGCCCTGGAAAGTCAGCATGTCTCGGTCACGGGAACAGTTGACGATGTCCGCCCTTATTTGAAACACGCAAAGATCATCGTTGCCCCGATCAAAACCTCCCGCGGCCTGCAAAACAAAGTCCTTGAGGCTTTGGCCATGGGCAAACCCGTCGTCCTGGACAGACAATGCGATGAAGTATTCAGCGACTTTCCCGATTCCGAGCTACGGCGCGCCTCAACTCCGGATGACTACGCAAAAATCATAGACGAGTTCATTCAATCGCCAGGGGCCGCTCAGGTTGCCGGCGAAAACGCCAGATTACGCATCTGTAGCAACTACAATTGGGAACATCAGATTGGCATAATCGGGCCTTACTTGCCGCTCCCTTGAGGATTCCCTGTTGACTTCTTCCGCCAGACCTCGCTCCCTCAATTGGGCACCAGTCATTGCCACTTCCCTGTTGCTCTTTTTGTGGCTGGGATACTGGTATCTGGATACCTTCAGTAGCATCGTCAACCTCTGGGATACCTCGGATACCTATGCGCATGGCTATGCGGTACTTCCCATCGCACTTTGGCTGATTTGGAGTGAGCGCAAGGAACTTTCCAGGCATTCCCCCGAACCCTGCCATCTCCTGACATTTCTCACAATTCCGCTTGTTTTTCTGTGGCTGCTGGGAGAGTTGGCAGCGGTCAACGCCGTAACCCAACCAGCGCTCGGGTTGATGGTCATCGTCACCATCGTCTCCCTGATTGGTATACCGCTTGCCAAAAGGCTTGCTTTCCCATTGTTTTTTTTGCTGTTCGCCATTCCCTTTGGCGAGTTCATGATGCCAAAGCTCATGAATTGGACTGCCGACTTCACCGTTCTGGCCCTTCGAGTCTCGGGCATTCCGGTCTACCGGGAAGGTTTGCAGTTTGTTATTCCTTCCGGCAACTGGTCGGTCGTTGAAGCCTGTAGCGGCATTCGCTACATCATCGCCTCACTCATGGTTGGAACTCTCTTTGCCTATCTTAACTTCACGAGTACCAAGCGCCGCCTCATTTTCATGCTGGCCGCACTCCTCGTTCCGATCATTGCTAATTGGCTCAGAGCGTACCTGATCGTCATGCTGGGTCACATCTCCGGTAACAAATTGGCTGCCGGAGTAGATCATCTGATCTATGGCTGGGTATTTTTTGGACTGGTGATCGGCGCGCTTTTTGCCTTGTCCATGCGCTGGGCACAAGTGCGCCCCATGGCGACTGAAGCCGATATAACAAACAACACCATGCCACGCTCCAGGCAATCTTCTTTGGCACTTGCCAAGACAGCAGTACTGCTAGCAGCGTTCGTCGTTATCGGGCCGCTGACCTACCGTCAATTCACGGTTGATGCCGATACTCGCCCCACCCGTGCCCTGCAATTTTCCATTCCAGAGCTTCCCGCTCCAAACACCAAGGCTTTTGAATTCAAACCGGATTGGCAAAACCCAAGTGCAGAAGGAAATGTACAGGTCGAGTTTGAGGGTCTGTCTCTCGGCTTGTACATTGCCCAATACAAGAATCAAAGTCCGCAGCGAAAGCTGATCTCCTCCACCAATATGCTGGCAACCTACCAGAATCCTGATTGGCGAATCACTTCGCAATCGCTTGGAGATATCGCGTTGGGTGACAATACCCTCCCGGTTCAAATTGCAGATCTCACCCAACAAACCAGCGGAAACCCTATCAAGCTGAAGGCGATCTATTGGTATCTGATCGGCGGCGAAGCCACAGCCAGTCCTGTCAAAGGCAAACTGTTCACCACGCGCAATCAACTTCTTGGTCAAGGTGATCAAGGCGCAGTAGTCGTCCTTTACACTCCAATGGACACCACTGCGTTGGAACGTCTCACCCGCTTTGCTACGGCCAACGCGGAAAAAATCAAAAAAATGGCAAACGCCTCAGGAGCACCATAAGCATGTGCGGCATTTCCGGTCTCTTCGACACACGCGGCAAGCAAGACTACTCACGCGACTTGATTTCCCGCATCAACGACATCCAATCGCATCGAGGCCCCGACGAAGCGGGGGTTCATCTGGAACCAGGCCTTGCGCTTGGTCACCGTCGCCTGTCAATCATCGACCTGGCAACCGGGCAGCAACCCCTCTTTAATGAAGACGGCAGCATTTGCGTCGTTTTCAATGGCGAAATTTACAACTTCCAGCAGCTTGTTCCAGAACTCGAGGCACTTGGCCATCGATTTCACACCCGAAGCGACACGGAAGTCATCGTACACGCATGGGAAAGCTGGGGCCCAGCCTGCGTTGATCGCTTTCGCGGCATGTTTGCCTTTGCACTTTGGGACAGGAACAAGGAGACTTTATTTCTTGCCCGTGACCGCATGGGTGTCAAACCGCTTCACTATGCCCTCCTGGACGATGGGACCTTCATCTTCGGCTCGGAACTGAAAGTCGTCACTGCCCATCCGGCATTTCGCCGTCAGATCGATCCTCTCGCGGTGGAAGAATACTTCACCCTCGGCTATGTTGCAGACCCACGCTGTATCTACACGACGGCCAAAAAGCTACCGCCTGCCCATACCCTCACCATCCGACGCGGAGAATCGATTCCGGCCCCTCTTCCCTATTGGGATGTCCGGTTCAGCCTCGACAATCCCATCACTGAAACGGATGCGCTGGCCCAACTGGAACAACATCTCAAGGAATCCATCCAGCTAAGGATGATTGCCGACGTGCCGCTGGGCGCCTTCCTTTCCGGAGGAGTGGACTCCAGTACGGTGGTTGCGATGATGGCTGAAATCTCGCCCCACCCGGTTCGCACCTGCGCCATCGGATTCAAGGATCCCAAATTCAATGAGTCCAGTTTTGCTGCCATGGTGGCGGAACGCTACCGCACGGCACATCATCTCGACATTGTCGACAGCGACGATTTCGACCTCATTGATCATCTAGCCTGGCTTTACGACGAACCCTATGCGGACAGCTCGGCAATTCCGACCTATCGGGTCTGCCAGTTGGCCCGGCAACATGTCACGGTTGCCCTATCCGGGGACGGCGGCGATGAAAGCTTTGGTGGCTACCGCCGATACCGCCTGCACATGATGGAAGAACGCGCACGCAGTGCCTTGCCGCTTGCCCTGCGCCGACCATTGTTCGGGACGCTTGGAAGACTCTACCCCAAAGCCGATTGGGCTCCACGGCCGTTGCGGGCCAAAACTACCTTCCAGTCCCTCGCCTGCGATCCTGTGGAAGCCTACTTGCGTACGGTGTCGTTACTGCGCAGCGAACAGCGCGATCAGCTCTATACCGCCGAATTCAAGCAGCAACTGGCCGGCTACAGCACCTTGGACTTGTTTCGCCAACAAGCAAATCAGGCTCAGACTGACGATCCGCTTGCCATCATCCAGTACCTGGACTACAAAACCTGGCTTGTTGGTGACATCAACACCAAGGTAGACCGAGCCAGCATGGCGCACTCTCTCGAAGTACGCGAGCCTTTGATGGACCATGTCCTGGTCGAATGGTTGGCGACACTCCCATCGAGCCTGAAAATCAAGGGACAAGAAGGAAAATGGATGCTCAAGAAAGCCATGGAGCCCCATTTGCCGAATGATGTGCTGTATCGCCCCAAAATGGGATTTTCGGTTCCGCTTGCCCGATGGCTTCGCGGCCCGCTCGCAGAACGTGCGCGCAATGCCATTCTGGGCCCTCGTCTCGCCGAAACCGGTTACTTCAACGCCCAAACTCTCCGCTTCATGCTGGAAAAGCACCAAAGCGGCCAACGGGACTTCTCAGCCCCGCTGTGGTCGCTTCTCATGTTCGATGCCTTCCTGAGTCACTCCTTCGCCTGAGCATGAAGCGCCGCCGAATCGTCCACGTCGTCTACAGCTTTGCCATCGGAGGGTTGGAGAACGTCATCGTTCAACTCATCAACCGTCTCCCGGCAGAGCGCTACGAGCACATCGTCCTCTCATTAACGACAATCAGCGACTTCAAGGACCGCATCGAACGTCCTGATGTGCAGTTCATTGCGCTGAACAAGCAACCGGGGCATGCCATTCCGCTGTACCCAAAGATCTACCGCTTGCTTAGGCAACTGAAACCAGACGTCCTTCATACCTGCAACCTTGCTGCGCTTGAACTCGTTCCGCTCGGCTGGCTTGCTCGCATTCCGTCACGCATCCACGCCGAACATGGCTGGGATGCGCACGACCCGAACGGCACAAATCCCCGTTACATCAAGGTCAGAAAACTCTACAAGCCTTTCGTCAGCCATTACATCGCCGTCTCCAAGGATCTCAACGACTATCTGGAACACGCCATCGGCATCCCGGCCACGCGCCGCTCGTTGATTGCCAATGGCGTCGATACGGATATCTTCTGCCCGGCCGAATGCACACCGCCTGCAGCTCGCGGCTGCCCCTTTCAACCCGGCAAGCATTGGCTGCTCGGCACCGTCGGGCGCATGCAAACCGTCAAGAATCAACCCTATCTCGCCCGTGCCTTCATTCGGCTGCGTCACGAACATCCTGAGGCCATCGACCGCTTGCGCCTGGTCCTCATCGGCGAAGGCCCCCTGCGAGGTGAAGTCGAACGCATCCTGCGCGAAGGCAATGCCCTTGACGCTGCGTGGCTCCCCGGCCCACGTGACGACATTCCCGACCTCCTGCGCCAGCTCGATTGTTTCGTCCTGCCATCGCAAGCAGAAGGCACCTCCTGTACCTTGCAAGAAGCAATGGCCAGCGGCTTGCCCTGTATCGCCACGGCTGTCGGAGGCACACCCAAGCTCATCCAGGATGGCCAGAACGGACGCCTCATTTCTCCGGATGACGACCAGGCGCTTGCCAACGCACTTTGGCAACTCCACA
>CALJZP010000088.1 GCA_937983545.1 uncultured Azonexus sp.
TCACCGCCGGCGAGCGCTTGTCCGATATCGATTGGCACAATCAGTCGGCCTGCGACAACTCGCCGCAGACCTACAACCTTTCCGACGGCCTGCAACTGATCCGCCAGGGTCGCGATCTCATTTTCTACATCTCGCGTGCCCGCACGGCCATGCCGAAAAGCACGCGGGAATACATCGAACGCTGCCGCGACTACCTGGCAACCGGCCGAGCGCCGCTGGCCAATTGCCCGTTACCTGCCTGAGCAGGCAAAATAACAATTGATTTGTCAAAAATAACAAACCACACAAAGCCCCCCCCTCAACCACCGATAACGTGCCGATAACTCGAAAAACGCCTTGAGAAGCCCGTTTTCACACTGTTTCACCGTCGCAAAAACGACGCCGCCCGCTGTCCACGCCGCTCCTTTCGGGCTGAAAACATCGACACTTTTTTCACATTTCGGGTTTGCTCGGTTCTATAATGAAAATTCAAAAATAAATCTGGTACGACGTTGCGTTCAGCACGCCACCATAAATCCTAGGGGGTCATCATGAGTATTTCGAAGCGACTGTTTCTGTTGATGGCGACGGCTGTCATTGCCCTGATTCTGGTTTCCGGATTCGGTTACCTGCAAATGAAGAAAGTTTACGACGCGGCCAACGAAGGCAATGTCAACGTCGTGCCCAGCCTGCTCATCCTCGGCGAGGCACGCCAGGAGTTCATGCAGATGCGTGTCCGCGTCTATCGCCTCGTCACCACCAGCGACCCGCAAAAACGCGACAACACGCTGAAATCGATCGAAGAAGCCCGTGTCAATGTCCAGAATGGCCTGAAAGCCTACGAACCCCTGATTGCGGACGCCGAGGACCGCCGCCTGCTCGAAGAGCTTCGAAAAGGGCTGGATAACTATACCCAGGCCACAAACTCGATCATCGACCTTGCGAAACAAGGACGGAACGACGAAGCACTGAAGCATCTGGAAGAAGTAACCCAGCATGGTCAGGCGCTGCAGAAATCGTTTGCCGAGCATATGCAGTACAACAAGAAGCTCAGCGAGAAGGCTACCGCCGACGGTGCAGGCACGATGACATCGGCAACCTGGACCATAGCTGTTGTTTCGCTGATCGCCATCGTTGTCGTAGGCGTTCTGGGCCTGCAGATTCGCAGTGCCCTGATGGCTCGACTGAACGAAGCCAACCGCATGGCGGCCGGCATCGCCGCCGGCGATCTCTCCGCCCGCAACACGCCCAGCCAGATTGGTAGCGACGAAGCGGGACAACTGATCCAGGCCATGGAAAAAATGCGCCAGGACCTGGCCGGCGTGGTCAGCCACATTTCCAGCTGCAGCGACCGCCTGGCCCATTCGGCCGGTGAGTTGTCCACCACGGCGCAACAGGTTTCCGGCAGCACGCAAAGCCAGTCGAGTTCAACCGCAGCCTCTGCGGCAGCGCTGGAGCAACTGACCGTCAGCATTGACCACGTCGGCGAAAGCGCCGACGATGCCAGCCAGCGCGCCGACGAAGCCGGCAACCTGGCCATTGAGAGTGGCAAGGGCGTCGACACGGCGGCAGCCCAGATTCACCAGGTGGCCGACAGCATCGACCAGACCGCCCAACAGATCCAGTTGCTGTCCGAGCACGTGCATCAGATCGGCAACATCACGACCGTCATCCGCGACGTTGCCGACCAGACCAACCTGCTCGCCCTCAACGCCGCCATCGAAGCCGCCCGTGCCGGCGAGCAGGGGCGCGGCTTTGCAGTCGTCGCCGACGAGGTGCGCAAGCTGGCGGAACGGACGACGCTGTCGGTCCAGGAAATCAGCAGCGTGATCAGCACCATCCAGGGCAGCGTGGCGACGACGGTCGACAGCATGCAAGCCAACTGTCAACTGGTGGCCGGCGTGGTCACCTCGGCCCAGCAGGCCAGCAGCTCCATGCACGGCATCCGCGAGGCGACCGAAACGGTGCGCGACGCGATTGCCGGCATTTCCGAAGCGATGCGCGAACAGCGCAGCGCATCGACCGAACTGTCGCGCAATGTCGAAGGTATCGCCCAGATGTCCGAGGAAAACACGTCGGCGGTCGCTTCGGTCGCCAGCACCGCAAATACCCTGGTTGGCGTTTCCGGCGAACTGAAATCGGCGGTCGCCCGGTTCAGGCTGTAACCCGTCGCATCAGGCACAGCATCGAGGCCGGGGCGCAATCCCCGGCCTTTTTCATGGGATGAAGGGCAAGACCAGATCGGCGGTACGCCTCACCCCGCTGCAAATATGGTCGCACACCGCGCAAAAGGTTTGCACCGCCCGGCTTTCGTGACGGCGCGCATGGCGCACACGGTAGAAATGACGGCGCAGGTCCAACTGAGGGGTAGCGATTTCAACCAGGCTGCCGCGGCGAAACGCCTCGCGCAGCGCCAACCGGGATAGGCAGCCGATACCCAGATTGGACTCCACCGCCCGCTTGATCGCCTCGGTGTGCTCCAGTTCCAGGCGCAAGTTGTAGCGCCCGAGCAGGGGCGCCACGCCCTGCTCGAACTGGCGACGCGTCCCCGAACCCTGTTCGCGCAATATCCAGGCCTGCCCGGCCAGGGTGGCCGTATCCGCTGTTCCCGCTACCGCCAGCGGATGCGCCGGGCCGCAGAACACCACCAGTTCGTCATCCAGCCAGGGTTCGACGAGCAGATCCGGATGACTGACCTCGCCCTCGATCAGGCCGATATCGCAATCGAAGCGCAACAAACGCTCGACGATGCTCTGCGTATTCGCCACCTGCAGGCTGACTTGCGCTTCGGGATGCTGCTGCATGTATTCGGCGATAACCAGCGTCCCGAGATAATTGCCGATGGTCAGCGTCGCCCCCACCGTCAGCGGCGCCAAAACGCCGCCCCCCAGGCAGGATTCGATTTCCCGGGCCTGATCGAGCAATTGCTCGGCCATCGGCAGCAAGGCACGGCCGGAGGCGTTGAGGTGCAGCGACTTGCCGACGCGATCGAACAGCGGGCAATCGAATTGCCGCTCCAATTCGACCAGCGCATTGCTGGCTGCCGACTGCGACATGCAGAGCCGCTCGGCGGCTCGCGACACGTTTTGCTCGCGGGCGATGGCCGAGAAGATTTCGATCTGGCGCAGGCTGAATTTCATATCGATTATTTAAATAAGCAATACACAAATTATCCGTTTATATGAATCAATAACAAGACTACACTAAGAAAATCATCCATCCCGTAGCGATTGCCGAGCCATGAGCGCCTTCAACACCGAAACCGTCCTCTCCGTCCATCACTGGAACGACAACCTGTTCACTTTCCGCACCACGCGCGACCAGGGCCTGCGTTTCATCAACGGGCAGTTCGTGATGATCGGCCTGGAGGTCAACGGCCGGCCGCTGATGCGCGCCTACAGCGTGGCCAGCGCCAACTACGAGGAACATCTGGAGTTCTTCAGCATCAAGGTGCAGGACGGCCCGCTGACCTCGCGCCTGCAGCACCTGAAACCGGGCGACTCGCTGCTCGTCAGCCGCAAGCCGACCGGCACGCTGGTCCTGCGCGACCTCAAGCCGGGCAAGCGCCTGTTCATGTTCGCCACCGGGACCGGCCTCGCCCCGTTCATGAGCCTGATCCACGACCCGGAAACCTACGAGCGCTTCGAAAAGATCATTCTCATCCACGGCGTGCGATGGACCAACGAACTGGCCTATCACGACTACATCGAGGAAGATCTCAAGGAACACGAGTACCTCGGCGACGATATCCGCGAAAAGCTGATCTACTACCCGACAGTGACCCGCGAGCCCTTCCGCAACGAAGGCCGGCAGACCGACCTGATCAACTCCGGCAAGCTGTTCGAGGACATCGGCCAGCCGCCGCTCGACCCGGCCACCGACCGCGCGATGATCTGCGGTAGTCCGGCCATGCTCAAGGAAATCTCGGCCATGCTCGACGGCTACGGTTTCCAGATTTCACCGCATATCGGCGAGGCCGGCGACTACGTGATCGAACGCGCCTTCGTCGAACAGTAGGCGACGCCTTCCGGGGCCGCCCGGCGCGGCAACGTGGAATTTTGATCTGGCTCACCGGCCGCCGCTTGCCGGCTGCGTATAATCGCCGGCTTATGAAGCCTACTTCGCTCTCCGACCACATTGCCCGCGCCGCAACGGAATACCCGGATCGGCCCGCCCTGATCGCGGGCGACCGGCAATGGTCGTTCGCCGACCTCGCCACCGAGCGCCCGCCGGCCAGTGGCGCCCCCCTCGCCCGCAGCGGCAGCAACCTCGAACTGGCGCTCGACGCCTACCGCTGCAGCGCCGGCCGACGAACCTTCTTCCCCCTGCCGCCGGAGCGCCCGGCACCTTCGCTGGGCGCCTGCCCCCCGGATACCGTCCTGATCATTTCGACCAGCGGCAGCGAAGGCCAACCGCGTGCCGTGCTGCTCGGCGACGCCCAGCTCGATGCCGCCGCTGCCGCCGCCAATGCTTGCCTGGACCTGAGAAGCGGCGACCTGTGGCTGAACGCCCTGCCGCTCTACCACATCGGCGGCCAGAGCATCCTCTGGCGTTGCGCGCGTGCCGGCGCCACCGTCCTGCTGCACGCCGGCTTCGCTGCCGATGCCGTCGCGCGCGATCTGACGGACAAGCCAGTCACGCATATTTCCCTGGTGCCGGCCATGCTCGCCCGCCTGCTCGACCTCGGCATCGCCCCGCCCCCTTCGCTGCGGGTCGTGCTGATCGGCGGCGCGGCACTCTCCGGCGCGCTCCACAAACGCGCATCGATCGCCGGCTGGCCGCTCTACGTCAGTTATGGCATGAGCGAGACGGCCGCCCAGATTGCCTGCTTCCGTCCCGACGACGGCGCGTGGCATGAAGGCCAGGTCGGTCATGCCATGCCCGGCCACGAAATCCGCATCGGCGACAACGGTCGCATCCATATTCGCGGACCGCAGGTCATGTCCGGCTATCTCGATGGCGGCGGATGCGACTCCAACGGCTGGCTGACCACGGGCGACCTCGGCAGGCTCGACAGTGCCGGGCGTCTGACGGTGCTTGGCCGGGCCGACGACATGCTCATCAGCGGCGGTCGCAACCTGCACCCGCAGGAAATCGAATCCTGTCTGGCCGCCTGCCCGGGCGTCCTCGACATCGCTGTCACCGGCCAGCCGGACCCGGTCTGGGGCGACCTCGTCGTCGCCCTGTTTGTCGGAAATGTCGATGGCGAAACCTTGATCGCCCACGCCCGCCAACATCTCCCGTCCGTTGCCGTACCCCGCCGGGTACGCCGGCTCGAGCGCTTGCCGCGAAATGCCGCCGGCAAGCTGGAACGTGCCACGCTACGTGGCCTGGTCAACGGAACGATGCCGTGATTCACACCCTGCTCCGCTACCTCGCCGCCCCCGAAACCGCCCGCCTGATGAGCGAAATGGCGGCCGGCGCCCCGGCTTCGGCACCGCTCAGCCTGCATCTCGACCTCCCCGTCGCGGCAACCGACTGGCTGCATCTGATCCCCGCCAGCCAACCTTGGTGGTATCGCGCCCGGCCCGACCACCGGGAATTTCGCCTGGGAATCGGCCATGCCCTGCATGTCGCCAGCGCCGGGAACAATCGTTTTTCCGCACTGGATAGCGCTTTCGCCGGTTTCTGCCAGGACTGGCGGCGTAATGGCCCTGCCCTGGCCTTTGCCGGATTCGCCTTTGCCGACGATAACGCCGCACCACTCCCCAACGCCCTGCTCTCCATTCCGGCCATTTTGCTCGAATGCATCGAAAATCGTTGCTCCGTTACCCTGAGCGCGCCAGCCGGGAGCATTGAGCAGGCGCTCGCCGTGTGGCCGTCCTGGCTGGCCGGCACGCCCGGGCGGCCAACTGCCCTGCCCCGCCCCGCGCGCCCTGACCCGCTGGCCGAACAAGCCTGGATGGCCAGCGTCGTTGCCGCTCTGCGCGACATCGCTGGCGGCCGGATCGACAAGGTAGTGCTCACCCGCTGCCGGCAGATCGAAGGCAGCGCCCCCTTCTCGGCCCCCGACATCCTGGCGGCGCTCAACAGCCAGCAGCCCGGCAGCACCGTCTACGCCTACGGCAACGGTCAACAGACATTTCTCGGAGCCACGCCAGAGCGCCTTGTCCGCAAGCTCGGCCGGCAGATTCACGTCGATGCCCTGGCAGGCACCGCTTGGCCGGGGTCGCCATCCCTTGCCGACGACAAGAACCGCCATGAGCAATCGCTGGTCGTCCGTGCCGTGGTCGATGCGCTCATGCCCTGGTGCGAAGCGCCGCCGCTGATCGGGCTGCCCGACGAACACCCGGCGGGATACCTGCGCCACTGGCGCAGCTGCATTTCGGCCAGCGCCCGCGCGGGCACCAGTTTGTTCACGCTTGTCCAGGCACTGCACCCGACGCCCGCCGTCGGCGGATTTCCGGGCGAGATGGCCCGCCGCTGGCTGGCTTCCCATAAAGAAAGACGCCATGGCTGGTACAGCGGCGGTATCGGCCTGTTGACGCCAGAAGGTGATGGCGAATTCTCGGTTGCGCTGCGATCGGCACTGATCGAGGGTCGGCAGGCCACCCTGCAGGCCGGCGCAGGCATCGTCGCCGGCTCTGACCCCGAACAGGAACTGGCCGAAACCGAAGCCAAACTGGGTACCTTGCTGGCGGCACTTGAAGGTGCCCAGCCGGCGTGCGCACAAGGCAGCCGCAGCGCCTGAGCGCCAGATCCAACTCGGCTCCCGGCTGCGTGGCGCTTCTTTTTGCCTATTGCGCAGGCAGAGCAGGAAAAGTCTTTACCATGCGCCACCGCACGGTACTTATCCACAGAAAAACCACAGGCTTATCCACACTTACTGTGTATAACTCGCCCCCGTCGCGCCCGCCGAAATGGCATTTGCTGATGCGAGCCAGCGAATGAACGGAGGCGCCCACCCCGCGCGCGGCTGGCAACGGGTAGCCTAGCGACTATCAGGCGGTGAGGGGCGCGTTCAGATATCTTCGATCGGCGTCATCAGCTGATTGGCATGGCGCAGACGCTCGGCCATCAGACGCATGATCTGCAACGCGAAATAGGGCGTTTGCTGGACAAGGAACTGGAAACGTTTCTCGTCGATCTCGACGAATTCGCAATCCTCGATTGCCACCACGGTTGCCGAACGCGGCCCCGGAGAAACGATACCCATCTCGCCGACAACGCTCCCGTGCTGGAGCCTTTCGACGACCCGATTGCCGACCACGACTTCGGCACTGCCGATCGACAGCACATACATCAAATGCCCGTCGTCGCCTTCGCGGAAAAGGGTGCCTCCCGCGGGAAGCCGGATGATGGTCGGATTATGGGAAAACAATTCGCAAAAAATCATGACTATCCTTGCGTTGATTAATTCTCAGGCGGTGGATCTCGCCACCCGCCAACCGGTACGCCCAGCCAGGCCAGCCGCCGCGGCAAATGCAGCCCGCAGCTGATTGAGCCGGGAAAGCCGGGCAAACGCGGCGTGGACAAGCCACAACCCGAAATACGCGGCGAACCAGGCAAAGATGCAATCGGACAAAAAGTGCCCGCCAACCGACATCCTGACCACCCCCATGTACCCTGCGGCAACCACGCTTGCCAACAGCCAGCGGCGGCGAAGAAGCGGCGAGCCCAGCCACCCCGCCGCCATGACGATGAAGGCGGTCGTCGCCACATGACCGCTGACAAAAGAGCAATTCTTGTCGCACTGATCGCTAGGCACAAAGGCCGGGGAAAATCGCTGAGTCCCGCCGAACTGCTCCACGTGCGCCGGGCGTGCCCGGCCAAGGTGATCTTTCAGCCCGATGTCGACCAGCAAGACAGGGCCGAGCACGGCACCGCAAAGAAGAAAGGCGAACAGCAGGCGCAGCCGGCGAATGGCGGCCAGACGGGGAACGAAGGTAGCCAGCCACAAGAGCGTCAGGCCGCCGATCAGGAATCGCCCGAGGTAAGGCAACGCACGGTAGGGCCATTCGATCCATCGACTGCTCCGTTCGACGAACCATGCCCAGTCGTTTTGTGCGAACAAGGAGGAGAAGGCCAGATCAAGATCGGGCCAGAGGACGAAGATGCCAGCCAGAACGACAAAGCTTGCCAGCGCCCAGTACAGTTCAGTAACCCTTGAATTCATGGAGCAGAAATACCTCGAATGGACGGGGTGAGGCAGAACCGGCAGCCACTTTCAGGGTGGCCAGATGCCGGACGGCGGAATAGCGCCCGAGCAGGGCCGTGTCGGGCAGGTGATCGATGATCAGGAGTGCATCGCGCCCGGGATGGCGCCCGAGGTCGGTGGTCAGCTTGAAATGATCCCCGGCCCTTCCCTCGGGATTCCAGCTGACAATCTCCGGCTTGAGGTCGCGCAACTCATAGGCAAAATGGGCCAGCACGGTCCGGTTATCGGCCAGCAACACGGCATCCGGATGTGCTTCGAGAAAAGGCCGGAACTGCCGGCCCAGCTCGTCCCAGCCGGTGGCCCGTATGAAGGGGTTGTAGCGACCGGGATTCGCCATGTCGGAAGCTTTGAGCAGACTCGGTGCGTGATAGGCCAGCGCGGCCAGCATGAGATTGACCAATACCCCGGCGATAAGCGCCTTATACCGTTGCTCGCTGACCAGCCAGCCGGCCATGGCGACCGCTGCCGGCGCCAGGGCCGGTGCCGCCCAGTTCGCATTGGCTCCGCCCATGGCCGCCTGAAAACCGACCACGATCCAGAGCGGCAAGGCAAACCACAGCAAAATGCCGTGCCCCGGGTTTCGCCGCAGCTTGCGCCAACGCCAGAGAGCGATCACGGCCATGCACCCGAACAACGGGCCGAGGGCGAGCCATTGCGCCGCCAGAAATCCGCTCAACGCACCAATGCGGTCGCCAGCCTGACGCTGTAGCGTGATTTCCGCGGTGTGGCGCAGTGTCGGAAAGTCGTGGGCCACATTCCACGCCAGATTGGGCGCGATCATCACCAGCGCGACCAGCAAGGCGATCCATGGCCCGAACGACAGCAACCTGGCGCGATGAAAACAGCAGAGATGCAGGAAAGCGGCTGCAATGAAAACCAGCATGGTGTATTTGGACAGGAGGCCCAGCCCGGCGACCAGCCCGAGGGCCAGCCAGTCGAACCACCGGTCGCCGTCGAGCGCCCGAAGGTAGCACCAGATCCCGGCCAGCCAGCACACGGTCAGCAAGGCATCGGTCGACGCGAACAACCCCAGCCAGGCGTAAATGGGCAGCGTCATGACGATCAGCGCGGACCACCAGGCCGAGCGCCCATCGTAGAGGCGCCGGGCGATCAGGAAGGCGAACCCGGCCGCGAGGGGGTAACAGAGCATGGCCAGCGCCTTGACCCCGAGCAGACCGTCGCCGAACAGGGCAGTCGATAGGCGCGTGAATACCGCAATGCCCGGTGGTTTCGAAAAATACCCCCATTCCAGATGCCGGCCCCATAGCCAGTACTGCGCCTCATCGACGTACAGGGTGGCCCCGGAACCGGAAATCGCGAGCAAACGCCAGGCCACGATCAGCAGGGAGAAGAGCAGCAGCGACAGTAGCCCGGTTATCGGTCTTTTCGATTCGCCGATGACGGATCGAGGCGCGGGATTCCCAAGCGGAAAAAGACGCAAAGCACTCATGCGCCCAGTTTGGTCGGCGAATATTTCCGGCGTTTGAACAAAAGATGACGGGCCGGTCGCTGTTCGTCTACACGCGATGCGCGCTTGTCATCGAATTGACAACAAGCTGGGCGATGCTATTCAGGGTTGCCTTTCACCAGCCGAAACCATGAAAACATCCCCGGCCAAGCGCCTGTCGATTGCCGCACTGATCAGCCTCCCCCTGCTCGCCGCCTGCGTTCCGGCGCTCATCGCCACCGGTGCCGCCGGCACGGCCATCAGCTACCACGACCGCCGCTCGACCGGCATTCAGGCCGACGACGAAACCTCGGAATGGCGGGGACGTAATCGCCTTCCGGCGCGCCATCGCGACAACACGAACGTCAACTTCACCGCTTATAACCGCATCCTGCTGGTTTCCGGAGAAGTCGACAGCGAACAGGCCCGCCAGGAAATCGGCGACATGGCCGAGCGTATCGACGGCATCCGCAAGGTGCACAACGAACTGGTGATCGGCCCGCCATCCTCGCTCGGTTCACGCAGCAACGACGTGTTCATTTCGTCGAAATACAAGGCGCGCCTGCTCGACAACGACCGGGTCGCCAGCAACCACATCAAGCCGGTGAGCGAGAACGGCGTGCTGTTTCTGATGGGCATCGTGAACGAACGCGAGGCCGGGGCCGCGGTCGACATCGCGCGCACCACCGCCGGTGTACGCAAGGTCGTCAATCTGCTGGAAGTGCTGCCCGATGCCGACATCCGGCGGATCGACGAAGCCCGCTTCGGCACACGTTGAAGCGCTCCTGAAGCCCTCTAAACACCGCTCATGCCGAACACCCCGGGCAGCCAGGTAGCCAGAAAAGGCAGGGCCGAGATGGTTAATGCACCGAGCAGCAGGGCCAGCACGGCGGGCAGCACCGAAACGGCAACGTAGCGGATCGATTTGCCGAACATGGCCGAGGCGAAATAGAGGTTCATCCCGGCCGGCGGGCAGAGAAAACCCATCTCGAGGTTGGCCAGGAAAATCACCCCGAAATGCACCGGATCGATGCCGTAGCTGATCGCCACCGGCAGCAGCAAGGGCACCAGGACAACGATGGCGGCGTAGATTTCCATCAGGGCGCCCGCCAGCAACAGGAAAAGGTTGAGGGCGATCAGGAAGGCGAACTTGTTGGGCAGCACCGACTGCACCCAGTCGATGGCCGCATCGGGAATTCCGGCATCGACCAGGTAATTGGTCAGCCCGAGCGCCATGCCGAGGATGACCATGATGCCGCCGATGACCTCCGCACAGTCGGCCAAGGCCTGACGGATGTGCGACCAGTCGAGTTCGCGGTGGGCCAGCGCCTGCGTCAGCAGGGCATAGGCAGCGGTCAGCGCGGCGCTTTCGGTCGGTGTCGCGATGCCGCTGACCAGCGAACCGATGGCCACGACGGGTGCCAGCAGCTCCCACTTCGCCGCCCACAACGCCGGACGGACGGCACGCGTCTCATGCACCGGAAGCGCGGTGCCAACGTTGTTCCGACCGCGCCGCAGATAGCCGCCGGCGAGCAGCAGGAAAACGACCATCACCACCGCCGGCAGCACCCCGGCGAGGAACATGGTGTTGATCGGCACCCGGGCGATGATGGCGAACATGATCAGCGGCACCGACGGCGCCAGCAATACGCCGAGCGCGCTGGCACTGGTCACCAGGCCGATGCCGCGCTGTTCCGGAAAACCGGCGCGGGTCAACAGCGGCAGCAACAGGCCGCCCAAGGCGAGAATGGTCACCCCGCTGCCGCCGGTGAAGGCGGTGAAGAAGGAACAGAGCACCGCCGCCGCGAGGGCCGTGCCGCCGATGCCGTTGCCGAACAGGGCGGTGAACAAGGCACCGAGGCGGGCCGCCGCACCGGTTCGGGCAAACAGCAGGCCGGCCAGGGTAAACAACGGCAAGGCGGGCAACGAGGGATTGACGGTGATCTGGTAATGACTGAGCGGCACCGAAGCCAGGGGCTGCCCTTCGCTCCAGAACAAGGCCAGCGCCAGACCGCCGAGAACGGCGAAGATCGGCGCCCCGCACAGCAATACGATGCCGAGCCAGAGGGCAAAGGGCCAGAACGGCAGGCTGCTGCCGTCGAAATGGCCGGCAAACAGAAACCCTGCCGCCGGCAGCAACAAGGCGAGAAGCGCACGCGCCGCCAGGTTCGCCGTCAGCCGCCACGCCAGCTTGCCGGCGAGCAGTCCAAACCCCACGGGCATGGCCAGTTCGAGTGCCCAGCCGGGAATGCCATAGGCGATATCGCGCGGCATCGCCATCTCGCTGGCGACGAAAGTCCAGCTGGCCTGTGTCAGCATGCCGCACAGCACGGCCGAACTGGCGCCTGCGACATAGCGGGCAGCCTGGCGCACCAGCGGATGGCGGGCGGCGGCGAAACCAGCCCCGAGCGAGCTCAGGTGCTGGCCGCGTTCGGCAACCAGCGCGCCGAACATCGCCAGAATCAGCCCGAGATGCTGCACCAGCACCGGCGCATTCTCGACCCCCTTGCCGAACAGCGGGCGCAAGCCGATCTCCAGCAGCGGGATCAGCAACATCAGGGCCAGCGCTCCCCCGGCGATCAACGCATCGAACTGGCCCAGCCAGCGGTAGGCTCCCATCGCCTACTTTTTGCCGGCGCGGTAGGCCTTCAGATGGCCGACCACCTCGTCGAAAGTATCGGCCGGCACCATCCTGCCGCGAATCTTCGGATAAAGCTTGTCGGCCAGATCGTTCCATTCCTTCATCTGCTCGGCATTCGGCTTGTTCACCGTCAGGCCGCGCTTCTTCATGGCATCGACGGCGTCGTCGACCTCCTGGCGCGCCTTGGCCCTCAGTTGCACGCCAGCCTTGGCCCCGGCCTCGCGGACGGCAGCCTGCCCCTCGGGGGTCAGCTCGTCCCAGGCCTTCCTGGTAATGATCAGGGCGCCGACGATGGGTGCCCAGTTGAGATCCAGCATGTTGCTGGCCGTGGTGTAGACCTGCGTGGCCAACGCAAAATAGGGCGTCGAGGGAACGGCATTGATCATCCCGGTCTGGATCGACGGCAGGATGTCGGCCGTTTCCAGCGGCACCGGGGTGTAACCAAGGCTCTTCATGATCTCCTGCTGCTCGACCTCGCTGCCCCAGGCAAAGAATTTCATCTTGCGGAAATCGTCCGGTCGCACCGCCGGTTCCTTCGAGAAAAACCGCACCCAGCCGGCGTCGCCCCAGGCCAGCACGACAAAGCCCTTGTCGAGGAACTTCCTTTCCATGGCCGGCCGCATTTTCTCGCGGACGTAATCGACCTCCTCCCAGCTGCGGAACATCAGCGGCATGTTCTGCAACGCGGCAATCGACGGTTCGATCTCGCGCAGGCCGACCACCGACAGCAACCCACCCTGCAACTGGCCGATCCGCATGCGGCGCACCATGTCGGTTTCGCCGCCCTGGCTGCCGTCCGGATAGACGAGGTACTTGGCATTGCCGCCTTGGGCGGTGCGCCACGCCTCGCCCAGTTCCATCAACTGGCGGTGGTAAAGCGAATTCTTGGTCGCCAGCGTGCCGATCCGCAATTGCTTGTCGGCCGCCGGTACATTGAATGCCAATACGCAGCCCAACAGCAGGCCGGCCAGTTTGCCCAGGATGCTCATGTTTTTCTCTCCGCGTTGCTTGTCGTGTGATCGTGGCTCAGAACAGGTCGTCGGCCTGGTCGAGGAGCCAGGCCGCCCGCTGCCGCATGACCTCGTTCTGCGTGCGCAGCGGGCTATCCGCTTCATCCTTGATTGCCAGGGCTTGGCGCAGCAGGCTTTCGAAAAGGACCCGGTCGCCGGCCGGCTGGGCATGCCCCTCGGCCTTGGCAACCAGGGCCGCGGCACTGCGACCGCCCGATTGGGTGATGGCCCGGTCGAAATAGGCCAGCGCCTGCTTCGGGCTGCCACCCGGCCGGACCGCCTCGAAGGTACCGAGCAGGCCGGTCAGCGCCCCCTGCCCCCAATCCGGGTCGGCAACCCAGGCGAGGTGGGCCAGACGGATCGCCTGAGGCAGGTCGGCCACTACATCCGGGTCGTCCTTGGACAGGGAAATCCAGCCGCCCCACGAGGCGGCCGCCCAGTAGGCCAGGCCGACCCGATCGCGATCGACGATTGGCCGGCTGCCATCGCGGGCTTCGGCCAGCGCGGCGGAGAATCCCGGCGATCCCCTGTCGAGGGCCGCCATGGCGTGGCGGTGAGCCCGCTCATAGAGCCTCGCCGCCCGGACCCGTAATCGCTCGGCGGCCTTGGCATCCCGGGCCTCAATCCGCTCCGCGTCGAAGGCGACGAAGGCGTAGGCGTACTGGGTAAAACCGGCTGCTACCGACTCGGCCAGTGCGCGGTGCCCGGGATTCTGGCGCAATACCGACTCGGACAATTTGAGGTGAAACGGCGCCGCATCGCGCAGCAAGTCCAGATCGCTTTCGTTGCCTTGTCCTGACGCGGACAATTCGTCGGCCAGGCTATCGACGATCAGCTGACGCGGTGCACAGGCCGCCAGCTGCAACGCGGCGACGAGCGCCAAAAGCACCGGGCCGGCTTTGGGTAGGTATGAGGGCAATTTCGTTCCGCGGCAAGCGTTCAATGAGCCGGCACACTAGCGGCCCGATGTTACAGTGCCGTGAATCGCGCCCCGGACACCGCAGGTTTCCCGCGCCGCCCACTCCACCTAAAAG
The DNA here is from genome assembly GCA_937983545.1 of uncultured Azonexus sp. Lineage (GTDB taxonomy): Bacteria > Pseudomonadota > Gammaproteobacteria > Burkholderiales > Rhodocyclaceae > Azonexus. The sequence goes on from CALJZP010000088.1 coordinate 14,270, forward strand.
CGCTGTCAAGCCAGGAGCGGACTTCCCTAGTGCATCGGGCGCTGGCAACACGCCTGTTCAGAAGGCTTCTTCAATTTCATTCGGCGGCTATTCGCCTTATCAGTGTGTCCCTCAACCAGATCCCGGCTTTGCCTTGCGCGTGAGAGCGATGCCAAAGAATCTCCAGGCGCATCGGGGGGAGCTCCGGCATGAAGTCAGGCCTTAGCTGGGCAATTTCCCCCGCGCCAAGAGCCTCCTCCGCAAGAAACTCCGGTAACATCGCCCAGCCGTGTCCGCGCTTGACCAATTCAAGGATTGCCAAGTCGCCCTCGACCCTCCACACGTTGGAGGCCATCAAGACGTCGAAGTGATGGGGGGCGCCGCCGCGCGAGGTAATCGCTATTTGTCG
>CALJZP010000089.1 GCA_937983545.1 uncultured Azonexus sp.
GGACCGCTTCTTCTACCGCAATTTCGTCGAACGGGTTCATGCTCATCTTGACGTTGGCCAGATCAACACCCGACCCGTCCGCCTTCACCCGAACCTTCACGTTGTAGTCAATAACCCGTTTCACGGGAACCAGAATCTTCACAAGCCTTCTCCTTTTACTCGGTTAGATTTTGTATAACCTGCATCGCCTGTTTGACAGACGTTGACTCAATCAGCACAATGACCATACTGTGTCGTATGGAAAAGCATACGGTAGCGTATGGAAAACAAACCTGTCAAGTCCACCGCCATTAAACCACCAACTCGCGCCCGTCGCACCGGCGCCGAGCCACGCACACAACTCGACCCTACTGCCTGGGTAGATGCGGCGATCGATGTCTTCGCCCGGGAAGGGGTTACCGGTTTGCGCGTCGAGGTGCTCGCCAAACATTGCGGCGTCACCAAGGGCAGCTTTTATTGGCACTTCAAGGACCGCCAGGCCCTGCTCGATGCCGTCCTCGCCCGCTGGAAGGAAGGCCGCATCCGGGATATCGAGAAGACGACGGCGATGATGCAGGGCGACCCGCGCGACCAGTTGCATTACGTCATCGAGGTATATGGCGCGAACCGCAACCGGAAAGGCATGTCGATCGAACTCGCAGTGCGCGACTGGGCACGGCATGACGCCAAGGCGGCGGCCGTCGTCGAGGAAGTCGACCTCTACCGGCTCGAATGCACCCGCAAGCTCTTCGTCAATGCCGGCATGAGCGATGCCGAAGCCAAGAGCCGCAGCCTGCTGCTTTACGCCTGCGTATTCGGTTTGTCGCTGATGCACTACACGCATTTCGACGACAACCTGTCGGACCTCAAGCAGCGGATTGCCGAACGAATCGTTTCCAGCTAGTCGAAACAGGCGCCGGTCTGCGGCTTATCGGCCAGCAGTCCTTCCCACGACCGGAGATCGGTCGCCAGTTGATCGACCGCCTCGGTCAGGGCTCCCACGCCGCCCCGGGCGTCTTGCGTCACTGCCGTTTTTTCAAGATTGATAGGCAATTCGGCAACCTGGCGGCGCGACCGATCAAGCAGTACAACCCGCCCCTGCACGACCGCCCGACTGGCCGTCGGCGCCGAAAAGACCTGACTGAACTCGGTAATCTCGACACGTAGCAGGCAACGCGCCTGCCCCTGCCCGGACGGCGAAAGGCGCAGTTGTTGCGACAGGCGTTGCTGCAGCATCTGGGCCGGCGGGCCGGCCCAGCGGGCCTTGGCATATTCGCGCAGGCGCGCCGCATCGATATAGGCCAGACGATAGTCGATCCCCATCGTATCGAACCACAACGGTGCCCTAACCTCCAGCGCCAGGGGCACCCGACGCTGGGCCACCAACGGTTCGGCGGAAGACGGACCGAAATCATAGATTGCCAGCGGTACATCACCTCCCCGTTTTCCGACGGTGAAGCAGCCGGCGAGCAGCAGGCAGCAGAGCAATCCGAGCCGTTTTTTCACCTCACTGCCCTCCCGTCGGATTGAAACCGGACTCACCGGGCCCGGGCGACTGCGAAGGTGCGCCAAAGACCAGTCCCTGCGGCGTATCCTCAAGTATGCGCAGGACCCGGCTCAATTGCCGCGAGGTCAGCGAGAAATCCTGGGCCAGCTCGTTCAAGCGGGGCATCAGAGCCGAAGTGCCGCCGGCCGACGCATCGCCGATGGCGACATCCAGCTTGTCCGTCGCCGCCTGCATCTTGCCGATCAGCAGCCGGGTATCGGCCAACAGCGGCCCAACCTCTCCGGCTACTTGCGAGAAATGCTTGATATTGCGGTCATCGAGGACTTTTCTAACCTGCACCAGGGTGGCATTCAGGTTTTCCAGCGCCGGCTTCAAATTGGCCGAAGCGCCTTCCAGATTGGCCAGCGTTGCCGTCAGATGCGCCCGGTTTTCCTCGTTGAGGACGGAATTGGCGCTCTGCATCAGGGCCTTGGCCTGCTTCAGGGTTGCCGCCCCGGTCTCGCCCAGTTCGTCGAACAGCGACGGAATCATGGCGATACGCGGCGGCGATTCGTCATTGGGTTCAAGCGGCGTATTGTCCTTGCCGGTTTCCAGCAACAGGATATGCGCCAGCCCGGTCACCCCCTGGTAATTCAGCTTGGCGACCGTGCCGGCGGTCAGCGGCACATTGTCGTTGATCGAGATGGTGACCAGGATATTGCTGTAGTCGTCGGGATCGAGGCGGATATCGCTGACCTTGCCGACCCGGATGCCACGGTATCGAACCTGGGCCTGCGGATTGAGGCCGCCGATGTTCTGCTTGGTGACGACGATAAAGTCGTGCGTTTCGTCGCGACTCCCACCCAGCCAATAGACCGCGATGATGGCCGCGAGCCCCAGTAGCAGGGCGAAGAGTCCGGCGGCGAAGGCATGTGACTTGTTTTCCATTGCCCGTAATTAAAGCAGCTTCCGGCGGTCTGCGCCAAAAAAGCCGGTCACGAAGGGATGGTCGATGGTCATGATCTCGCTGCGCGTGCCATAGGCGATGATGCGATGATCGGCCAGGATGGCGACATGGCTGGCCAGACCGGCCAGGGTATTCAGATCGTGCGTGACCATGACCACCGTCAGGCCCAGTTCGCGCTGCAGTTCCCCGATCAGCTCGACAAAATTCTGGCTTCGATCCGGATCGAGCCCGGCCGTCGGTTCATCGAGCAGCAGCAATTCCGGCTCGAGAGCCAGCGCGCGCGCTAGCGCAACGCGCTTCACCATGCCGCCGGAAAGCTCGGCCGGCATCAATTTGCCGTGTGCCACTCCCAAGCCGACCATGGCCAGTTTGAGGTGCACCAGACGGCGAATCCAGTCCTCGTCGAGACAACGCAGCTCGCGCAAGGGAAAGGCAATGTTGTCGTACACCGACAAGGCCGAGAACAAGGCGCCATGCTGGAAAAGCATGCCCAGACGCCGACGGATATCGCGCTGCACACGAATATCCGGATCGTTCAAATCGACGCCAAACAAACGGACAACCCCCGCATCCGGCCGGTGCAAGCCGAGAATCTCGCGCAACAGGGTTGTCTTTCCGCTTCCCGAGCCTCCGAGCAGCCCAACGATCTGCCCCTCCTTGACGCACAAATCAAGGTCGCGATGAACCGTGTTGCCGCCAAAGCGTGTGCACACACCATCCAGTTCGATGACCGTCTGCCGGCTCATAGGTGCGGCACACCGACCTGTCGGGTAAAGACAGCAAAAATGGCGTCGACCAATATGACCGTTGTAATCGCTGTGACCACGGCACTCGTCGTGTTGGCGGAAAGACTCTCGGTATTGGGTTTGACGTGCAGGCCGAAATAACAGGCGACGAGCGCGATGACAAAGCCGAACACGAAGCCCTTGCCCAGCCCGATGTAGAGATTGCTGACCGGCACGACGCGCGGCAGGTTTTCAAGAAAATAAACCAGCGACAAGTCCAGTTGCAGCAGCGCCGCCAGCATGCCGCCAAACATGGCAACCGCCGACGTCCACAGCACCAGCAAAGGCATGGCGACCGTCAGCCCGACGATTTTGGGAAGCACGACGCGAATGCTCCGCGAAATACCCATGGTCGACAACGCATCGATTTCCTCGGTCACCCGCATCACGCCGATCTGGGCCGTCATCGCCGAGCCGGAGCGCCCGGCGACGAGCACGGCAACCAGTACCGGGCCGAGTTCGCGGATGATCGAAATGCCCAGGATATTCACAATGAACAGGTCGGCGCCAAAGCTCTTCAACTGCAGGGCTGACAGGTAGCTGATGGTCACCCCGATCAGGAAACCGACCAGCGCGGTAACCGGCAAGGCGAGCGCGCCGGCCTTGTAGACGTTGGCGGTAAACTCGCGCCAGGGAATATCCCGCGGATGCCTGAGCAGGAAAAACGTATCGAGAATCAACTGCCCGAACAAGGCGATCATGCCGCGCAGGTTGGCTGCTGCCTTGAGCAAGTAACGCCCGATGAATTCCGGCAAATGCACGCGCGCCACCGGAGGCGGCGGCATTTCCTGAGGCAGTTCGGCTACCCGCTCGACAATGCGCCGGTGCATGTCGCCGATTTCCAGGGATACCGGCCACGTCGCTTGCCAGGCACGCCACAGCAACACGGCAGCGGCACTGTCCAGGCGGGTCAGCGCCGACAAATCCCATTGCCGATTGCCGTCGGTCGCCGCCGCCAGGCCTGCCTGCAACTCGGCCAACCTTGGCAGCATCTCCGCCAATGTCCATGCGCCGGACAGCACCACCTTCCCCGGCTCGACATGCAAGCTGGGGCGATCGCTCACGCGGACTTCCTCGCCGGCTTGGATTTCAGGACGTACTCCCGGCCCATCGCCTTCCAGACTGCCGCTTCCTCGCCAAATGCCGCCGCCGTCCAGGGATTGGCCGCCAGCCAGTCGGCGGGCAGATCGATCAGGTAACCGCCGGGCGTACGCTCGACACGCCAGGCCGGCAGGGGACGGTCGTCACGCGTGCGGTGCAGGAGTACGGCGAGCCGCAAGGCAAAGATCAGGTTCCAGGTACTGTCCGCAGCGGGCATGCCCCCCAGCTTCTCCAACTTGCCACGGTGCCCCAGCACCAGCATGGCAAGCCGCGCCTGGTCCTTTTTGGAGAACCCCGGCATGTCGGCGTAAGTCAGGATGTAGGCGCCGTGCTTGTGATAGGCGTTATGCGCCACCGAAATGCCAATTTCGTGCAGGCGGCAAGCCCAGGCCAGGAACTGGACATCCTGCTCCGCGGGCGCGCCATTGGCAGTCTGCGCCAAGGCCAACAAGGCGGTTGCCTCGACCCGCTCGACCTGATCGCCTTCAACTTGGTAACGACGGCGGAACTGCTTCACCGTCGCATCCCGCATATCGTGATGATGGAAGCGCCCGAGCAGGTCATACAGAACGCCAAGACGCAGCGCGCCGTCGGCATAGGTCATCCGCTCGATGCCCAGTTCTTCAAAAATGGCCGACATGATGGCCACGCCACCCGGAAACACGGGCAGACGGTCGCCCTTGATACCGGGGAGGTCGAGCGCTTCCGCCGATCCGGCCTTGATGAGCAGCGCACAGAGCCTGTCCAGCCCGACCCGGGTAATGCCGCTCTCGCCATTCGGATTGAGCCCGTTGAGTTCGAGCACATCGGCAATCGCACGCGCCGACCCCGAGGAACCGACGGCCTCTTTCCAGCCCATGCGCTGATAGTCATGGGCGATCAGTTCGATTTCCTTGGCTGCCGCCACCTGGGCTTCCCGCAGACGCTTCTTGTCGATCCGGCGATCCGGAAAGAAACGCAGGGTGTAGCTGACACAGCCCATGTACAGCGACTCCATCAGCTGCGGTTCATAGCGCTTGCCGATGATGAACTCGGTCGATCCGCCACCGATATCGATGACCAGTCGCTTGTGCGGTGCCGTCGGCATGGAATGCGAAGCACCGATATAGATCAGTCGCGCCTCCTCTCGCCCGGCGATGATTTCGATCGGGAAACCCAGCGCTTCCTCGGCCAATGGCAGAAACTCGGCCGCATTCTTGGCGACGCGCAGCGTATTGGTCGCCACGGCACGCACTGCACCATCATCCAACCCGCGCAAGCGCTCGCCAAAACGGCGCAAGCCATCAAGCGCCCGGGCCTGCGAGGCTGCATCCAGGCGCTTGTCGGGCATCAACCCGGAAGCCAGGCGAACCGGCTCCTTCATCGAATCCAGGGTATAAATCTGGTCATCGACCACGCGCCCGACTTGCAAGCGGAAACTGTTTGAACCCAGATCGACGGCGGCGACGGTTTCGTAAATCATCGGAGAAAACGGCAGGTTGCTTGGATTGGCGGGGATTCTACCACCCGCAGCGGAGTGCCATTCTTACCGCTCTGCAATAAAAAGCCCGCCGACTTTCATCGGCGGGCTTTTCCGAACGCAGACAGTAAAACTCAGCTGGCCAGGGCGTTCCGGATCTGCTCGAGCGTAGACGGATCCTCGATGGTGGTCAGATCGCCCGGATCGCGGCCTTCGGCCAGCGCCTGCAGCGACCGGCGCAGCATCTTGCCCGAACGGGTCTTCGGCAGGCCGGTCACGAAGTGCACCCGGGCCGGACGCGCAATGGCACCGAGGATGCCATCGACCGTGGCGAACACTTCCTTCTCCAGCGCCTTGACCAGTTCCGGTGTGGCGACCTTGGAAGCATCCTTGACGACGGCGAAGGCCATCGGCATCTGCCCCTTCAGCTTGTCCTCGACACCGACCACGGCCACTTCGGCAACCGCCGGATGGTTCTGGATCGCTTCCTCGATTTCACGGGTACCAAGGCGGTGACCGGCCACATTGATCACGTCGTCGGTACGGCCAAGGATGGTGAAATAACCGTCTTCGTCCTTGATCGCCCAGTCATAGGAGGAATACACCAGCGGATCCTTGAACAGGGTGAAATAGGTGCTGACGAAGCGATCGTCCTGCCCCCAGACGGTGGACAGGCAGCCCGGCGGCAGCGGCGGCACGACCGCAGCAATGCCTTTTTCGTTGGCGCCGCAGATCGAACCGTCCTCGCGGAAAATCTGCAGGTTGTAACCATAGACCGGGAAGGACGGCGAACCGAACTTGATCGGGGTCTTTTCGACACCGTGCAGGGCGGCCAGCATCGGCCAGCCCGTTTCGGTCTGCCAGTAGTTGTCGATGACCGGCTTCTGCAGTTCGTTCTGGAACCATTCGTGCGTCGGCTGATCCAGCGGCTCGCCGGCCATGAAGATATGCTTCAGGGAGGACAGATCGTACTTGTGCATGTAGGCCGGGTCCTGCTTCTTCAGCACGCGGGCAGCGGTCGGCGCCGAGAACATGACGTTGACCTTGTACTTCTCGACGATCTGCCACCAGATGCCCGGATCCGGGCGCAGCGGCGTGCCTTCGTACATGATCGTGGCCATGCCGGCGATCAGCGGGCCATAGATGATGTAGGAGTGACCGACCACCCAGCCGATATCGGAGGTGGAGAAATAGGTCTCGCCTTCACCGCCGCAGTAGATGTGCTTCATCGACGAGGCCAGCGCCACGGCGTAACCGCCGGTGTCGCGCTGCACGCCCTTCGGCTTGCCGGTCGTGCCCGAGGTGTACAGGATGTAGGACGGCTCGGAAGACTCCAGCCATTCGCACTCGACCTTGGCATCCATGTTCTGGGCGCGCAGGGTGGCGTAATCGACATCGCGACCTTCGACCTTGTTGAACCCCTTGTCCAGGCCACGGTCAACCATCAGGACCTTGGCCGGCTTGTGCTCGGCGATCTCGATGGCTTCGTCGAGCAGGTGCTTGTACGGCACGGCCTTGCCGCCGCGCATGCCGGCGTCGGACGAAACGATCAGGGTCGGTTTGGCGTCGTCGATGCGGGTAGCCAGCGAGCCCGAGGCAAAGCCGCCGAATACCACCGAGTGAATGGCACCGATGCGGGTTGCCGCGAAAATCGCGAAAGCAGCCTGGGCGATCATCGGCATGTAGATCAGGACGCGGTCGCCCTTCTTGACGCCGAGGCTCTTGTAAATGGCTGCCATGCGCTCGACTTCGCGCTGCAGTTCGGCGAAGGAATAGACCTTCTCCTCGTCAGTTTCGGTCGAGATATAGATCAGGGCGCGGTCGTTCGGACGCTTGGCGGCGTGACGGTCGATCGCGTTGTAGCAAAGGTTGGTCTTGCCACCAACGAACCACTTGGCAAACGGCGGGCGGGAATAATCGCACACCTGGGTGAACGGTTCTTTCCAGTCGATGAGCTGGGCCTGTTCGGTCCAGAACTCGTTCGGCTTTTCGATGGAATACTGGTGAAACTCCTTGTACGTCGCCATAAAGTCCCTCTAAAAAGGTTTTTCCTGCACTGCAAAATACCGAACGGACTAATTTTTGTGAGATTTCCGTTCGCTCAAAAGGCGTTCGATCTCTGCCAGCGGCAGAGTCAAGCCCAATTCCTTGTCGATCAGCCGCAACAACGGCATCAACCTTTCACCCAGCGCAGGCAGATGCGGCACGACCGGCTCAATCCGGTTGGCTGCCAGCAACTCCAAGGCATGGTTGATGGAGATCGGACGCGTCGCAGGCAGAACACCGCCCGACTCGGTACGGTTTCCGCCGTCGCCCATCGCCCGGCGCATGCGCTCGCCAGCCAGATCGAGCAGGGCCGCCGCCGAGGACAGTGCATCAGTCGGCACGCTGGCCAGACCGATACTCACGGTCAGCGCGACGGTTTCTCCACTGATCGTCAGTTTGGCCATTTCAACCGCCTCGCGCACGCGCTCGGCAAACGTGGCACAAAAAGCCGGGGCGGTACCCGGCGACACGATGGCGAACTGCCCCTGGCCGAAATGACCCAGACTGTCTTCGTGCCGCATCTTGCCGGCCAGCATCTTGGCGAAGCGATTGCAAATCTCTTCGGCCACCTGCAATCCGAAACGCTGGCTAAGGCCATCGAAATCGTCGAAACCGAGGACCATCGCACTGACGTCAACACCGTGCCGGGTGGCGTGCGACAGCGCCTGGGCCATCTGCATTTCCAGATATTTACGTGTAAACAATCCGCTCACCGGATCCTGAACCAGGCGCTCGCGATCGGCCTCAAGGCTTTCCTGAGCACGGTTCAGGTTAAGCAAGTTATTCAAGCGGGTCAGCAGCTCTGCACCGCCCGCCCCCTTGGTCACGAAATCCGAAACTCCCAGCTCCTTGGCCTTGAGACGCTCCTCCTCCGTTTCCTCACCGGAAACCAGGATGAAAGGCAACTGCTGAAGGCGCCTGAGCCTCGATGTTCGCAGACGCTCAAGCAACTCGTAACCGTTCAGCTTGGGCATTTGCAAATCGGAAATCACCGCCTTGATCGAATGATCGACCACCAGGGTTTGCCATGCCGCCTCGCCATCACTTTCCTCCCTGACCTCGTAATGCGCCTTCAGGTGATGGATGAGCGACACCCTAACCACCCGTGAATCATCGACGATCAGGATGTGCGGCAGATCGGCCACGTCAGCCTCCTGCGATATCCACGACAACGCGGCCCTTGGCCCGCCCGGCGATGTATTCGTCGAACATGGCCGGCAAGTCATCAAAGGGAATCCGGCGCGACATTTCCTCGAGATGCGGCGGGCGCAAGTCGGTCGCCAAGCGTTGCCAGACCCCGCTGCGATACGGCTCACGGATATAGCCGGAATCGACACCGAGCAAGGAAACCCCGCGCAGGATAAAAGGCATGACCGTCGTGTTCAGCGCATGGCTGGCTGCCAGGCCGATACTGGCAATGGTCCCGCCCTGTTCCATGGTGCTGGCGATCCATGCCAGGACGTCGCCACCCAGATTGTCGACTGCCCCTGCCCAGCGTCCACGGTCCAAGGGGCGGATCTTAGAAAGATCCAGACTCTGGCGCATCAACACTTCAGCGGCGCCCAGACGAAGCAGATAGTCCTTTTCACTTTCCTTCCCGGTCAGGGCAACGACGTGGTAGCCGACCTTGGCCAGCATATCGACCGCCAGGCTGCCAACGCCACCGGTGGCACCGGTCACGATGACCGGCCCTTTTTCCGGACGGAGGCCGTTTTCCTCCATGCGGACAATGCCAAGAGCTGCGGTAAACCCGGCCGTCCCCAGCGCCATGGCGTCATACAGGGACAAGCCGGCCGGCAGGGGAACCACCCAGTCGCCCGGAACGCGGGCCACTTCGGCATAACCGCCATGATGAGCCACACCGATATCGAAACTGGTGGCGATCACCGGATCGCCGGCCTTGAAGCGCGCATCGCGGCTGGCGATGACCGTCCCCGACAAATCGATGCCGCCGACACACGGAAAACGACGAATGATCTTGCCGGCACCGGTCGCCGCCAGGGCATCCTTGTAATTGATGCTTGAGTAAGCTACGCGGATCGTCACTTCACCGGCATCCAGCTGGCTTTCGCCCATCCTGACGAAACCGTTGCAGACCTTCCCGTCGCGCTCCTCAATCAACAATGCCTTGAAAGAATCCATTGCTCTCCCCATTCTTTGGAAAATAAATTGTATTCATAATTACAGGGTATGAACATAGTCGTACCCCTCGTTTTTTTCAGTGTCTTTACAGTGCCCGGTTTTTCAAATACATTTCAGGGCTATGCATAAAGTACTGGCCTCCCTGCTTCTATCGACTTCGCTACTCGTTAGCGGAATCGGGGCGTCCACCGCTGCCGAGCAAATCCGCAAGGATGAACAACCGTCATTTCTGGAACGTTACACCAACGCTGCGCAGGATGTCATTCTGCAAGGCCTGAAGCTGGTAGGCGTGCGCTACCGCCTCGGTGGCAACAATGAAGACAGCGGACTGGATTGCAGCGGCTTTGTCCGCCTCGTCTTCAAGGACAGCATTGGCGCTTCGTTACCGCGCACCGCCAAGGAAATGAGCGAAGTCGGCCAGCAAATCGACGCCAGCCAGCTGAAACCGGGCGATTTGGTGTTCTTCAACACCATGCGCCGCACTTTTTCGCATGTCGGCATCTACCTCGGCGACAACCACTTCATGCACGCACCCCGCACCGGCGCCGAAGTCCGCGTCGAAAGCATGGACAGCAGCTACTGGGTTCAGCGTTACAACGGTGCCCGGCGAATTCTCGAAGGAAACTGATCAATCAAGCGGCCAGCCAGCCGCTTTTTTTACACCACACCTCGATAACCATTCTCATTTACACTTTTATTTCCTGACGGTAGACTGACGGGATTTTTGAACCACACTGGAGTTGCTTGATGAAACTGAAATTCGGTCTAGCTGCCGCCGCCGTTCTGTCACTGATGAATGCCTCCATGGCCGAGGAAAAAGTCCTCAATCTGTATTCCGCCCGCCACTACCAGACCGATGAGGCGCTCTACAGCAACTTCACGCAACAAACCGGCATCAAGATCAATCGGATCGAAGGCAAGGAAGAGGAACTGCTCGAGCGCCTCAAGAACGAAGGCGCCAACAGCCCGGCCGATGTCTTCCTGACCGTCGATGCGGCCCGTCTGGCCAAGGCCCACGAGCTGGGCCTGTTTGCCCCGGTTGCTTCCAAAACGCTGGAAACCCGCATTCCTGCCCACCTCCGCACCGACGACTGGTTTGCCTTTTCGACGCGTGCCCGCGTCATCGTTTTCAACAAAACCCAACTCAAGGCGGAAGACGTCCAGAATTACGCCGATCTGGCCAACCCGAAGCTGAAGGGCAAGCTCTGTTCGCGCTCCGGCTCGCACCCCTACAACCTGTCGCTGATGGCATCGATCATTGCCCACCAGGGGGAAGCCAAGGCCGAGGAAGTGGCCCGCGGCATGGTCGCCAACTTCGCCCGCGCACCCAAGGGCGGCGACACCGACCAGATCAAGTCGGTCGCTGCCGGTGAGTGCGGCGTGACCATCTCGAACACCTACTATGTGGCCCGCCTGCTGCGCTCGACCAAACCGGAAGAAACCAAGCTGATGGAAAAAGTCGGCATCGTCTGGCCTGACCAGAATGGAAACGGCGCCCACATCAACGTCTCCGGTGGCGGCATGCTGAAGAACGCGCCGAACAAGGCGGCGGCCGTCAAATTTCTCGAGTACCTGGCATCCGATCAGGCACAACGTTATTTTGCCGACGGCAACAATGAATGGCCGGTCGTGGAAAGCGTCAAGATCGCCAATCCGGCTCTCGAATCGCTGGGCAAGTTCAAGGCTGACAAGCTGCCAATCAAGAACCTGGCGATGTACCAAGCCAAGGCCCAGATCATTTTCGATCGCGCCGGCTTCAAGTAGGACCTCGTCAAGCGCCGGGGAATTCCCTACAATCAAGCCCCTCACAGGCGTTTGATTGATGACAGAAAAAGGACTTCCCCCGAGCAAACTGATCAGTGCCATACGCGCCGCTCGCCTGAGCGGCGTTGTCGTTGCACTGGAGGATGGCGCCGACCTCGAAGAGGTCGATGTTCATGGACATGGCGGCCTGCCGCTGCGCACGGCTTGCTTTGAAGGCAACCTGGCGATCGTGCGGGAGTTGCTGGCCCGCGGCGCCGATCCGAACGCCAGCGCGGCCGACGGTGCCGGCGCTCCGCTCCGCCTGGCGCTGAGACGCGGCCATCACGAAATCGCCGCCACGCTGATCCAGGAAGGGGCTCACCTTCCACCCGGCCTGACCATTCCGCAGGAAGTTCTTGGCATCAAGAGCACTCCCTTACCCGGAGAAGCCGTCGTACCCACGCTGCCCGACACACCGGCCGACAATCTCATCGAGTTCACGCCCAGCAAGCTGTCTTTTCAAACACCGGGAAACTCAGCTCCGGAAGCGGTCGACGCCTTCGGCACTGAAACCAATGCAATTTCTGCCGACCTGATGTTTCTGGATGTCGAGGAAATCCCGCCCATTCCATGGGAAACGCCAACCATCCCCAAATAGGTGCAACGGCGCCCATCGCGGGCGCGACTCCCCGCTAAGCGCGACGTGCCGCCGTTATCTGCCGTGACAGCGCGATCAACGGCAGCAAGCCCACCATGACAATCGCCAGTGCAGCCGTCGACGCCTCGGCCAGCCGCTCGTCGGAAGCCAGCGTATATGCCTGGGTGGCCAAGGTATCAAAGTTGAAGGGACGCATCACCAGCGTCGCCGGCAATTCCTTCATCACATCGACGAAGACCAGCAGACCGGCCGTCAGCAGGCTGCCGCGCAGCATCGGTACATGCACGCGACGCATCGTCCCGCCCTGCCCCAAGCCAAGGCTGCGCGCCGCATCGTCCATGTTCGGCGTGATCTTTCCCAGGCTCGACTCCACCGTATGCAGAGCCACCGCCAGAAAACGGACGAGATAGGCGTAGATCAGCGCAGCGATGCCGCCGGTCAGCAGCAAGCCGGGGTTATGACCGAACCATGCCTGCCATTGCCCGGCCAGCCAGTTGTCCAGACGGGTAACCGGGATCAGCACCCCGACAGCAATCACCGCGCCGGGTACGGCATATCCCAGGCCGACCAGGCGATTCAGGCCTGTCGCCAGCGAACCCTTGGAAAGACGGGCACCATAGGCGAGCAGCAAGGCCAGCAAAACGCCGATGGCCGCCGTCGCCCCGGCCAGCACGAAACTATTGCGCGACAACATCAGGAAACGCTCGCCGAACTGGGCGTCCCCCTCGGTTACGGCCATCTTGAGCAGCAGCCCCGCCGGTATCAGGAACCCCAGCAACAGCGGCAAGGCGCAGCCCACGAACGCCAGACCGGCGGAGACTCCCCGCAGGCGGGCCCCGGCCATCGGGCGATTGCGACCCGTCGTATTGTGATAGCGCGCGCGCCCCCGCGAAATCCGCTCGGCCATCAGCAAAAAGAGCACGAAGGCCAGCAGCATGGCCGCCAGTTGCGCGGCTGCAATCCGATCGCCCAGCGAGAACCAGGCCCGATAGATTCCGGTCGTGAAGGTATTGACCGCAAAGTAGGCAACCGTTCCGTAATCGGCCAGCGTCTCCATCAGCGCCAGGGCCACGCCGGCGACGATGGCCGGACGCGCCAGCGGCAGCGATACCGAGAAGAAGGCGCGCCATGGCCCCATGCCCAGTGTACGGGCGGCCTCCAGCATGCCGCTGGCCCGCTCGAGGAAAGCGGTCCGCGCCAGCAGGTAAACATAGGGGTAGAGCACGCAGATGAACATCAGCATCGCGCCGGGCAAGGTACGGATGTCCGGAAACCAGTAATCGCCGTGTTCCCAAGCGAAGGTTTCGCGCAAGAAAGTCTGTACCGGCCCGACAAACTGCAGGAAATCGGTATATACGTAAGCCATCACGTAGGCCGGCACGGCCAGCGGCAGAACCAGCGCCCACTCGAAAAAACGCCGCCCCGGGAATTCGTGCATCGCCGTCAGCCAGGCGGTCGTCACGCCCAAGGTCCCGACACCAAGACCGACCCCCAGGCAGAGCCACAACGAATTGACGATGTATTCCGGCAGTACCGTCGACGAAAGGTGTGCCCACGTTTCGCTCGTTCCGCCGGCAAACAGGTTGAGCCCCACGCTGGCAACCGGCAAGCCGGCCAGCAGGGCGACCACGAGGCCGACGATCAGCAGGGGAGAGTAAGAGGCGGTGCGCATGTTTGTGAATGCGAATTATAATCGACCGCTATGGCTCAACTTGAACTAAATGGCGTCGTTCAGCGCTATGGCGCTCACACCGTGGTCGATGGCGTCGACTTCCATCTCGAAGCCGGGCGCATCGCCTGCCTGCTTGGTCCGTCGGGCTGCGGCAAGACGACCCTGCTGCGCTGCATCGCGGGGTTCGAGGAAATTGCCGATGGCGAAATCCGGCTGCACGGCGAGGTGGTCAGCCAAGCAGGCCGGTCCACCCCGCCGGAGAAACGGCGAATCGGCATGGTCTTTCAGGACTACGCCCTGTTCCCGCACCTGACCGTCGAGCAGAATGTCGCCTTCGGGCTGGGCCGCAAGCCGGCCGAAGATGCCCACCTGCGCGTCCGCCAGCTGCTCGCCACGGTCGGTCTGCATGGCCAGGGAAACAAATACCCGCACGAACTCTCCGGCGGTCAGCAGCAGCGGGTCGCACTGGCCCGCGCGCTGGCCCCCCGCCCCAACCTGATCCTGCTCGACGAACCCTTCTCCAATCTCGATGTCGGCCTGCGCGAACGCCTGTCGGTCGAGGTGCGCGAAATCCTCAAACGCGAGGGTTCGACGGCGATCATGGTCACCCACGACCAGCACGAAGCCTTCGCCATGGCCGACGAGATCGGCATCATGTACGAAGGCCGCATCCAGCAATGGGACGTGCCCTACAACCTCTACCACCGGCCATCCAACCGCTTCGTTGCCGACTTCATCGGCCAGGGCGTCCTGTTGCCCGGCGTCGTTGCCGGCGGCACCAATGTCGAGATGGAACTCGGCAAGCTGGTTTCCGACATTCCGGTCGAATGCAGCGAGACCTGCGCCAACTGCGCCGACGGCTGCGATGTCGACGTGCTGCTCAGGCCCGACGACGTGGTTCACGACGACCGCAGCCCCTTGCAGGCCGAAGTGCTGCACAAGGCCTTCCGCGGCGCCGACATTCTCTACACCCTGCGCCTGGCCAGCGGCGCCGAGGTTCTGTCGCTGGTTCCCTCGCACCACAACCACGCCCTGGGCGAAAAGATCGGCATCCGCCTCGACGCGGATCACGTGATCGCCTTCAAGAAACAGTCGCATCACGATCACGCGTGATCCCGTTCCTCGGCCCATTCGACACCTTCCCGCCCGTCGAATCGGCACGCCAGGACATGGAAGGCCTGCTCGCCATCGGCGGCAGTCTGGCCCCCGAATGGATACTCGATGCCTACCGGCGCGGCATATTCCCGTGGGGAACGCTCGAAGGGCATCGCTTGTGGTACAGCCCCGACCCCCGCATGGTGCTCTTTCCGGAAGCCTTCCGCCTGACCCGCTCGCTCGACAAGGTCGTTCGACGCCAACGTTTCACGGTCCGCTTCGACAGCAATTTTCGCGCGGTCATCGCGCAATGCGCCCAAACACCGCGCCCCGGACAGAACGGTACCTGGATCAACGACGACATGTTGGCGGCCTATGTCCGCCTGCACGAACTTGGCTGGGCCCATTCGGTCGAAACCTACGACGGAGACAATCTGGTCGGCGGCCTGTACGGGCTGGCTATCGGCCGCATGTTCTACGGCGAGTCGATGTTCTCCCACCGGACCGACGCATCGAAGGTCGCCTTTGTCCATCTGGTGCGTTATCTTGTTGCCAACCAATTCGGGATGATTGACTGCCAGATGTACACCGATCACCTTGCCTCGCTCGGCGGCCGCGAGATTCCGCGCCAGGACTTCCTGCACAAGCTTGCCGTGCTCGTCGCTGCGGGCAGTCCGCGCTCTGTCTGGAGCGCCGAACAAACCGCCGAACAATAATCATGTCCCAGCCCGACGACGCCGAACTGCCCTTTTCGTTGCTGCTGTACTACGCAACCTCGCCCTACCCGTGCAGTTACTTGCCAGACCGCGAAGCCCGTTCGCAAGTCGCCACCCCCGCCCACCTGATCGACGGCGAAATCTACAGCTCGCTCGTTCGCGCCGGTTTCCGGCGCAGCGGCATCTTCACTTACCGTCCGCATTGCGATCATTGCCGCGCCTGCGTTCCGGTCCGCCTGCCGGTCGCCGACCTGGAGCCGAACCGCAGCCAACGCCGGGCCATGAAGCGCCACGCCGACCTGCGGGCGCGCGAATTGCCGTTGACGTATCTCGAGGAGCACTACGCGCTCTACAACCGCTACCAGCAATCCCGGCATCCGGGCGGCGGCATGGACGAGGACAGCCACGAACAGTACGCCCAGTTCCTGCTGCAGAGCCGCGTCGACACGCGACTGATCGAATTCCGCGACGAGCAGGCGCTGCGCATGGTCAGCCTGATCGATGTACTCGACGACGGACTGTCCTCCGTCTATACCTTCTACGACCCGGATGTCCCGGCGGCCAGTTTCGGCACCTACAACATCCTCTGGCAGGCTGCCCAGACCAAGGCCCTCGGCCTGCCCTACCTGTACCTCGGCTACTGGATTGCCGAAAGCCGCAAAATGGCCTACAAATCCGCCTTCCGACCCATCGAAGGCCTCATCGAAGGCCGTTGGACAACGCTACCCGAACCCAACACCGCATGAAAACTTCCACCCTGCTGCTACTGCTCGCCGCATTCTCCGCCCACGCTGCCGAAGACCGCCTGCCCTACACCTGCGACAACGGAAGTCGCCTGGAGATCAGCTTTACCGCCGACGCGGAAGGCCGCCCGGTCGCCACCCTGCATTTCGCCGACGAGGCGGTGGCTCTGCCGCAAGTGCCCTCCGCTTCCGGCGTGCTGTACCGCCGGGGCGAGATTCGACTGCACACCACCGACGACAATGCCGTGCTTGAAGACGGCAAGGGCAATTTGCGCCGCTGCACGCGCGGCGCCCTTCCGCCGTCCTCGCCGGCAGCTGCAACTGCGCCCGCAGCCGACAGCAGCTTCCTCGAAATCGGCGGCACGGTCAGCTACCTGGCGCGAATCGCCCTGCCGCCAGGCGCCATCCTCACCATCCGGATTCAGGACATCGCCCGTGCCGGCGCACCGGCACGCGTCCTCGTGGAACAGCGCTACGAACTGAACGGCGCGCAGGTTCCCATCCCGTTCTCGGCCACCATCGACCGCGACCTGATCGGCAAGAAGAGCCGCCTCTCCGTCAGCGCCCGCATCGAACACCGGGGCAAGCTGCGCTTCATCAGCGACAAGGTTTATTCCCCGCTCGAGGATGGTCAGCCGGTACCGGTCAGCATCATCCTCAAACCCGTCGCACCAAAGTCGCACTGACCCATGCGCCGCCTTGCAGCTGCCATGGCGTTCGTCATGTCGCCCATGCTCCACGCCCAGACCGTCGCCTGCCACCTGACCTATGGCGGCGAAACGCAGATCGTCGAAGCGCCACCCGGCAACGCGCCCTACACCGGCGAACCGACCGCCATCGGCTCCTTCTTCCTGTTCCGCGTCGTCTTCGTGCGCGAGCCGGCCGATCTCGCCCGCATCAACCTCTACACCCACGCCGACCTCGGCGAAGCACCCATCCCGCTGCAACACGCCAGCCACCCCTATCCGCTGCGCAACCAGGAACGCTACGGCTTCACCGGCCTGCAACGCGTCTACGAACCCAAGCGCGAAAGCGAATTGCAATACTGGTGCGAACTCCGCGAAACGGCCCCCCAATGAAGCGCTTCCACCTGACCGCCGCGCTCGCCGCCTGCTGGCTGGCCACTGCCCATGCCGATCCGCTGACCCTCGTCTTCGCCGGCGACATCATGCTCGCCGACGGACCCGGTCGCGTCATCGCCGCCGGCGGCGATCCGCTCGCCCATTTCGCCCCCATCCTGGAAGCGGCCGATTACCGTATCGGCAACCTCGAATGCGCCGTCGCCGACGGTGGGGAGGCGCAGCCCTCAAAAATCTGGTCCTTCCGCGCCGCGCCGCAGACGCTGAAAGTGCTCAAGGGCCGCTTCGATGCCGTTTCGCTCGCCAACAACCATTCCGGCGACTACGGCCAGGCCGCCTTCGTCGAAACCACGCAGCATCTCGACGCCGCCGGCATCGCTCGCTTCGGCGGCGGCCGCGATCTGACCGAAGCCCACCGCCCGCTGTGGATCGACAAGAAGGGGCTGAAGATCGCCGTGCTCGGCTACAACGAATACAAGCCGCGCCGCTTCGAAGCCGGTCCGCAAACGCCGGGTATCGCCTGGAGCGAAGATGAACAGGTGATCGCCGACATCCGCGCCGCCAAGGAGGCCGGCGCCGACCATGTCATCCCCTTCATGCACTGGGGCTGGGAAAAAAGCACGCAGCCGGACGCGCGCCAGAGGGAGTTCGCCCGCCGCATGATCGACGAAGGCGCCAGCCTGGTCGTCGGAAGCCACCCGCACGTCACCCAGGGCGCCGAAATCTACCGCGGCAAGCCCATCGTCTACAGCCTCGGCAACTTTGTCTTTGACGGTTTCGACTATGAAAACGGCCGCCGTGGCTGGCTGCTGCGCGTACATATCGACCGCGAAGGCGTACTGCACTG
>CALJZP010000090.1 GCA_937983545.1 uncultured Azonexus sp.
GGACAGTGCGCTAAAGCGCCGCCCGAAAAACAAAAAACCCGCCGCGGCGGGTTTTTGTTTGGGTAGCGCCTCAGTCAGGCCTTGGGCGCTACGTAGCCCTGAACCTGGTCGGCGCCTTCGCCGAAGAAATGCTTCTCCACCTGCTCGGCCAGGTACTTGCGGTGCTTGGCATCGACCAGGTTGAGGCGGTTTTCGTTGATGATCATGGTCTGCAACTTGATCCACTGCTGCCAGGCTTCCTTCGAGACATTCTCGAAGATGCGCTGACCCAGCGCACCGGGATACGGCGGGAAGTCGAGACCTTCGGCCTCGCGGCCGAGTTTGACGCAATTGACGGTACGTGCCATGTGAAACTCCGTGGGGTTAACGGGGGGGATTATAAGGTCTTGAACAAGACCTTGGACCTCCGCTGATAGTTGTACATATCCCGTTTGGCAGCAGGCAGGTCGTCGACCGAACCGAGCTTGAAGCCACGCTCGACAAACCAGTGCTCGGTACGCGTGGTCAGGACGAA
Source organism: uncultured Azonexus sp. (assembly GCA_937983545.1). GTDB lineage: Bacteria > Pseudomonadota > Gammaproteobacteria > Burkholderiales > Rhodocyclaceae > Azonexus. The sequence goes on from CALJZP010000090.1 coordinate 515, forward strand.
CAAGCGCTTGACGCCGGCCTTGCGGGCGCGCTTTTCGATGCGCTTCATCAACTGCTCGCCGTAACCCCACTCGCGATGCTCATGACTGACGGCCAGGCAGGCCAACTCTGCCTCTTCCTCGGAATGCGAATAAAGCGCGGCGCAGCCGACGATGATGCCGTCGTGCAGCATGATCGAAAAATGGTCGATTTCGCGCTCGAGCAGTTCGCGCGGCCGATGCACGAGGATGCCTTCCTCCTCCATCGGCTCGATAAGCGCGATCAGCGCGGCGATATCGTCCGGCTTTGCCTCGCGGATGTTTTCCAGCGACTCCCGGGTAATCACGGTGCCGACGCCGTCGTGGGTAAACAGCTCGCGCAACAAGGCGCCGTCCTGCTCGAAGCTGATCAGGTGCACCCGGCCGACGCTGGCCCGGCTGGCGCGCACCGCACAGGGCAAATAGCGCCGGATGTCGGCGCTCAGCCACTCGGCATCGAGCAGCAATTTGGAGGCCTCGTCGGCGGTCATTGCATCCAGCAGTTCGCCATCCTTGTCGGTGACCCCGTGGCTGTCGGTCAGATAAACCAGCTTGTCGGCCTTGATGGCTGTCGCCACCGCCTCGGCGGCCTCTTCCATCTGCAGATTGAAGATTTCGCCGGTCGGCGACGGCCCCTCGCAGTTGAGGAGGACGATGTTGCCCAGGCCGAGCTGGGCATTGATGCCTTCGCTATCGACCTTGCGCACCTTGCCGGCGTATTGCATGTCGATGCCGTCGAGCACGCCGATCGGCTGGCCGGTGATGAAGTTGCCGCCGATGACGCGGATGCGGCTGTTGGCCATCGGCGTATTGGGCAGGCCCTGCGACAGCATGGCCTCGATTTCGAGATAAACGCTGCCCACCGCGTCGAGTACGCAATCGAGCGCCGCCGCATCGGTCACCCGGTAGCCGCGATGGTAGATCGACTCCAGGTTCTTTTCGCGCAACTCTTCCTCGATCTGCGGGCGCGCACCATGCACCAGCACCAGGCGGATACCCAGACTGACCAGGAGGTTGACGTCGTAGGCCAGGGTCTTGGCGAACTCGCTCTCCACGGCCTTGCCGCCGAAGGCAATGACGAAGGTCTTGCCGCGAAAAGCGTTGATGTAGGGCGTGACCGCCCGGAACCAGGAGACGAAATGCTCGTCGTAAGGGGTATCGCTCATTTTTCGGTGGTTTTCCCGTCGTCGTCCTTGAGCGCTGCTTCCAGACGCTCGCAAATGGTTTTCAGCACTTTAACCCGGGCAAAGTTCTTGTCGTTGGCCTCAACCAACGTCCAGGGCGCCAAGCCGGTTGACGTCCGATCCACCATGTCGCACACGGCCGAGACGTACTCGTCCCACTTGTCGCGGTTGCGCCAGTCCTCGTCGGTGATCTTGAAGCGCTTGAACTCGGTATCCTGGCGCTCCTTGAAACGGCGCAACTGCTCGTCGGCGCTGATCTGCAGCCAAAACTTGACCACCACCGCGCCCGCATCGACCAGCTGGTGCTCGAAGTCATTGATCTCGGCATAGGCACGCAGCCAGTCCGCTTCGCTGCAGAACCCCTCGACCCGCTCGACCAGCACGCGGCCGTACCATGAGCGATCGAAGATCGCCGCCCGGCCGGTGCGTGGCATGTGGCGCCAGAAGCGCCAGAGATAGGGTTGCGCCCGCTCCTCCTCGGTCGGGGCGGCAATCGGCACGATCTGGTACTGCCGGGCATCCATGGCGGCAGCGACGCGACGGATGCTGCCGCCCTTGCCCGCCGCATCCGAGCCTTCGAAAACCAGCACCAGCGAACGCTTGCCAACGAAGCGCGAGTCGCGCACCAGTTCAGACAACCGCGCCTGGTACTTGGCCAGCTGCGTTTCATAGACTTGTTTGACGAGCTTCTGCGTCAGATCGAGTTCGCTGAGTACGTTCTTTTCGTCGATCGGATGCACGATGGGCGGAGCGACCGGAACGCGCTGCAGGCCTTCCTGGTTCAGCCGGCGCTTCATGGCCTCGAGGACGATCCGCCCCACCGTCAGCGAACGGTATTCGTCATCGGTGCCCTCGACGATGATCCACGGCGCATGCGCCGTATTGGTCACCCGCAACACATGCCCGGCCACCTGCTGAAGCTTGCTGTAGGTTTTCAGGCGCTCGTAGCTCTCCGGGGTTACCCGCCATGCAGTACGCGGATCTTTCTCCAGCGCTTTCAAGCGGGTCTTCTGGCCTTCCTTGGAGAGGTGGAACCAGAACTTGAGGACCAGCGCCCCCTCGTTGACCAGCATGGTTTCGAAGCGGTTGATGTCGTCCAGGCGCCCGTCGAGTTCCGAGCGGCGCATCTCCCCGTTGATGCGGTCGGCGATCGGCTGCGAATACCAGGAACCGGCAAAGATGCCGACCTTGCCCTTGGGCGGCAGGGCGCGCCAGTAGCGCCACATATACGGGCGGGACGACTCTTCGTCGCTTGGCGCCGAAAACGCCAGCGTCGAAATGTGGCGGGGATCCATCCACGAATACAGCAGATTGATCGTTTCGCCCTTACCGCTGCCGTCGACCCCGGAGATCAGGATGACCACCGGAAATTCCTTCTTCTGCAGCATGTCGTACTGCACATCGAGCAATTCGGCGCGCAGTTTCGGGACTTCGGTCTTGAAAGTTTTCTTGTCGACCTTGTGGCCGAGTTCTGCCGATTCAAACATGACTTACCCCTCCCTGAAATCACCCCACAAGGCCTGCATGACCGCCAACGCCGCCAAGCCCGCCGTCTCCGTCCGCAACACGCGCGGCCCCATGCGCACGGCGAGGAAACCGGCCTGCCTGGCGGCGACCATTTCCTGCGGATCAAGCCCCCCCTCGGAGCCGATCAGCAACTGCACCGCCCCCGTCGGCCGAATCGACGCAAAACTGGTTTCCGCCTCCGGATCGAGCATCAGGCGCAAGGCACCGTTTGCCGGCCTGGCCAGCCAGCTTTCCAGCTTTTCCACCGGCGCCACCAGCGGCACCTGATTGCGCCCGCACTGCTCGCAAGCCGAAGCCACCACACCCTGCCAGTGGGCCACGCGCTTGGCTGCCCGCTCTCCGGCCAGACGCAGCACGCTGCGCCGACTCTCTACCGGAACGATGTCGCGCACCCCCAGTTCGACTGCCTTCTGGATGGTGAAATCCATCTTGTCGCCGGCCTGCAGGGCCTGGACCAGCGTAATGGCAAGCGGCGACTCGCACTCCGCGTCCTCCCAGGCAGAGAGTTCGGCATAGACACGATCGCGCTCGATCCGCTCGATGAGCGCCGGGTACTGACCGCCCCGGCCATCGAACAGGATCATCCGGGCACCCGGCGGCAAACGCAGCACACGCACGGCGTGACGCGCCACCGGTTCGGGCAGTTCGACATGCGCCCCCGGAGACAGGGCTTCTCGGCAGTAAAAACGTGGCAAATTCATCGGTGCTATTATGGGCGAAATGCCTTTTGGAGTGGAGCATCATGGTCGCCCTGAACCCACCGGTGTGCGATTTCGGCCAACCAGCCCCCGCCTTCGACCTGCCCGGTGTCGATGGCCAACGTCATACGCTGGCCAGTTGCCGCGGCACCAAGGGGCTGCTGGTCATGTTC
>CALJZP010000091.1 GCA_937983545.1 uncultured Azonexus sp.
CTCGGCCTGCTTGGCGTTCCTTTGCTGACTTATCCCTTGCTCAGCCTGCCCGGCGGCAGCCTGTGGGGAATTCCGGCCGGTTACCTCTATCTTTTCGGCGTGTGGGCCGGACTGATCGCCCTGGCGGCCTGGGTCGCCGAAAGACGGAGCAAGTAAGCAGTGCTTTCAGGCTGGTTCATTGCGCTATTGTCGGCGGCCTATCTTGGGCTGCTGTTCGCTGTCGCCCGTTTCGGCGATGCGCGGGCGGATGCCGGCAAGTCGATCATCTCGGCCAATGTCTACGCGCTGTCGCTGGCAGTCTATTGCACCTCCTGGACCTTCTATGGCAGCGTCGGTCGTGCGACGTCGGGCGGCCTCTCTTTCCTGACCATCTATCTGGGGCCGACGCTGATGCTGCTGTGCGTCAGCGTGATCGTCAAGATGATCCGCATCAGCAAGGCGCAGCGCATCACGTCGATTGCCGACTTCATCGCGTCGCGTTACGGCAAGAGCCAATTGCTGGCAGGGATGGTGACGATCATTGCGGTGATCGGGGTGGTTCCCTACATTGCGCTGCAACTCAAGGCGATGGCGGCCAGCGTCGATGTTCTGCTCGACCATTCGGGGCGTAGCGGCATCTGGCTGGGGCTGGATTCGACTTTCCTGATTGCCGTCATCCTGGCGCTGTTTTCCATCCTGTTCGGAACGCGTCACCTCGACGCCACGGAGCGCCACGAGGGGATGGTGGCCGCAGTCGCCTTCGAGTCAGTGGTCAAGCTGATCGCGTTCATGGCGGTCGGACTCTTCGTCACCTACGGCATGTTCGGCGGTCTGGGCGATCTGTTCGAACGGGCTGCGGCGACAGCCGATCTCGGACGTCTGCTGCAACTCGATTCGTCACGCGCCGGAACGTGGACAGCCTTGATCGTGTTGTCGGGGCTGGCCATCGTTTTCCTGCCGCGCCAGTTCCAGATCGTCGTCGTCGAGAATGTGGACGAATCACACGTCAAGCGCGCCGTCTGGCTGTTTCCGCTCTATCTGCTGCTCATCAACATCTTCGTCCTGCCGCTGGCACTCGGTGGTCTGCTGCATTTCGATGGTCAGGGCGTCAATTCCGATACCTTCGTGCTGACCCTGCCGTTGGCTCGCGGTGCCGAATCGCTGGCGCTGCTGGCCTTCATCGGCGGGCTGTCGGCGGCGACCGGCATGGTCATCGTCGAGACCATCGCCCTGTCGACCATGGTCTGCAACGACCTGGTCATGCCCTGGCTGTTGCGCTCTGCCTGGCTGCAGGCTCGGCAGCATCGGGATCTCTCTGGATTGCTCATCGGCATCCGGCGCGTCGCCATTGCTGTGATCGTGCTGCTCGGCTACATCTATTTCCGGGCGGCTGGCGAGGCTTACGCCCTGGTCGGTATCGGGCTGATTTCCTTTGCCGCCGTCGCCCAGTTCGCGCCGGCGATGTTCGGCGGCATGTACTGGAAGCAGGGGACGCGCGCCGGCGCCGTGGCCGGGCTGTCGGCCGGTTTCGTCGTCTGGCTGTACACCTTGCTGTTGCCGTCGTTTGCCAAGTCGGGCTGGATTTCCAGCGGCTTCGTCGAGCAGGGGCTGTTCGGCATCCCATGGCTGAAGGCGCAGATGTTGTTCGGGCTGGGCGGCATGGACGAGATTTCGCATTGCCTGTGGTGGAGCATGCTGGCCAATATCGGCTGCTACGTCTTCGTCTCCCTGAGTTCCCGCCCGGATGCGGTCGAGGCCAGCCAGGCCGAGCGTTTCGTCGATGTCTTCCGCTTCGACCGCCGTAGTGCCGAAGCACGGTTGTGGCGCGGCAAGGCCTCGCTGGACGCCCTGGTCCGTTTGCTCGAGCGTTTCCTCGGCGTCGGCCGGGCCCAGCAACAACTGGCCCTCTATGCTCGCGGCAGGGGCGTCGATGACTGGCGTCAACTACCTGCCGATGCCGAGTTCGTTCATTTCGCCGAGGCCGAACTGGCGGGTGCCATCGGTTCGGCCAGTGCTCGGGTGATGGTCGCTTCGGTGGCCGAGGAGGAGGATCTCGGGCTGGACGAGGTTCTCGACATCCTTGACGAGGCTACCCAGGTCCGCGCCTACAGCCGGGAACTGGAGGTCAAGCAACAGGCGCTGGAGGCGGCGACCAGCGAATTGCGCGAAGCGAACGAACGTCTGCGCGAAGTGGATCGCATGAAGGATGACTTCATATCCACGGTCACGCACGAATTGCGCACACCGCTTACTTCGATTCGGGCGCTGTCGGAAATGCTGCATGAAGACCCGCGCATCGACCTGACCAACCGGCGGCGCTTCCTCGGCATCATCGTCAATGAAACGGAGCGCCTGACGCGCCTGATCAACCAGATTCTCGATATGGCCAAGCTGGAGTCGGGGCGCGCCGAATGGACGACGGGTGATGTCGATATCGGTGCGATTGCCCGTGAGACGATGGGAGCGCTCGAGCAATTGTTCCGCGAGAAAGGCGTTGCACTGGACGGCGATATTCCGGCAGTCGGACCGGTGGTGTTGGCCGACAGCGACCGCCTGACCCAGGTCTTGATCAACCTGCTATCGAACGCCGTCAAGTTCGTACCGGCGCAAAGCGGCCGGGTGCATGTCCGGGTCGGTGTCGACGGCAGCATGGTTCGCGTCGAGGTGCGTGACAACGGTCCGGGTCTGACCGACGAGGAATGTGACGTCATTTTCGAAAAATTCCGCCAGGGGGGAAATACCCTGACCGACAAACCGCAGGGCACCGGCCTTGGGCTGCCGATCAGCCGGCAGATCATCGAATATTTCGGTGGTAAGCTTTGGGTTGAAAGCCACCCGGGAGAGGGTGCGAATTTCATTTTCACGGTGCCGCTGCCGGCATCGGAGGAATAACAAAGGGAGACTTAACGCATGACCAAAAAAATCCTCATCGTCGATGACGAACCCAATATCGTCATCTCGCTCGAATTTCTGATGAAGAAGGAAGGTTTCGAGGTCGCCGTCGCCGTCGATGGCGAAGAGGCGCTCGCCAAGGTCGACAGCTTCAGGCCCGATCTCGTCCTGCTCGACGTCATGATGCCGAAGAAATCCGGCTTCGAAGTCTGCGAAGCCTTGCGCGCCGATCCGGAAATGGCCGGGCTGCTGGTCGTCATGCTTACCGCCAAGGGACGGGAGACCGAGGTGGCCAAGGGGCTGGCCATCGGTGCCGATGCCTACGTTACCAAGCCATTCTCGACCAAGGACCTGGTGGTCAAGGTCAAGGGCATGCTCGGTACGGCCTGATGCCGGAATCTTCCGGCCTGGCGCCGGAACGCCTGTCACGATAACCAACCATTCTGGGATGCCTGCCATGAAGGCAAAACATCGTTTCATCCTCGCCGTGGTCGTTCTCGGTCTGCTGATGACCGGGCCCTTCGTCGTCACTTCGCTGCTTGTCTGGCTGGACATGAAGGATGCCGAGCGCGACATGCTGACTGCGCTGCTGGTATCACGATTGCCGGTCGGTACCATGATGACGCTGTTCGGTTTCGTGATCGGCGTATTGGTGTTGCACAGGCTGTTCAAGCAATACGTCGAAGGCTTGCTGCGCATGGCGGAGACGTTGCGCCTGATGCTCGGGGCCAACCGCAATTTCCGCGTGGCGCCGGAAGGGCCTCCCGAGGTGCAGCAGCTGGCGCAGGCCGCCAACGACCTGGCGCAGCAGCGCGATGCGCTGATGGACGATGTCGATTCGCAGATCGCCCGTGCCAAGGCTTCGGTCGAGGAGGAAAAGAACCGGCTGGCCGCGCTGATGTCGGAACTGGCCCAGGCAGTGGTTGTCTGCAACCTCGATGGCCGCATCCTGCTCTACAACAACCGCGCCCGGCTGCAGTTCAAGGCGCTGTCCCAGGGGCCGACCTCGGTGGCCGGCGGGGCGCTGATCGGGCTGGGGCGTTCGATCTTCTCGATCCTCGAAAAAAGCCAGGTCGAGCATGCCCGCGAGGTGATCCACCAGCGTCTGGCCAACGGCAAGACGGCGATCGCCAATTTCATCACCACGACACGCGGCGGCCAGCTGCTGCGCATCCAGATGGTGCCGGTGCTGGGCGGGACGGGCGAGTCGCGCGAGGCATCGATGTCGGGCTACGTGCTGACCGTCGAGAACATCACGCGCAGCATCGAGGAAGAAGAGCGTCGCGACCAGGCCTTGCATACGCTGACCCAGGGTAGCCGGTCGGCGATCGGCAATATCCGGGCTGCGGTCGCCAATTTGATCGATTACCCGGACATGGAGCCGGAATTGCGCCAGCGCTTCCTGCATGTCATCGATGACGAAGTGGCCAAGCGCAGCCAGGTGATCGACCAGACCATGAATCAGTTTTCCGATGCCATCAAGACGCGCTGGCCGCTCGAGGATGTGCTCGGTATCGATATCGTCGCCGCCGCCCAGCGCCGCATCGACGACAAGCTCAAGTTGCCGACCAAGACCGAGGAAATGGACGACAACCTGTGGATCAAGGCCGACAGCTTCTCGCTGGTCTTCGCGCTGGTTTCGCTCGCCTCGAAATTGCAGGATCACTACGAGCCGCGCGAGTTGCGCTTCCGGCTGACTTCCAGCGGCAAGCTGGCTTACCTCGACCTGATCTGGGCTGGCCCGGCCATGTCGTCGGAAACCTTCTACACGTGGGAAATGGAGTCGATGCAGATCGGCAGCGAGAGTTCGCCGCTCACCCTGCGCGACGTCATCGACCGCCATGGCGGCGAAATCTGGTACGAACGCGAAAAGGCGGCGCACCGGGCCTTCTTCCGTTTCGTCCTGCCGGTGGCCATTCCGGAAGCGGAGCACGTGGTTGAGGAGCGCCATGTCACCGGGCGCCCGGAGTATTACGACTTCGACCTGTTCAAGTTCGAAGACAAATCCATCGACCTGGATCGCAAGTTGTCCGAACTGACCTACACCGTGTTCGATACCGAGACGACCGGTCTGGAACCTTCCAATGGCGACGAGATCATTCAGATTGGCGCCGCGCGTATCGTCAATAATCGCTTGCTGCGCCAGGAAACCTTCAACCAGATCGTCGATCCGGAAATCCCGCTCAAGCCGGAGTCCATCCCCATCCATGGCATTACCGAGGACATGGTGCGCGGCCAGCCGAACATCGACGTCGTTCTGCCTGCCTTCCACGAATTTTGTGAAGACACGGTGCTGATTGCCCACAATGCCGCCTTCGACATGCGCTTCCTGCAACTCAAGGAAGAGCGTACCGGCATCCGCTTCACGCAGCCGGTGCTCGACACGCTCCTGCTGTCCGCCGTGGTGCATCCAAATCAGGAATCGCACAAGCTGGATGTGATCCTCGAACGCCTCGGCATTGCCATCGGTACCCGGCACAATGCGCTGGAAGATGCGTTGGCAACGGGCGAGGTATTCCTGAAACTGGTCAAGCTGCTCGAGGACATGGGGGTTGTCACCGTGCGTCAGGCTCTGGAGGCCGCCGAGAAAACCTATTTCGCCCGGGTGAAGTACTGATTGCCGTGACCACTGCGCCATTACTGCTTTGCCAGCAACGCATCGAGCTGTTTGCCGCGATCGATGCGTTGCGTGCGCTGGACGAAGCGCCGCTACTCGCCGATGCTGTCCGTACGCACCTGCAGGGAGCACTGGCCGGCGGCATGGACGGTGTGGCGGCGACCCGCCTGATTTCGTTGTTCAACGATCGCCTGACGACACGGGTCATCGACCTGACGGCGCATCGCCATCGCCTGCCGCAAGTGGCGTGGTGCTGGCTCGCCCTCGGATCCGAGGGGCGGCATGAACAGACCTTCGTGACCGACCAGGACAACGGGCTGCTCTTTCATGCCAGCAGCGAGCAGGAGGCCGGCGCCTTGCGCGAACTTTTCCTGCCTTTTGCCCAGGAAGCGAATCAGCGCCTCGCCGACTGCGGCTTCGCCCTGTGCCAAGGCAAGATCATGGCCGGCAATCCGGCCTGGTGCCTGTCGCTCGACGAATGGCGGGAACAGTTCATCGAATGGGTGCGTCGTCCCGAGCCCGAGGCGCTGCTCAATGCCAGCATCTTCTTCGACCTGCGTCCGCTGCACGGAAATCTTGCCCTGGGCGAGCAGCTGCGCACCCTGTTGTTGTCACTGACGACCGGTACGCCCGCTTTCCAGCACCTGATGGCAGCGAATGCGCTGCACGCCGAGGCGCCCTTGAATTTTCGCGGCGAGGTCGCCGTCAACGGTGAGGGGGAAGTGGACCTCAAGAAGTTCGGCAGTCGGCTATTTGTCGATGCAGCCCGCATCTTCGCGCTGACCGCTGGCGTGCCGAGCGTCAATACCTCGGAGCGACTGCACCAGGCGGGCAAGGCGGTCGGTTTGCCGGATATCGAAATCGCCAGTCTCGACGCGGCCTTTTCCCACATCCTCCGGCTGCGCCTGACACAGCAGATTGCCGCCGCGGCTGTTGGTATGACGACGGGTTCCGGTCTGAAACCCGCCGAATTGAATGACATGGATCAGGCCATACTGCGCGAGGCGCTCAAGCAGGCCAAACGCTTGCAACAGCGTCTCAAGTTAAACTATGCACTCTAAAGAAAAAAATGAGGTTGTCGTGAATACGCAACAGCAAACAGGGCAGGAAATGGTCGTTGGCCAAGTGGAGATGACGCTGCGCGAAAAGGGGCGTAGCCGCATGGCTGGCAACACCATTGCATTTCTTCGCAATCATGCGCCGTTCAACAAAATGCAGCCGGACGCACTGCAGCGTTTCGCCGAAAAGGCGCAGATTGCGTTTTATCCGGCCGGCAGCGAGATCATTGGCCCTGACGCCGGTAATGTCCGCTACTTCTACCTGATTGAATCCGGCAAGGTTCAGGCGCGGCAGGCGGGCGAGGTGACGGTGACCGAGTATTCCATCCTCAGCCTGGGGGCCGGGGAGGGCTTCCCGATCGGTGCGGTCACCGCCGGGCGGCCATCCACCAACGTCTATCTGGCGGTTGAAGACAGCTTCTGCTACCAGCTGCCGGCCGAGGATTTCCTGGCGCTGGTTGCCTCCAGTCCGGAATTCAACCTGTTCTGCACGCAGTACATCGCCAGCCTGCTCGACCAGTCGCGCCGGCAACTGCAGCTTCAGTTCGCGCAGCGTGCCAGCGAGCAGCAGACTCTCAACTCCCCCCTGGCGGGCATCGGATCGCGTTCGCCGATTACCGTCGCGCCGGATACGCCGCTTCGGGCCGCGCTGGAAACCATGTCGGAGGCAGGTGTCGGTTCGCTGGTCGTCGCCGGCGAGGATCGCAAGGCAGTCGGCGTGTTCACGCGTACCGATCTGCTCGACCGCGTGGTGCTGGCCGAATTGCCGTTGAGCACACCGGTGGGCGAGGCGATGACGCCCAGCCCGTTCATGCTCGAAGAGCACGCTACGGCGTACGATGCCATGTTCGCCATGGCCACGCACGGAATACGCCATGTCCTGGTGACGGATGCGGAAGGCCGTCTGACCGGCGTGGTGTCTGAGCGCGACCTGTTTTCGTTGCAGCGCGTCGGTTTGCGTCAGATCAGACAGGCCATCGACGGGGCGCACAATGTCGAAGCCTTGCAACAGGCTGCCGCCGACGTGCGCCAACTGGCCTTCAACATGCTGGCCCAGGGCGTGGGATCGGAGCAGCTGACCCAGTTCATTTCGGCGCTCAACGACGCCTTGACCCGCCGCGTCATCCAACTCAATCTGGAAAAGCACGCTTTCGACGGCATCGACTGGGCCTGGCTGGCTTTCGGTTCGGAGGGGCGCGACGAGCAGACCTTCAGTACGGACCAGGATAACGGCATTGTTTTCCAGCCGCCCGAAGGGGCGTCGGTCGATGCGCTGAAACAGCGCTTCCTGGCTTATGCCCTGGATGTGAACAAGGATCTCGATCGCTGCGGCTTCCCGTTGTGCAAGGGAAATATCATGGCCAGCAATCCCCAGTGGTGCCTGACGCTCGACGAATGGAAGGAGCAGTTCGGCAGCTGGATTCGCCAGCCGCATCCCGATGCCTTGCTCAATGCCACGATTTTCTTCGATTTCCGGCCCTTGTTCGGCAAGGCCGAGCTGGCCGAGGCCATGCGCCGCCATTTGCTGGCCCTGACGGCTTCCAACCCCATGTTCCTGCGCGCCATGGCCAAGAACGCGCTCGACGTCGAACCGCCGCTCGGCAAGATTCGCGATTTTCTGACCGATCTCGAGCCTGACCATCCGGGCAAGATCGACCTGAAGAAGTACGGTTCGCGCATTTTCGTCGATGTGGCACGCATCTATGCCATGGCCAGCGGTGTGCACAATACCAATTCCATCCAGCGCCTGCGTCTGGCTGCGCAGCGTCTGAACATACGCGCCGATGAAATCAACGCAGTGCTCGAAGGGCTCAATTTCATCCAGTTGTTGCGCCTGCAGCACCAGTATCTGGAGGGCGAGCCGGGCAAGCAGGGGGACAATCTGATCGATCCGGAAACCCTGAACGAGCTGGATCGCCGCATCCTCAAGGAATCCTTCCGCCAGGCGCGCAAGATACAGACACGTCTCAAACTCGATTACCAGGTGAACTGACCATGCTCGGCCTCAAGAAATTCCTGTTTCGCGGTGGTGCGCCGAGCGGATTGTCGGAGGACGTCAAGGCATCGCTGGATGCCTGGCGTAGCAGTCATGCACCGGCGCTCGAGGAACTTCATTTCCATACCCGCTATCTGGTCGTCGATATCGTGAGCAGTGGTCTTGATCCCGAAAAGGACCAGCTGCTGGCCATTGCGGCCAGCAGTGTCTGGCAGGGGGCCATCCAGCCGGACGATACCTTCTATGTCGATTTCTCGACACTGGATGGCGAAGGAGCGGCAGTCGACCGTCAATTGATGGCCTTCCTGCTTTTTGCTGCCAAGGCGCCGATGGTGACCTATCACGTTCCTTATGTGGGCGGCTTTCTCCAGCGTGCCTACAAGGAGCGTCTGGGCCTCGATTTTCAGCCGCAATGGGTCGATATGGCCTGGCTCATGCCATCGATGTTCGAGGATAAGGGGCATACCGTGATGCCGCTCGACCAATGGCTCGAGATCTTCGGGATGGGGGGCGGGGAAGGGCGGCGCGATGCGATGGCCAATACGCTTCTCCTCGGTCGTCTTTTCCAGATGTTGCTGGTGAGGGCGGTCGGCAAGCAGATCGATACCGCTGCCCGGCTGGTCGACGAGTCGCGTGCCAGCAGCTTCCTGCGGCGCACTCACTAGTTTTTCCGATGCTGAGGCCGCTGACCCGTCTGCAGCGCTACTACCTGTATTACACGGGCGGCTTTCTCGCGTTTATCGGGGCGCTGGCCGTACTCGAGCAGCATGGCATGCCGCCGCGATGGATCGGCTACGCTTTCCTGATGTTCACCATCGCGATGTATGCGCTGATCGGTATCGTCAGCCGCACTTCCGACGTGTCGGAATACTACGTGGCCGGGCGGCGCGTGCCAGCCTTCTTCAACGGCATGGCAACCGGCGCCGACTGGATGAGCGCCGCCTCGTTCATCGGTATGGCGGGAACGCTCTATCTGTCCGGGTTTCAAGGCTTGGCCTACGTCATCGGCTGGACCGGCGGGTTTGTCCTGGTTGCGCTGTTGTTGGCACCGTATTTGCGGCGTTGCGAGCAATACACCATTCCCGACTTTCTCGGGGCACGGTACGGCGGCAATTCGATACGCCTCGTTGCCGTCGGGGCGGCCATCCTCGCTTCCTTCGTCTATGTGGTGGCGCAGATTTATGGCGTCGGCGTCATTACCAGCCGCTTCGTCAGCCTGCAGTTTGAAATCGGTGTGTTCGTCGGTCTGGCGGGGATTCTTGTCTGCTCATTCCTGGGCGGGATGCGGGCGGTCACCTGGACGCAGGTGGCGCAGTACCTGATCCTGATTGTTGCCTATATCACGCCTGTCGCCATCCTGTCGTACAACGTCACGGGTAACCCGATTCCGCAGCTGGTTTATGGCGAAGTGCTGCAAAAGGTCACGCATCTGGAGGCCCGGCTGTTCGACTCGCCGGCGGAGGTCGAGGTGCGGCAGTTGTTCCACGAGCGCGCCGACGTCTACGCCCAGAAAATCATGCAACTGCCTCAGTCGCTGAACAACGAGCGCGAGCAGCTATCCACCCAGATCAACCAACTCAAGGCCAGTGATGCGCAAATGCGCGACATTGTCGCCCTCGAGCGCCAGCGCAGGGAGTTGCCGCACGACCCGGAGCAGGCCAAGGTGCGCTGGGAGGCAGCGATGTTTTCCGCGCTCGAGCGAAGCCGCAAACCGATCCACCATGCGGAGGCCTTTCCCGGTGAGACGGAGGCGGAGCAGAACATCCAGCGGATCAATTTCCTGGCTTTGATTTTCTGTCTGACCGTGGGTACCGCTGCGCTGCCGCATGTGCTGGTTCGTTATTACACGACCCCTACGGTACATGAAGCACGCGAATCGGTCTTCTGGTCGCTTCTCTTCATCCTGTTGCTTTACATTACGGCACCTGCCTATGCCGTATTCGCCAAGCACGAGGTTTTGTCTCACCTGGCGGAAATCCCCATCGCCAAGCTGCCCGGCTGGGTGACCGCCTGGGCGAAGGTTGGCTTGGTCAGCATCGAGGACATCAACCTCGATGGCATTCTGCAATTGGCTGAGCTTTCTCTCAATCCGGACGTCATCGTCCTGGCGACGCCGGAAATCGCCGGCATGCCCTATGTCATCTCCGGGCTGGTCGCGGCGGGCGGATTGGCGGCAGCGCTCTCCACCGCCGACGGCTTGCTGCTCACCATTACCAGTGCCCTGTCTCACGATGTCTACTACCGAATCATCCGGCCGGATGCCTCGACACAGTTCCGGCTGGTCATTTCGAAATCCATGTTGTTGGTGGTGGCCGTGCTTGCCGCAACCGTGGCAGCCGAAAAGCCCGGCACCATCCTGTCCATGGTTGCCTGGGCCTTCTCGATTGCCGGATCAGCCTTCTTCCCGGCTCTGGTGCTTGGTATTTTCTGGGAGCGAGCGACCAGAAAGGGGGCGCTTGCCGGGATGGTTGTCGGCGTATCCCTATCGCTCTACTACATCCTGCGCGTCGAATTCGACAGCATTCCCTGGCTCGGCATAAGCGGCTTCGGGATGGATCCCTGGTTCCACGTCCAGCCCACGGCGGCCGGATTGTTCGGTGTTATTGCCGGTTTTGCCACCATCGTCGTGGTGTCGTTGATGACGCAACCTGAACCGGGGGCGGAAGAGTTCCTCACCAAGA
>CALJZP010000092.1 GCA_937983545.1 uncultured Azonexus sp.
GGTTGCCGCTATCGCTGCCGGGATGGCAGCCGTATATCGCTATCATTTGGGCGGTGTCGGTGCACCGGTGGGCGTTCTGGTCATCCTCCAGTCGGCCTTGCTGGGCGTACTGGCGCGGAGATGGTTCATGCGGCGTGGTGCTCACCCCGGGGCAATGCATTACTTGGTGCTGGGTGTGGTGGTGCAGCTGGCGCAGCTGGGCGCTTTCGCGTTGATTCCCAATCGTGCCGGTTATCCCTTCATCGAGCAGGCATGGTGGGTTCTGCTGTTGTTCTATCCGCTTGCCTTCATGTCTTTGTGCCTGTTTTTTCAACATCATGCACAGCAGCGGGTCGACCGGCTGGCGTTGCAAAACGCCCAGGAGGCGGTGACGGCGGAAGAGCGTGCCAGCATGCAACGCTTTCATGCCTATTTTGACCACTCCATCGTCGGGCTCGCCATCACCAGCCTTGAAAAAGGCTGGCTCGAAGTCAACGATGCGCTGTGCTCCGCGCTCGGTTATTCGCGAGAAGAGCTGACGCACATGACCTGGACGGAACTGACCTACCCGGATGACCTGGCGTCCGATATGGTGCAATTCAACCGGATGCTGGCTGGCGAGATCGACAGCTACGCAATGGACAAGCGCTTCGTTCACAAGG
Source organism: uncultured Azonexus sp. (assembly GCA_937983545.1). Classification (GTDB taxonomy): domain Bacteria; phylum Pseudomonadota; class Gammaproteobacteria; order Burkholderiales; family Rhodocyclaceae; genus Azonexus. Next base: position 642 of record CALJZP010000092.1, read on the forward strand.
ACGGTCATTTGGTCCATACGCGCCTGGCTGTCAGCAATGTGCGCAAGGCGGATGGCACTGTCGATTACGTCGTGGCGATGGTCGAGGATATCTCGGAGCAGAAAATATCCAGCCTCGCACTGGAGCGCAGCGAAAAGCAGCTGCGTTTTGTATTGGCTGGATCGGCGCTTGGTTTCTGGGACTGGGATATCGTCACCGGTACGGTGGATCGGAACGAGCTATGGGCGGAGATGCTGGGCTATACCCATGACGAGATCCAGCATACGACGCGGCAGTGGACCGACTTCATACATCCGGATGATCGCGAAAAGGCGTGGAATTCGATCAATGCGGTTCTTGAAGGCGGATCGGCCATACACCGCCTGGAGTACCGGATGCTGCACAAGGACGGCAGCGTGCGCTGGATTCTCGATCAGGCCAGCGTGATGCAGCGCGACCCGGATGGAAAGCCGATGCGGATGTGCGGTACCCACACCGACATCACGGAGCGTAAACAGGACGAACTCGAATTGCTACGGCATCGGCATAACCTGCAGGAGCTTGTCGCGGCCCAGACGCGTGACCTGGTCGTCGCCAAGGATGCTGCCGAAGCCGCGAATCGTGCCAAGAGCGCATTTCTCGCCAACATGAGTCACGAACTGCGGACGCCGATGAACGGCGTCATGGGCATGATCGAGCTTGCCAGGCGGCGCATGGTTGATCCCCGGGGTCTGGAGCAGCTCGGCAAGGCCAAACATGCCGCCGACCGCCTGCTTGGCGTGCTCAACGACATTCTCGATCTGTCCAAGATCGAGGCCGACCGCATGGTGCTTGAAGAGACGCCGTTGCAATTGCGCGACAGCGTCGATGGCGTGGCAGGAACGCTCGGCCACGAGGCTGCCGGGAAAGGCCTGGATTTGCAAATCGACTTGCCGGACGACGTTGCCGGTGCCGCGCTAAAGGGCGATTCGCTTCGCCTGGGACAGATTCTGCTCAACCTGGTCGGTAACGCCATCAAGTTCACCGAGAAGGGGAGTGTCAGCTTGCGGGTTCGTGCCGTCGGCGAAACTCGCGAGGCGCTGCAGGTGCGTTTCGAAGTCAGCGATACCGGCCTGGGGATAGACCCCGATGCGCAAGGGCGCCTGTTCCAGTCCTTCGAGCAAGCCGACAACAGCATGACCAGACGGTATGGCGGCACCGGTCTCGGATTGGCGATCTGCAAATCGCTCGTCCAGTTGATGGGGGGTGAAATCGGGGTGGATAGCGTACCCGGAGAGGGGAGCCTGTTCTGGTTCGTGGTTCCCCTGAAGAAGCGGGAAGCGGGCGTGCTTCTGAGCGAAACGCCTCGCCCGGGTCATCTTGTCGAAGAGCTTTTGCGTAGCCAACATGCCGGCCTGCGCATTTTGCTGGTGGAGGATGAACCCATCACCCAGGAGGTCGCGCGCGGTTTGCTGGAGGATGTGAATCTGTCGGTGGATATCGCCGCAAACGGACAGCAGGCGCTTGAGCAGGCCAGGCAAAACGTCTATGCGCTTATCCTGATGGATATGCAGATGCCGGTGATGAATGGTATCGATGCCGCCTGCGCCATTCGCGCCGATTCGCTTAACCGGACGACGCCCATTCTGGCAATGACGGCGAATGCTTTCGATGAAGATCGTCAGCAGTGCCTGGAGGGTGGCATGAACGATCACATCGCCAAGCCGGTTGATCCCGGGAAGCTGTATGAAACCCTGCTGGAATGGCTGGATAAGAAAGTCAACTGCGAGAACGCCTGAGCAAGGCGATCGGCCCGCTGTTTTCCGGATGGCCAGGCGCGCCGTTCAACGCGACGGACTGGTGCCGTCGGCGGTCTGGTTCTAGGCGTTATCCGGCAGCAGGGATTGCAGTTCGCCGATGACGTGTTCGAGTTGGGTGGCGGCCGCAGCCAGGCGGGTATCGAGTCCGACCAGCTGGAAATGCGTTGCGCTGCGTTCGATCTCCAGGCAGGTTGCCGCCAGCGTGTCGGCGCCCAGGTATTTGCTTGCCGATTTGAGCGTGTGGACTGCCAGCCGCAAGTCGGCGGCGTTGTGGGATGACAGCGCCGCCTGCGCATTTTTCAATTGCCGTGGGGCATCGGCCAGATAGGCCGAGATCACGCGCTGGAGCAGTTTTCCCGAGGGGTCCAGTTCGCGCAAGGTGTCCAGGCTTGCCGGGGTGAGGGCATTCCCGCCGGCAGATTCGTCGCTGGCCGGAAGGCGTGGCGGCTCCGGTGGAATCTCTGACGGTGCCTCTATCCTGACGAAGCGGCTCATCGTTTCAAAGAGTGTCTTTTGCTGGAACGGTTTGGTGACATAGTCATCCATTCCTGCTGCCAGGCAGAGCTCCCGGCTGCCGCGCATGGCATTGGCGGTCAGCGCAATGATCGGAACCCGGCGCACCGACCTGCCGGCAGCAGCCTGTTCGGCTTCCCAGGCGCGGATGCGGCGGGTTGCCTCGTAGCCATCCATGTCGGGCATCTGGCAATCCATCAGGATCATGTCCCATGTTCTGGATTTGGCTTGCGCGACGCCATCGATACCCCCTTCGGCAATGGCAATCTCGCAACCAAAGCGGCGCAGGATTGCTCCGGCAACTTCCTGGTTGACCGGGTTGTCCTCGACCAGAAGCACGTTCAATGACGCCAGGGCCGTCGACGATCGATCGTTTTGCGTCACATCCTCGCTATCGTCGGGTGCCAGCCCCAGGGCGATACGCATGGTGTTGAACAGATGCACCTTGCGGACCGGTTTGACCAGATGCTTGTCTACGCCCGCATTGCGTGCGGTATGCGTGGCCGAAATACGGTTCAGCGAGGTAAGCATGACGACCCGGATGCCGTCGAGGAGCGGACTTTCTTCCCGAATCGCCCGGCTCAGGTCGATGCCGCTCATTTCGGGCATGCGCATGTCGATCAGGGCAATGTCGTAGGCTTGCCCGCACACGGCCGCCAGGCGCAGTTTGTCGAGTGCTTCCTTGCCGCCCGCCGCGGCATCGGCCGCCATACCCCAGGTCTGGGCGTGCATGATCAGGATTTCCCGGTTGGTGGCATTGTCATCGACCACGAGAACGCGGCGTCCGCGCAGCCCGTCGCCATCAAGCTCGTGTTCGAGCAGAGTATGGCCGCTGACCCGTTCGGCCTTGATCACGAACCAGAAGGTGCTGCCGATACCCGGCGTGCTGGTGACGCCGACCTCACCACCCATCAACTGGCAAAGGTGACGAACGATGGCGAGGCCGAGTCCGGTTCCGCCGTGGTGTCGGGCCGTGCTGGCTTCGCCTTGATCGAATTCTCTGAAAACGTTGGCTTGCTTGTCGGGAGAAATGCCGCGGCCCGTGTCGCGGACTTCGAAGCGTAGCTCCATGGTGCAGCCGCCCGGCAAGGGGGTGGCCGTGACGTGCACGTTGATTTCGCCGCGTTCGGTGAACTTGACGGCATTGCTCAGCAGGTTGGACAGGATTTGCCGCAAGCGGCCCGAGTCTGCATTGATCCACAGCGGTACGTCGTTCGAAAGGCGGCAGCTGATTTCCAGCCCCTTGTTCTGGGCGGCTTCGGCAAACAGGCCGACGACATCCTCGGTCGTGTCGCGCAGATGAAAGTCGACCGGGTCGAGTTCGAGTTTCCCGGCCTCGATTTTCGAAAAATCGAGGATGTCGCTGATCACGCTGACCAAAGCCCGGCCCGAGCGCAGTGCCGTTTCGGCCTGACGCCGCTGCTCTTCCTGCAAGGGGGAGTCCAGCAGCAACTCGAGCATGCCCAGAACGCCATTCATCGGCGTGCGGATTTCGTGGCTCATGTTGGCGAGGAACATCGATTTGGACTGGGTGGCCTCTTCGGCGCGGAGCTTGGCCGAATTGGCTTCAGCGACCGCTTGCTCCAGCTCGCGATTGGATTTGGCCAGTTCTCGGCTACGTTCCGCCAGATGCGTGTCGCGTTCGTCCAGCTGGGTGAGCATGCGGTTGAAGCCGTCGGTCAGCAGACCGATTTCGTCGTCGTCCTCCTTGCGGGCACGCAGGGAGAAATCCTGTTCGACGGTGATCTGCCGCATGGAGTCGGCGAGGTGGAAGATCGGTTCGACGATGCGGCGTTGCAGGCGCGAAGCCCAGTAAAAGGCCAGCGAACCGGCCAGCAGTGCAATGCCGAGAATCATGCCGATACTGAGGGCGAGCTGTCTGTAGAAACGTTTCGGGGTGGCATGGAGGTGGATGAATCCTATCGTCTCGCCGTACATTTCAATGGGCGATATATGATCGATGGCATCCAGGTTGAACATGAATTCCTCGGTCTTGGTCGCCATGGTCAGCTGGAGCCAGCCATGGATGGCCTCGTCGTGCCGCTTGTCCGAATCCTGCCTGCCGTGTCCGGCAAAGAAGGCACCGTTCCGGTCGAAGATGGTAACGGTCGCGATGTCTTGCTCCGCCGAGAGGCTTTCCAGCAGCTTTGTGGCCTGGCGCGGTTCGTCGAATTCCAGCGCGGCCTTGACGTTGCTCGACAGAACCTGCGAGATGGCCGAAAGCCGTTCGGAAATAGCTGTCCGGAAGCTCCAGAACTGGAACACGACGAAGGCGATCGTGACGCAGGCAAGGGCGCCGCCGACCGTTGTCCAGATCAGTCGGCGCAGTTTGTCGCGTATGGAGCGCGTGTGAGGCGTTGGCTGCATGAGCTGAGACATTGGACTCAATCTACGATAGTCGCCAGTTCGAGCAAAGAGGCGCCAGGTTCCAGGCCGCCTTCACGGGCGGCCCGCAGGTTGATCTCGAATTTGACCTTGTTCTCGCCATGGGCCAGGCCGATCATGCCGCCGCGGCGAGCGAACTCGGGGTGGTCGCTGACGGTCAGCAATCCTCCTCCCCGCGTACGCAGGGCAGGCGGTACGTCGTTGAGCAATTCCCGCGCTCCGCCAGCGATGAACAGCACATGGCACCCCTTGATCTCGGCGGTGGCCAGCGAGTCAAGCTTGCGGAATTTTGCCGTTCTGTCCCGCGCCGGCTTGCCGTCGGCGGCGGCGAGCGCCTCGGCGACACCTGAGTTGCCATAGGCGCAGAGTTGCAGCGGCATGCTGCCGGAGAGGGCGGATGCCGGCCATTCGACGAACTTGACCAGTTTGAAGACAAGCGCGGCCTTGATGCGGTCTTCACGCTGAATCGTCTCTGCATGGATGTCGACGGACAGCAGCAAAGCTGCCGTTGTCAGTAGTCCAGCAGTGATTCGGGTGAATGGGCGCATGGTCAAAAGTGGGTCCGAGTCAGAATTTCCACTTCAGTTGAGCGAATACCGAGCGTTCGATCAGCATGTTCTGGACATCCAGCAGTTCCGAGGAAAATTCCTTGTGCCGCTTGTGCAGCAGATTTCGCCCGACCAGCGCCAACTCGACGCCTGTGCCGGGACGCCAGGCTATCCGCATGTCCGCTTCGTTGTAGGCGGGAATCGACACGGTACCCTGCGTGTCGGTGCCCAGGCGGCCTAACGCACCGACGCGCCGGAACCAGACATCGACGTCCGTGTCGGTACGCGGATTCCAGGCCGTGCGTAGTCCGATCTGATGCCTGGGAGCGCTTTTCTCACTGTCGGTGGTAAAGGAAGTGCCTTCCTCCTTGATGCCCATGCGCAACTCGCTCCAGGCCAGCTGGAAGCGCAGGTCGGGTCGGGCACGCCAATCAACCGAGAGCTCCATGCCGTTGCTGTAACCGCTGGCACGGTTGCCTACACCGAATGGATACAGGATGGAGGTTTGTCCGGGAAGAAACAGACAGCCGGCGGAGACCGGGAGACCGGAGGGCTGGCAAACGGCGGAGCCAAAAACGGCCGTCCTCAGATCCTTGTATTCGTTGTGAAATAACGCAAGGTCAAGACTGAGCGTGGCGAGGACCTGCTGTTTCCAGCCCGCTTCATAGGCAACAACGGTTTCGGAGCCTACCTGGCCGCCGCCCGCCAGCAAGAGAGGACGGGGCGTGGGGTTGCCCAAGGCCCCGGGTTGAAGGACGGCCTGGTTGACGTATCCGCTCGCATCGCTGCGGCTGGGGGTACGGACGGCGCGCGCGACAGACCACCAGAAAGTACTGGTTTCGCTCGGCGTCCACAGCAGGCGCGCATTGGGTTGGTGCTCGTATCCGGTGTAGTCGTTGTGTTCGAGCTTGGTGCCGAGGGTCAGCACCAGTTCCCGGGGGAACAGGGTGATGTCGTCCTGGATGAATAGGCTGTAGAGGCTTCGCCGGGCCGAACTCGGTGAAACGGTTACGAACGACAGCGTATTGGCCGGTACGCCCCGGTTGGAGGCTTCCATCCGATCCTCGCTGACACGGTAGCCGGCCCCCATGACGAGGTCGTGACCGGCGAAGCGGTTGGTTCGATATTGGAAATCGATGTCGTAGGTGTTGCGGACTTCACTCAGGTGCGCCGGCCAGTCACGTTCGGTGTGGTCGAAGTAACCCTGGAAAGTGAACGAGTCCGTCGCGGATACGTCGCGTTGCCAGCGCCCGAGCAGGTTGCCGCCGGATACTTTTTGGCTTGTTCCGGTCAGCGTGTTGTAGGGTGGGCTGAGTGAATTGAGCCGCGCCGACTCGCCAGAACGCCCGTCGTAGTAATCGCCCTGCAGGGTGACGGAATCACGGGGCGTGATTGCGAAATCGGTACGGAAACCGGCCCGCTGCTGCTGCCAGCTGTCGTTGCCGCTTGCCCCGGTTGATTCGACGGTCGATCCGTCGCGGTCGAAGCCCTTGGCGTAAACCCGCCAGTGGCCGATGTCGCCCAGCTTTCCGCCATAGCGTGCCGAGGCCGCGAATTTTTCGGTCGTTCCGGCGGCCGCCTCGATCATGCCTCCCTGCGTTGCCGCCGCCGATTTGGTGATGATGTTGATCACGCCATTGACGGCATTGGCACCCCACAGCGCAGCGCCCGGGCCCCGAATGACCTCGATCCGCTCGATGTCGGCGAGAACCGCATCCTGCACGTCCCAATAGACGCCCGAGAAGGTCGGGGTATAGACGCTGCGACCGTCAATCAGGACGAGGAGCTTGTTGGTGAAGCGCCCATCCATCCCGCGGGCGCTGATTGCCCAGCTGTTATTGCTGATCTGCCCGACCTGGATGCCGGGAGCCATTCTCAGGACATCCGGAATGCTGGTTGCTCCCGAGCGTCGAATGTCGTCGCTGGTAATGACGAATACCGCTGCCGCAGCGCGGGAAATGGTCTGTGGCTTCTTGGAAACCGAGGTGATTTCGAGGTTGAGGACTTCCTTCAGATCGAGGTCGAAGAAGGAGTCCCCTTGCGAGCCCGATGCAGAAATTGAAGCTGTCGCGAACAGAATGCCAAGCACGCGTTGGATCAGCGTTCCACTGGGACGTAGGCTAGGGCACATCATGATTCCCCCTGAAAACAGCCATTAAAATTGACTTGTTATCAATTTTACCATTTTATTTGCGAATTTGAATTTCCTGTAATGTCTTGCTTTTGATACAGGCTGTCAATCCGCTTGTAGCCTGATGCTTCCGTTGCGTAGTTCAGGATTCAGGGGGCGAGAACGAACGCAATGCGCCCGGTTCAGCCGGGGGGAGTCGGCAGGCCCGATTGTCAATTGCCGAGAATGGCGCGGGCCGCGTGGAGGCCGCTTCTGATCGCCCCTTCGAGGGTTGCCGGATAGTCGCTCCAGGCATAGTCGCCGGCGATATGGAGGCGCCCGTTTTGTAGGCTGGGGCGATGCAGGTCAGGGGTGGCGGCAAAGGTAGCCCGCTTTTCGCGGATGGTCGACGCGCCGAGCAGCGGTGCGCCGATGCGCAGTTCGGCATCCAGCGCGTGGGCGAGCGCTGCATCGTCGTACGCTTCCCAGTCGCCATGACCGCTGAGAACGCAGGCCAGCAGGCCGTCCCCGCGGTCGACAACCCACTGCCCCAGCCGCCCGGATAGGGACTGCAGAGGAAAGGAGAGCTTGCTGTCCGGCGGGTATTGCAGATATACCGTGGCGATCGGCTCGAAACCGTTCGGTACGGCGGCATCCGGCCACAGCGCAGCGGCGTGTTGCGGTGCGACTGCGAGTACGGCGGCATCGAAGGGCTGGTCGTCTACCTGTATCGAGTCGGTCTGCCTTGCCAACGTGCGCACGCGATGACGCAGCCGGATGCAGGCCCCGCGGGTCGTCAGCCAGTGGCCGGCCGGTTCGGGCAGCAGTTGGCCGAGCGGGACGCGCGGCAGCAGAAGATCCGTATCCTCGCGGCGCGGACTGCCCAGGCTATCGCGCAACACGTTGGCGAACAGCTGGGCCGAGGCGCGTTCGGCCGGGGTATTCAGCGCCGCAAGGCAGAGCGGCTCCCAGAGGCGGCGGCGCAGAACGCCGGTTTGCCCGGCTCCATCCAGCCATTCGGCCACCGTCATGTCGCCGGGCAGGCGGAATCCCCGACGTTTGACGCACTCCATCCACCAAGCGGTACGGAGTTTTTCGCCGAAGCCGAGACCGCGGGCGGTGAGCAATCCCCAGGCAACGTTGAGCGGCGCCGGCAGTCTGGGCAGGCTCAGCCAAAACCCGCTACTGTCGATAACTTGCAGGGGGCGCCTGTCGAACAGGGCATCCGGGTCGGCGCCCACGCGGCGCATCAGGGCCAGCGTGTCGCGATAGGCGCCGAGCAGGATGTGCTGCCCATTGTCGAGCACGCGGCCATCGAGGCTGACGCTGCGCGCCCGGCCGCCCAGCACGCGGCCGGCTTCGAACAGGGTGGTCTCGGCGCCGGCGGCGGTCAGTTCGACGGCCGCCGCGATACCCGACCAGCCGCCACCGATGACGGCGACACGCACGTGCTTAGCCCTTGATCCAGGTCTTGGCGGCCAGCCACAGCTTGCGCATCGGCGGCAGCGAAATCCGCTGGTGCAGGACGCGGAAGTTTTCGTCCTTGATCTCGGCGAGGAGCGTGCGATAAATCGCCGCCATGATCAGCCCGGGGCGCTGGTTCTTGCGGTCGATGGCCGGCAGTTGGGCGAAGGCCTGCTCGTAGTATTTCTGAGCGCGCTCGTACTGGAACTGCATCAGTGCCGTGAAGTTATCCGAATACTTGCCATCCAGGATGTCTTTGGCCGTCACGTTGAACTGCTGGAGTTCGTCGACCGGGATATAGATGCGGCCGCGCCGGGCGTCCTCGCCGATGTCGCGGATGATGTTGGTGAGCTGGAAAGCCATGCCCAGGTCGTGGGCGTATTTCTGCGTCTGCCGGTCCTGGTAGCCGAAGATCTCGGCGGCGAGCAGGCCGACGACGCTGGCAACACGGTAGCAATACAGCGACAGGCCCTTGAAGTCGAGATAGCGCGACTGCTGGAGGTCCATCTCCATGCCGTCGATGATTTCCAGCAACTGCTCCTTGGGCAGGTTGATGCCCGGAGCGACCTTCTTCAGCGCCTGTCCGACCGGATGTTGCGGGTTGCCTTCGCCGATGCGCTCGACTTCCTGTCGCCACCAGGCGAGCTTGGTCGAGGCCAGCGAGATGTCGTTGCATTCGTCGACCACATCGTCGACCTCGCGGCAGAAGGCATAGAGCGCCATGATGGCCTGACGGCGCTCCGGGGGCAGGAACAGGAAGCTGTAATAGAAGGAAGAGCCGCTGGCGGCGCACTTTTCCTGGCAGTATTGGTCGGGAGTCATGGGGCTACATTGTAAGGGAACGACCGGCCAGAACCAGCCAGTCCCATTTGCCGAGCTTGGGACGGCGGTTGAACATGTCGCCGCGCACCTGGCGCAGGCGTTCAAGAATGCGCAGGCCACCCTGGACGGTCAGGCGGATTTCCCAACCGAGGCGGCCGGGCAGGGCATGGACCAGCGGCGCGCCGCGCAGCATCAGCGTGCTCGCCCGGTCGATCTCGAAGTCCATCAGCGCGGCCCAGTTGGCCGACCAGCGATTGGCGGCGATATCGTCTTCGCTGACGTGGAAATGCGGAAAGTCGGTCTGCGGAATGTAGACACGATCCTTTTGCCAGTCGATGGCCACGTCCTGCCAGAAATTGATCAGTTGCAGCGCCGTGCAAATGCAGTCCGACTGCATGAGATGCAAGTCCTCGGTCCGCCCGAACAGGTGCAGAACGAGCCGGCCGACCGGGTTGGCCGAGCGCCGGCAGTAGTCGAGCAATTCCGGGTAGTCGGCATAGCGCTTCTTGACCACGTCCTGGGCGAAGGCGTCGAGCAGGTCGCGGAAGAGCTGGATGGGCAGGGCGTGGGCGGCAATGATCTCGGCGAGCGATGCGAACAGGGGCGTTTGCGGTGTGGAGCCGCTGGCGATGCGCTCCAGTTCAGCCTGATAGGCAGCCAGCCCGGCGAGGCGTTCTTCCGGCGTCGCGTCGCCTTCGTCGGCAATGTCGTCGGCGCTGCGGGCGAAGCGGTAGATGACCTCGATCGGCTTGCGCAGGCGTGGCGGCACGAGCACGGAGGCGACCGGGAAATTTTCGTAATGATCGACTGGCATGGGCGTCGGCCTCAGACGGTGCTAGAATTCGGGCCGCTTGCCCAGGTGGCGAAATTGGTAGACGCACCAGATTTAGGTTCTGGCGCCGCAAGGTGTGGGGGTTCGAGTCCCTTCCTGGGCACCATCAAGCAGTTGTTCATTGTCGTTCGTTGTCCATGAAACCCGCCGCATGCGGGTTTTTTGTTGCCGGTTTCAAAGCGGGCTGAATTGTCGCCCGATTCGCCCGATTTCGTCTGCCTCCACGCCCGCTTGTGCAGCGAATTCAGGCCAGCGGTCAATGGCCGCCTTGACTTGCCGGATGACCTGTTTGGCCGGGCCGATGCCGAAACGGTCGGCGACGCTCAGGCAATCGGCTTGGGTAATCCCGGAAAAACGGCCGCCGACGCCCATCAGGTGCTGGTAGGTCCATTCTCCTCGCGGATTGTAGGCATGGGTCACGTCGTAAGCGGGGGCCAACTCCCAATGGCCGCCCTGGCGAAGGAGGAAGGAAAAGTTCTTGCTGTGGTCGTCGCAGTTCGCCGCCATGATGTTGAAGACCATCCGGCGGAAGGCTTCGGTGAGCGCTTCGTGGCCGAGTCCCAGCTGCACGATGGTCAGGAACAACTGGCTGTAGTCGTGGGTTGCCTTCTGCTTGTAGTCGAGATGCGCCATGGCGCACAGCGTCTGCATGTGATGCTTGCGATTGCCGTCGCGGTCGAAACGGCGCGTCATGAAGTGGGCGCGACCGTTCTCCTCAAGCAGGCGGCAAGGCATCATGGCGATGCCGGCTTCGCGGGCCATCAGGGAATAAGCGTATTCGATGCGTCCGTAATCCTGCGATGCGCCCAGCTCATTGTCCTTGCCCATACCATCGAACTTGAGCAGCCAGTGTTCGAAGCCGTCCTCGACGTCGAACTGGCCGGCCCGTATTTCGCTGGTGGCCGGGTTCCAGGCGATGGCTGCCTTGGCACGCGCGCCGCCGGCCGATGTGCCCACCTGGATGATCTGAGCCAGGGCGGCCTTGGCATGTGTGTCGGTATCGATCTCGCCATGTACCGCCTGACGGGCGCTGTCGACCAGTTTCGAGAGTTTGATCGCGGTCTGGCTGGCGACATTCGGCCCCCGCGTCGGGCGAAACTCCAATGCGCCCATGCCGCGTTTGCCCATGTAGGCGAGGCGGTCGAGTGGCGTAATGTCCGATTTCGCCACACCCTTGCCGGCCATCCAGGCGTCGATCAGGCTGTTGCCGAAGTCGTCGGGAAGGGCGTCAGCCAGCAAGGCCGGCAGGCGCTTGAAGCTGGCTTCCGGCAGATCGGTGAAGACGAAGGGTTCGCGGGCTTTTGCAAGCGGCATCGCAAGCGGCGCGAGATCGATGCCGGAAGCGGCAAAGCGCGGGTCGAATTCGAAAGCGTAGTAGCCCAGCCTGGGGTCCAGCGCAACCGCGCCGACGGTCTGCCCCCAAATACGCACCTCGATGGCGTTGACCGGCCGGTGCATGCTTACGCGCTCCTCTGTTTGCGGGGACGCGAAGCACGCTGGCGTTCGGGCTTCGTCCGGAGCATCTGCAACGGGCTGATCGAAACGCTTGGCGCCAGGGTCTCGAGCCAGGCGGCACGGTCAAGCGCACGCAGGGTCTTGATCAGGGTTTTCAGCGTACTCCCTTTGCCGGATTCGAGATTTTTCAAGGCGCTCAGGCCAATCCCGGCGCGGCTGGCCAGCGACTGCTGGTCGAGATTGGCGCGCAGACGAAGCTGGCGGACTTGCTCCCCCAGGTCGGCTTCCCAGTCCTCTGTTTTCTTTGAAATATCCATCTAATGGATGCTTAAAAATCCAATGTATATTGATTTATATACTATGGATTTAAAAACGTCTATTAATTGCTTGGGTTTCTGTCAATGTTCAGGATTTCGCTGAAGAACTGGCCGGCAGGCAAGCGAAAGCCGGCTGCATTGGGATGTCCGCCACCACCGTAACGCGCCGCAATCACCGAGACATCCGGGGTGCTTCCCTTTGCGCGCAGCGATGCCTTGATCTCGCCGTCGCCGGACAGCTGCCAGACAAGGCCGAAACTCGCTCCCTTTTCGGCCAGCAGGTTACCCAGTTCCGACGCAAACAGCGCGTTGGCATTCACCGCCAGGCCGCTGACGGCAAGCCAGCTCTGTCCGCCCGAGCTGATGATGTTCTGCCCGTGGCGAACGGCCTGCAGGTCATCGACCGGTTCGCTGCGCAGCTGGGCATGCTGACACAGGCTGCCTTGGGCCAGTCTTTCAATTTCGCGCTGGAAGAATGTTTCGATGGCAGTTCCCGAGTTCACCATCTCCCGATAGCGCTCTGCCGATTCATCGACGATTGCGACAATCAACGCATGCCATGCCTCCAGATCGAAAGGCATCAATCGCAAGGCCCGGCAGAAAGGGCGCGTGCCGGGCAGCGCAAAGCGCCACATGTCCTGGTCTTCGATGTGCTGGATGGCAAGCGGTACCGGAGTGCCAGGATGAAAATGCTCCCATGCCAGGCGGGCGCCGGATTTGTTCAGATCGAAGTGGATGCTGAGTGGCAACGTCGGGTGATGGAAATGAAATCCCGCTTCATCCCGCAAGGCCGTAGCCGACCATTCTTTCAATGCCGATGCATGGTGGTCGATCTGGGTGACCGAGCGGGCGATTCCGGCCATGCTTTCGAGCAAGGCCGGAGGGAACGAAAAGTCGAGAATGAACACATCGTGCCCGGCCACCTCATCCATGCTCCAGGGGGCGCCATGATGCATGGGGCGATAGGTGGCGGTATTTTCATAATGTCGCCAGGCGGCGTAAGCAGCGCCGAAGCCATCCAGGCAATCGGCGTGGTAAAGAACGGTGACGGGATGTCCCATGTTCAATAGTGCGGCGGAATCTCGTCCCGCAGGCTGCGGAACTCCTGAGGCTGGCTGCTCTGAACCTGGTCGCGCAGGCTGCGCAATTCCTTCGCCAGCAGGTCTATCTGCTGTTGCTGGCGAAAAACGGTGCGGTTAAGTTCCTCAACCAGATCCTCGGTATAGCTGATCTTGATTTCCAGTTCGGTGATGCGTGATTCCACATCTCTTCCTTATTTCTCGTTGCGCCAGTCGCGCAGGGTTTCCTTGGGCGGCGGCGGGGGGGTTTGGTCGCGTTGTCGAATCAGGGGCAGAGCGGCGCCCAGGACGACAATGATGCAAATACCGAGGACGATCCAGGCGTTGCTCATTACTTCTCTCCAATATGATTAAGACGAAGTGTACTGCGCTTCAAAAAAATCGCGAAAGGCTGTTGACAAGGGCGAATAAGGGTCTATAATGCGGCCTTCTTCAGGCGGTTAGCTCAGTTGGTTAGAGCGCCACGTTGACATCGTGGAGGTCGTTGGTTCGATTCCAATACCGCCTACCAAAATTCCTGATGAGGCTGATAATGCTGTTCCGAACTTGCATCGAAGTTCAGAAACTGTAATCGAGTCAGCTATTCGTCTATAAAAAAGTGCGGCTCGGGCCGCACTTTTTTTTCGTCCAGATTTTTTTCCAGAGATTCCGCCATGCCCGATATCAAACTGCCCGATGGTTCCATCCGCTCTTATGAGCAAGCCGTCACCGTTGCCGAGGTGGCCGCCAGTATCGGTGCCGGTCTGGCTCGCGCCGCGCTGGCGGGCAAGGTCGATGGCGTTCTGGTTGATACTTCCTATCTGATCGAAAAAAATGTCGATCTGGCGATTATCACCGAGCGCGATGCCGAAGGTGTCGAGGTGATTCGTCACTCGACGGCCCACTTGCTGGCCTATGCGGTCAAGGAGTTGTTCCCGGAGGCTCAGGTCACCATCGGCCCGGTCATCGAAAACGGCTTCTATTACGACTTCGCCTACAAACGCCCGTTTACGCCGGAAGATCTGGTTGCCATCGAAAAGCGCATGGCCGAACTGGCCAAGAAGGATATCCCGGTCAGCCGCGAAGTCTGGGCGCGTGACGACGCGGTCAAGTTCTTCCTGGGTCTGGGTGAGAAATACAAGGCCGAACTGATCGAAGCCATTCCGGCCGATCAGCAGGTTTCGCTCTATCGTGAAGGTGACTTCATCGACTTGTGTCGCGGCCCGCACGTGCCGACCACCGCCAAGCTCAAGGTCTTCAAGCTGATGAAGGTTGCCGGCGCCTATTGGCGCGGCGACCATCGCAATGAACAGTTGCAGCGCATCTACGGCACCGCCTGGGCCAAGAAGGAAGACCTCGACGCCTACCTGCACATGCTGGAAGAGGCCGAAAAGCGCGACCATCGCCGTCTGGGTAAGCAATACGACCTGTTTCATATGCAGGAAGAGGCGCCGGGTCTGGTGTTCTGGCATCCCAAGGGTTGGGCGGTCTGGCAGGAGATCGAGCAATACATGCGCGCCGTCTATCGCAACAACGGCTATCAGGAAGTGCGCTGCCCGCAGATTCTCGACAAGTCGCTGTGGGAGAAGTCGGGCCACTGGGAGCACTACAAGGACAACATGTTCACCACGGCCTCGGAAAACCGCGACTACGCGGTCAAGCCGATGAACTGCCCGGGCCACGTCCAGGTCTTCAATTCCGATCTGCGCTCCTATCGCGAACTGCCGCTGCGCTACGGCGAGTTCGGTTCCTGCCACCGCAACGAGCCGACCGGCGCGCTGCACGGCCTGATGCGCGTGCGCGGTTTTGTGCAGGACGACGGGCACATCTTCTGTACCGAAGACCAGATCGAATCCGAAGTGACCGCCTTCAATGCGCTGGTCAAGAAGGTCTATGCCGATTTCGGCTTCCATGACGTCGCCGTCAAGTTGGCGCTGCGTCCGGATAGTCGTGTCGGTTCCGATGAGGTCTGGGACAAGGCCGAGGATGCCCTGCGCCAGGGTCTGCGCGCCTCCGGTCTGGAATGGACGGAGTTGCCGGGCGAGGGTGCTTTCTACGGTCCGAAGATCGAATTCCACATCAAGGACGCCATTGGTCGTACCTGGCAGTGCGGTACCATCCAGGTCGACTTCTCGATGCCGGGCCGCCTGGGGGCCGAATACGTCGCCGGCAACGACGAGCGCAAGGTGCCGGTCATGCTGCATCGCGCCATCCTGGGTTCGCTCGAGCGCTTCATTGGCATCCTGATCGAAAACTTTGCCGGGGCCCTGCCGCTGTGGCTGGCGCCGGTGCAGGCAGTGGTACTGAATATCTCCGAAAAACAGGCCGATTACGCCGCCGATGTTGCGCAAAAGCTGCATCAGGCAGGCTTCAGGGCCGAGGCGGATTTGCGTAATGAGAAAATTACCTATAAAATTCGGGAACATAGCTTGAACCGGCTGCCTTACCAGCTCGTTGTGGGCGACAAGGAAAAGGCGGACGGACTGGTGGCCGTGCGTACACGCGGTGGTCAGGATCTCGGACAGATGACTGTCGAGGCGCTGATCGAGCGACTCCATGGGGAAGTCGCAGCGCGTAGTGGCACGGCTTAATTATTGATATTTCGGGGGTTTTACCATCGCTCAGAACAAGGCCCATCGTTTAAACGATGAGATCACGGTGCCGGAGATTCGTCTCCAGGGTGTTGAAGGTGAGCAGCTAGGGATTGTGAATATCCGTACTGCGTTGCAGATGGCCGAGGAAGCCGGGGTTGACCTGGTTGAGATCGCGCCGACGGCAAAGCCGCCTGTCTGCCGCATCATGGATTACGGCAAGTTCAAGTACCAGGAGCAGAAGCGCGCTCACGAAGCGAAGCTGAAGCAGAAGCAGGTGCAGGTCAAGGAAATCAAGCTGCGCCCGGGTACCGACGAGAACGACTATCAGATCAAGCTCAGGAACATGACGCGCTTCCTGGAAGAGGGCGACAAGGTCAAGGTGACCCTGCGCTTCCGGGGTCGCGAAATGGCGCACCAGGAGTTCGGTATGCGCCAGCTGGAACGAATCAAGGCAGACCTTGAGGCCGTTGGTGCCGTCGAGCAGATGCCGAAGATGGAAGGTCGTCAGATGATCATGATCATCGGACCGGCCAAGAAGAAGTAAGTAGTCAAGCAGTACCCAAATAAGTGCTTTCGGGTAGTAAAAGCGTTCCCGCCGGGAACCACCTGACGGCATGACATTAAGGAGCATTCAAATGCCCAAGATGAAGACCAAGAGCAGCGCCAAGAAGCGCTTTTCGGTCCGCGCTGGTGGTTCCATCAAGCGTGGCCAAGCCTTCAAGCGTCACATCCTGACCAAGAAGACCACCAAAGTGAAGCGTCACCTGCGCGGTGCTACTGCTGTTCACGAGCGCGACGTCGCATCCGTCCGCGCCATGATGCCCTACGCGTAAGGAGATAGAACATGTCCCGAGTTAAACGTGGTGTAACGGCTCGCGCCCGTCACAAGAAGGTTCTCGTTCAGGCCAAGGGTTACCGCGGTCGTCGCAAGAATGTATATCGCATCGCCAAACAGGCGGTGATGAAGGCTGGTCAGTATCAGTATCGTGACCGTCGTCAACGCAAGCGCCAGTTCCGTTCCCTGTGGATCGCTCGTATCAATGCCGCCGCTCGCGAGCTGGGCATGAAGTACAGCACCCTGATGAACGGCCTGAAGAAGGCCAACATCGAAGTCGACCGCAAGGTCCTGGCCGATCTGGCCGTCTTCGATCAGCCGGCATTTGCCGCACTGGCCGCCCAGGCCAAGGCCAAGCTCGGCGCCTGAGCTTAAGCTCTGGAAAAAAAAGGAGGCGCAAGCCTCCTTTTTTGTTTATTCGTTTTGCTGTCGGTAGTTTTGCTGGAACAAGTCCATGGACAATCTCGATCAGATCGTTAGCGAAGCCAAAGCTGCGTTCGCTGCCATTTCCGACCCGGACGCACTGGAGCAGGTAAAAGCCCGCTTCCTTGGTAAGAGCGGCCAGATTACCGAACTCCTGAAGGGCTTGGGCAAGCTCCCGCCC
This sequence comes from uncultured Azonexus sp., assembly GCA_937983545.1. GTDB lineage: Bacteria > Pseudomonadota > Gammaproteobacteria > Burkholderiales > Rhodocyclaceae > Azonexus. Next base: position 17,957 of record CALJZP010000092.1, read on the forward strand.
GAAGAAAAGAAGACTGCCGGTGCGGCAATCAACGTTGCCAAGACTGCGGTCGAAACCGCACTCAACGAGCGCCGTGAAGCCATTCGCAAGGCTGCCCTGGAGGCGCGTCTGGCCGAAGAGGCGCTGGATGTCACGCTGCCCGGACGCGCCGAAGCGCGCGGTGGCCTGCATCCGGTGACGCGCACGCTGGAGCGCATCGAATCGCTGTTCGCCTCGATCGGCTTCGAAGTCGCCGATGGCCCGGAAATCGAAGAGGATTTCCACAATTTCACCGCCTTGAACACGCCCGAGGATCACCCGGCGCGTTCGATGCACGATACCTTCTACCTGCAGAATCCGGACGGCACGCTGGCCGACAAGGTGCTACTGCGTACCCACACCAGCCCGATCCAGGCGCGCTACATGCAGGCCCACGTCGCCAAGTTCGGTCAGCTGGAAACGATGCCCGAGATTCGCATCATCGCGCCGGGCCGCGTTTATCGCGTTGACTCAGATGCCACCCATTCTCCGATGTTCCATCAGGTCGAAGGCCTGTGGGTCGGTGAAAGCGTCTCCTTCGCCGATCTCAAGGGCGTCATCGCCGATTTCCTGAAGAGCTTCTTCGAAACCGACGACCTGACGGTGCGTTTCCGCCCGTCCTTCTTCCCGTTCACCGAGCCGTCGGCCGAAATCGACGTCGCCTTCATGAGCGGCGCGCTGAAGGGCCGCTGGCTGGAGATCGCCGGCTGCGGCATGGTGCACCCGAACGTGCTGCGCATTGCTGGCATCGACCCGGAAAAATACACCGGCTTCGCCTTCGGCTTCGGTCCGGACCGCCTGACCATGCTGCGTTACGGCGTCAATGACCTCCGCCTGTTCTTCGAAGGCGATCTGCGTTTCCTGCGCCAGTTCGCCTGATCCACTTTTCGAGACAAGCCCATGAAATTCTCCGAATCCTGGTTGCGTACCCTCGTCGATCCTAAGCTGACGAGCGAGGAACTCTCCCATCTGCTGACCATGGCCGGCCTCGAAGTCGAGGAACTCGACCCGGTCGCTCCGGCCTTCGACAGCGTCGTCGTCGCTCACGTGCTGGAGGTCGTCAAGCATCCCGACGCCGACCGCCTGAATGTCTGCCAGGTCGACACCGGCAACGGTACGCCGACGACCATCGTCTGTGGTGCGCCGAATGTCGCTGTCGGCCTCAAGGTGCCGTGCGCATTGCCCGGTGCCCAGCTACCCGGCGACTTCACGATCAAGATTGCCAAGGTGCGCGGCATTGAATCCTCGGGCATGCTGTGCTCGGCCAAGGAGCTCGGTATCGCCGAAGAGGCGTCCGGCCTGCTGATCCTGCCGGCCGATGCGCCGGTCGGGCAGAGCATCCGCCAATACCTGGAACTCGACGACAACGTCTTCGAAATCAAGCTGACGCCGAACCGTGCCGACTGCCTGTCCTTGCAAGGTATAGCCCGCGAAGTCGGCGCCATTACCGGTGCTGCTACGTCGCTGCCGCAAGTCGCTGAAGTGCCGGCCAGCATTGCCGATACGCGCGCTGTCGTGCTTGATGCGCCGGCTGCCTGTCCGCTGTATTACGGACGTATCGTCAAGAACGTGGACGCCAAGGCGCCGACGCCCGAATGGATGAAACGCCGTCTGGAGCGTAGCGGCATTCGTGCCATTTCCGCCCTGGTCGACATCACCAATTATGTGATGCTCGAACTCGGCCAGCCGCTGCACGCTTTCGACAACACCCGTCTGGAAGGCGCTGTGCATGCTCGCATGGCCAAGCCGGAAGAAAAGTTGCTGTTGCTCAACGAGCAGACCATTGCCGTTGATGTCGACGTGCTGATGATTGCCGATGAAGCCAAACCCTTGGCCATGGCCGGGATCATGGGCGGCGAGGAGAGTGGTATCACCCTCGAGACGACGGAGTTGTTCCTGGAGTCGGCATTCTTTGCGCCGAAGGCAATTGCCGGCCGTGCCCGTCGCTACGGTTTCGCTTCGGACGCCTCGCACCGTTTCGAGCGGGGTGTCGATTTCGGCGGCACGCGTGCCGCTATCGAGCGTGCCACGCAATTGATTCTCGACATCTGCGGCGGTCAGGCAGGTCCGGTGCTCGAAGCCAAGGCCGAATTGCCCGCCAGAACGCCGGTTCGTCTGCGTACGGCGCGTGCCGAGAAGGTTCTTGGTCTGAAGCTCGGTGCAGAGCGCATTGCCGGTCTCTTCAAGGGGCTGGCCCTGACCTTCGTGCAGCACGGTGATGATTTCCTTGTGACACCGCCTAGCTGGCGTTTCGACATGGAAATCGAGGAAGACCTGATCGAGGAAATCGCCCGTCTGTACGGCTACGACAACATCCCGTCGCCGGCACCGCGTGGCCGCATGGAAATGATGGTGCAGCTCGAGGCGCAGCGCCCGGCTTATCGTATCCGCCAGATGCTGGCCGACCGCGGCTATCAGGAAGTGGTGAATTACGCTTTTGTCGAAGAAGCTTGGGAAGCTGATTTCGCTGCGAAAGTCGACGAAGCCGACCTAATTCGTCTGGCCAATCCGATTGCCAGCCAGATGGCAGTTATGCGCTCCAACCTGTTTGGTGGCCTGATTTCCAACCTGGTCACCAACCTGAAGCGAAAGCAGAGCCGTGTCCGTTTGTTCGAAGTTGGGCGCACTTTCCATCGCGACGCTGCGGCGCAACCAGTTGCCGGCTTCCATCAACCGTGGAAACTTGCAGGTCTGGCCTTCGGCGGCGCATTGCCGGAAGGTTGGGGAGCAGGGGCGCGCAAGGTCGATTTCTACGACGTCAAGGGCGATATCGAAGCGCTCCTGGCGCCGGCCGTGCTTCGCTTCGAAAAGCTGGCTCATCCGGCCCTGCATCCGGGCCGTGCGGCATGTGTTCTGTTGGATGGTCGGGAAATCGGCTGTATCGGCGAACTGCATCCCGAGTGGGCGCAAAAATACGATCTGCCGCAGGCTCCGGTGCTGTTCGAGCTCGACTTTGCCG
>CALJZP010000093.1 GCA_937983545.1 uncultured Azonexus sp.
CGCCCGGCGACTTCCTTGCCCATCAAGGCTTCCGGAATGACGCCGATGACCGTGCCGCCGGCCTCCAGACAGGCATCGGCAACGGCGCCCATCAGGCCGATGTTACCGGCACCGTAGACCAGTTCGATGCCGCGAGTGGCGAGCAGACGGCCGAGCTTTTCCGCTTCGTCGCGGTAGATCGGCTTGTTACCGGCATTCGAGCCGCAGAAGACGCAGAGGCGTTTCATGGCGACCTCAGAATCCGCCGGTTTCCAGCCAGCGTTCGATCTGCGGCAGACGATCGGCGCCGAAAAAGGCCTCGCCGTCGATGATGACGTGCGGCGAGCCGAAGACTCCCGCCGCCAATGCGGCATCGACCTCATCCTTCAGGCGAGCCTTGACCTCGGGGGCTTGCAGCGCCGTGGCGAGTTGCTGGCGATCGACGCCGAGGCCGGCGGCGATATCGAGTACCGTGTCGGGCGAGGAAATGTCCAGGTCGTCCACGAAGAAAGCGCGATAGACGGCATGCGCGAATCGGCGGGCCAGCCCGCAGTCCTGGCCGTGCAGCCAGTAGTAGGCGCGGGCGGCGTTCTGGGTCGGCAGCGGGAAGCGGCTCGGCGGGTTGTAGGGAATCCCCATGAAGCGCGCCGAACGGTGGAAGTCGTGCATCATGTAGGTGCCCTTGCTCGACACGCCGTCAGCCGGCGGACGCGATCCGGTCGCCTGGAAGATGACCCCGAGCAGGATCGGATGCCAGCGCACCTTGCGGCCATGCCTGGCGGCGACGGCGTCGATTTTCTCGCTCAGCAGGTAGCCGTAGGGGCTGGAAAAATCGAACCAGAAATCGATCGGACTCTTGTCGCTATCGGTCATGCCTTGTCTCCTTGTTTCTCTGTCGGTTGCGGTCGCCGGGTTTTCTTCGGGTCCCGGTCGACCGCGCGGTTGGGGCTTACTCGGCGGCGATGCTGCGGCCGATCACCAGGCGCTGGATGTCGTTGGCGCCTTCGTAGATCTGGCTGATGCGGACGTCGCGGTAGATGCGCTCGACCGGGAAGTCGCTGGTGTAGCCGACGCCGCCATGGATCTGGATGGCATCGGAGGCGATCTTCTCGGCCGCTTCCGAGGCGAACATCTTGGCCATCGAAGCTTCCTTGAGGCAGGGTTTTCCGGCGTCCTTCAGCTGGGCGGCACGCCAGACCATCAGGCGGGCGGCATCAAGCAGCGTGTTCATGTCGGCCAGGCGGAAATTGACGGCCTGGTGTTCGATGATCGGCTGGCCGAAGGTGACGCGCTCCTTGGCGTAACGCACGGCGGCTTCGAAGGCGGCACGGGCCATGCCGATGCTCTGCGCGGCGATGCCGATGCGGCCGGCTTCGAGGTTGGACAGGGCGATCTTGTAGCCTTCGCCTTCCTTGCCGAGCAGGGCGGAAGCCGGCACGCGGCAGTTTTCGAAAATGATCTGCACGGTGTCGGAGGCGTGCTGGCCCATCTTGTCCTCGGTACGGCCGACGATGAAACCCGGGGTGTTGGTCGGGATCAGGAAGCAGGAAATGCCCTTCTTGCCGGCGGCCTTGTCGGTCACGGCGAAGACGATGGCCATGTGGGCGTGCTTGCCGGTGGTGATGAACTGCTTGACGCCGTTCAGCACGAAATGGTCGCCGTCACGGTCGGCGCGGGTGGTGATCGCGGCCGCGTCCGAGCCGGTATGCGGCTCGGTCAGGCAGAAACAGCCCCATTTCTCGCCACGGGCGAGCGGCTTCAGCCATTCTTCCTTCTGCGCGTCGGTGCCGTATTTCTGGGTGATGCCACAGGCCAGCGAGTTCTGCACCGAGACGATGGTCGATGTGGCGCCATCGCCGGCGGCGATTTCTTCCAGCGTCAGCACCAGTGACATGTAGTCCATGCCGGCGCCGTCCCATTCCTCGGGCACGCACATGCCCATGGCGCCGAGTTCGCCGAGTTCCTTCAAGGCTTCGGCCGGGAAGGTGTGGTTCTTGTCCCATTCAGCGGCGAAGGGGGCGAGGCGCTCCTGCGCGAAGGCGCGCATCGAGTCGCGGATCATTTCTTGTTCTTGCGTGAGGATCATGCTGTTCTCTCCGAAAAATGTGTTGTGAGCCAGACGCCGGCGATGACCAGCAGGCCGCCGCCGAGGACGGCCAGGCCGAGTCGCTCGTCGAGCAGGACTCCCGCCTGCAGGACGGCAAAGACCGGCACCAGATTGACGAATACCGAGGCCTTGGCGGCACCGATGCGGCGTACGCCGTCGGCAAACCAGGTAAAGGCGAGCGCCGTGCCGCCGATGGCCAGGAAGACCACGCTGGCCCAGACGCGCCACGACCAGGCGGCGAGGTCGGTGCCGCCTTGCAGCCAGGCGGTGATGCCGAGCAACAGCGCGCCAATCAGGCTGGCATGGAGCGTCGCCGCCAGCGGCGACAGCGATTTCGTCGCCTGCCGGCCGATGAAGGTGTAGGCCGTCCATGACAATGCGCAGCCGAGGATCAGCCATTCGCCGATCCCCACCGAGCCGTGCAGCAGGGCGAGCGGGTTGCCGTGGCCGATCACGGTCAGGCAGCCCAGGCAGGCGATGGCGATGCCGGCCAGTTTGACCGGCGTCATGCGTTCCTGACCCAGAAACCAGGCACCGAGGGCGACCATGACCGGCGTCAGGGCGACGACCAGCGCACCCTGGCCGGCGGTGATGTGCTTCAGGCCGTAAAAGAAGCACAGGGCGTAAATGAATATTCCTGTCATGGCCAGGCCGGTCACCACCCCCCACTCGCGACCGGTCTGCGGGCGCGGAATGCGCCCTTCGGTAGCCAGTGCGAAGCCGGCCAGCGCCAGTCCGGCGAGCAGGAAACGAATGGCGGGGGCGGCCAGCGGCGCAGTCAGTTCCTGCGCCACGATCCGTCCCGCTATCCAGGTTCCTCCCCACATGAACATGGTGCTGATCAGCTTGAGATAGGTGATTGAGCCGGCCTGTTGCGGCACTTACAGCATTTCCACTGCCATGGCCGTGGCTTCGCCGCCGCCGATGCACAGTGAGGCGATGCCGCGCTTGCCGCCGCGGGCCTTGAGGGCGCCGAGCAGGGTGACCAGGATGCGGGCGCCGGAAGCGCCGATCGGGTGGCCCAGCGCGCAGGCGCCGCCATTGACGTTGACCTTGGCCGGGTCGAGCTTCATGTCGTGGATGCCGGCCATGGTGACGACGGCGAAGGCTTCGTTGATTTCCCACAGGTCGACGCTGTCGGCGGTCCAGCCGGCCTTGGCCAGCATCTTCTGCATGGCGCCGACCGGAGCGGTCGGGAACAGGGCCGGGGTATTGGCATTGGTGGTGTGGCCGACGATTTTGGCGATCGGCTTGAGGCCCAGTTCGGCGGCCTTGGAGGCGCGCATCAGGACCAGTGCGGCTGCACCGTCGGAGATCGACGACGAATTGGCGGCGGTGACCGTGCCGTCCTTCTTGAAGGCCGGCTTCAGGGTCGGGATCTTGTCCACGTTAACGGCGAACGGGCCTTCGTCCTTGTCGACGACGACGTCGCCCTTGCGACCGGCGACGGTGACCGGGGCGATTTCCCAGGCAAAGGCGCCATTGTTGGACGCTTCGATGGCGCGGGTGGTCGAGCGGATGGCGTAGGCATCCTGGTCTTCACGGGTGAAGCCGTAGCTGCCGGCACAGTCTTCGGCGAAGGTGCCCATCAGGCGGCCCTTGGTTTCCTTGCTGTAGGAATCTTCCAGGCCGTCGAAGAACATGTGGTCGAGCATCTGGCCGTGGCCGAGGCGATAGCCGCCGCGCGCCTTGGGCAGCATGTACGGGGCGTTGGTCATGGATTCCATGCCGCCGACGACGGTGATCGCCGACGAGCCGGCAAGAATGCCGTCGTGGCCGACCATGGTGGCCTTCATGCCCGAGCCGCAGACCTTGCTGATCATGGCGCAACCCGCGGAGAGCGGCAGTCCGGCGAGCAGGGAAGCCTGGCGGACCGGAGCCTGGCCGAGGCCGGCCGGCAGCACGCAGCCCATCAGCACTTCCTCGACCAGAGCGGCATCGATGCCGGCACGCTCGACGGCGGCCTTGATGGCTGCGGCACCGAGCTGCGGAGCGGTCAGGCCGGCAAAGGCGCCCTGGAAGGCACCCATCGGGGTGCGGGCGGCGGAAACGATAACGATCGGGTCATTCATGCTGATTTCTCCTTGACGGTTTTTATGAATAAACGGGTTCAGGCCTCAAGCGCCTTCAATGCGGCGTCGTAGCGTACGGGCAGGTCGGCCGGGCAGTCGACGGTGATGCCGAGGTCGTGCATCAGGCCGTCCTTCAGGCCGTAGATCCAGCCGTGGATGGTCAGGTCCTGGCCGCGTGCCCAGGCATCCTTGACGACAGGGGTGTTGACCAGGCTGACCACCTGTTCCAGCACGTTCAGCTCGCACAGGCGGGCGTGCCGTTGTTCCACCGGCAGGCTGTCGACCAGCGCGAGATGCTTGTTATGGACTTGCTGCACGTTGTCCAGCCAGAAATCGACGATGCCGACGCGCGCCTTGTTCAGCGCGGCGAGCACGCCGCCGCAGCCGTAGTGGCCGACGACGGTGATGTGCTTGACCTTGAGCACGTCGACGGCGTACTGGATCACCGACAGGCAGTTCAGGTCGGTGTGCAGCACGAGGTTGGCGACGTTGCGATGGACGAAGACCTCGCCCGGCAGCAGGCCGACGATTTCATTGGCCGGCACGCGCGAATCGGAGCAGCCGATCCACAGCAGTTCCGGTGTCTGCAACTTGGCCAGCCGGTTGAAGTAATCGGCGTCGACTTCCTGCATCTTGCGCGCCCAGGCGCGGTTGAAATCGAACAGGTGCGACAGGTTCTCGCTGCGAACTTCTTCTTCCGACCAGTTTTCCAGATCGAGGGTAAGGAACATGGTGCCTTCGACCGGCGTCTGGTAATAGGCCGGCGCTTCGGTAAAGCCCAGTTCGCGGTACAGCTTCACCGCCATGCGCATGTTGGGCAGGGTGTCCAGCATCAGCTTCTTGTAGCCGATTTCCTTCGCGGCCTTGATGGCGGCCATGGCCAGCGTGGCGCCGACACCCTGACCGCGCGCTTCCGGTGCCACGTAGAGGCGCTTCATTTCGCACAGGCCGTCGCTGTCCTGCAGCGGGCGAATCCCGACGCAGCCGACCGGCTGGCCGTCGATCTCGGCGAAGAACAGCCGCCCCTGCGGCGCCGCGTAGGCACCCGGCAGGGAAGCCATTTCCTGGTCGAAATTCTGGTACGACAGATCGACGCCCAGCCAGGCCGCATAGTTGCGGAAATACTGGCGAACCTGCTCAAGGGCTTCGCTGTCGTCGGCAGTGAGGGTGCGTAGGGTGATGGTCATGAGATGAAGCTCCGGGTAGCGACGGCGGCGGGTGGTGCCGCCGTTCGTTGGACGTGATGCGCGCTGAGCGCGCGGATGGTCGTATTCTACCCGTGCCGATAATTATGGATTCAGCGCGTCTCCGCCATCAGTTCGCGACCGATCAGCATGCGGCGGATTTCGCTGGTGCCGGCCCCGATTTCGTAGAGTTTCGCATCGCGCCACAGGCGGCCCGTGGCGTATTCGTTGGTATAACCGACGCCGCCCAGCGTCTGGATTGCCTCGCCGGCCATCCAGGTCGCCTTCTCGGCCGAGTAGAGGATGGCGCCGGCGGCATCCTTGCGCAGGGTACGGGCGTGGTCGGCGTTGTCGCAGGCGCGACCGAGGGCGTAGACGTAGGCGCGGTTGGCCATCCAGGTCGAGTACATGTCGGCGACCTTGCCCTGCATCAGCTGGAACTCGCCGATCGCCTGGCCGAACTGCTTGCGCTCGTGCAGGTAGGGCACAACGATGTCCATGCACGCCGCCATGATGCCGAGCGGGCCTCCGCAGAGCACGGCGCGTTCATAGTCCAGACCGGACATCAGCACCTTGGTGCCGTTGCCGACACCGCCGAGGACGTTTTCTTCCGGTACTTCGCAATCGTCGAAGAAGAGCGGGAAAGTGTTGGAACCACGCATGCCCAGCTTGTCGAGGTGGGTGCCGTGGGAAAAGCCCTTCACGCCCTTTTCGACGATGAAGGCGGTCATGCCCTTGGCGCCGGCATCCGGATCGGTCTTGGCGTAGACGACCAGCGTGTCGGCATCGCCGCCGTTGGTGATCCACATTTTGGCGCCGTTCAGCACGTAGCGGTCGCCTTTCTTGTCGGCGCGCAGCTTCATCGAGACCACATCGGAGCCGGCGTTCGGCTCGGACATCGCCAGCGCCCCGACATGCTCGCCGGAAATCAGCTTGGGCAGGTATTTCTGCTTCTGCGCTTCGTTACCGTTGCGGCGGATCTGGTTGACGCACAGGTTGGAGTGGGCGCCGTAGGAGAGGCCGACCGAGGCCGAAGCGCGGGAGATTTCTTCCAGCGCGACGATGTGGGCCAGGTAGCCCATGTTGGTACCGCCGTATTCCTCGCCCGCCGTCATGCCGAGCAGGCCCATGTCGCCGAATTTCTTCCACAGATCGGCCGGGAATTCGTTGACGCGGTCGATTTCGGCGGCGCGTGGCGCGATCTCGGCGTCGGCGAAGGCCTTTACCGCATCACGCAGCAGGTTGATGTCTTCGCCGAGGCCGAAGTCGAGGCTGGGAATGTTCATGGTTTTGTCTCCGTTATCAGATTTGTTGTGAACTACTTTTCGCTCTTGCCGTGCATGACCATGATGGTCTGCTGCATCAGCGCACACAAGGTTTCCTTGCCGTCCTTGAGCGCGAATACCTCGGCCTGGGTGACGACCAGCGTCCGGCCGGGGCGAACCACCTTGCCGCGGGCGATCAGCTTGTCGCCATCGGCCGGCGCCACCAGATTCATCTTGTATTCCACCGTCAGCACCGACGCCGACGCCGAAACCAGGGTCATCGCGGCATAGCCGGCCGCCGAATCGGCAATCATGCCGACCACGCCGCCATGTACGAAGCCATGCTGCTGCTCGACCCCATCCCAGTGCGGCAGGTGGATTTCCGTGCGGCCTGGCTCGACCACCGGCAGCGTCGCCCGGATCAGTTCCATGGCGTGCTGCTTGGCGAAGCTGGCGCGGACGCGGTCGGCGAAAGCAGGGTCGTGGGCGTGCAAGCTCATGGAGCGTCTCGGAAACGGTTGGCGTAGGGTGATTGTATTGACGTTTACGTTAACGTCAACTGCCCAAATGAAATTATCCGTCCTTGACAGTTTCGCGTCAGGATTTATGGAATAGACTGAGCACCACGGCATAGCGCCGTCTTTAACCAACCGCTCACGAGGAGAACTCAAATGGCCAAGAAGAAAAAGAAGAAGTAATCGCTGTATCGTGTTCGACAAAAAAGCAGGCGCAAGTCTGCTTTTTTCATTTCTGCTTCAAAATCCGTTTATGCTTGCCCATTCATCATTCCAGCGTCGGGATTTTCTGCGCTTCCTGCTCGGCCCCTCGCTGGCGGCCATGCTGTTCCTGGTCATGCTGCAGGAGCTGTTCGGGGCCGGGACAACCTGGCTGGTTATCCGGGTGGCCCGGGACATTACCGAAGCCCATGTGACCGCCGGTGATTTCGTCTGGATCGTCGTCGCACAGACCTTTTCCTACCTGGCCGGCGCGGCAAGCTGGATTTACGCCGAACGTACCGGCTTTACCGCGTTCGGCAAGTACCTGCTGCATTTCGCCCGCAGCAACCGCTTCCGGACGGCCTTGCTCGGCGATGCCCAGGCGCGGGAAAGTACCGAGCCGTTCCTGACCAACGAAAGCTTCCGGGTCTGCTTCGACCTGATGTACGACCTGCAGTTCTACCTGCGGCTCTTCTTCAACATCGTCTTCAATGCCACGGTCCTCGGCATGGAAATCGACGCCGGGCTGCCGCTTGCCTATGTCCTGGCCTTCGCCTTGCTGGTCATCCTGCAATGGACCCTGCGCAAGCCGCTGGCCGCCGCCTATCTGCACAACCAGCGCATGACCAACCGCATGATGGCGCGCACCTACAACGCCTGGGACAACATCTTTTCCGGCAATCGCTACAATTTCAGGCTGTGGCATGGCGACCTGCGCGACCGCCTGGGTGCGGCCTTGAGCGCCCAGGTGCGGGCCATCCTGGCGCGCGAGGGCTGGAGCGCGGTCAGCGGCATCATCGCATTGATCATCGTCCTGACCGCCACCGCCTGGGTCGCCGTCAACGAGTCCGGCAACGTCGCCTTGCTCATCGCCTTGGCCGCCACCTTGCCCCGACAGATCGAGATGACGCTGGACATGCATCAGCTGACCGCAGGCATGACCGACCTGCTGGCGATCTGGACGCGCATCAAGGGCATTTGCGAACACATGCAGCCGACCGGCGACGAGCACATCGAGGAACGCATCGATTTTGACCGCCTCGTCCTCAAGGTCGGCGATAGCGAAAGCAACTGCGCCAGCCTGGCGGAAGCGCTCAAGGTGGTGTTCGCCGAGCCCACTGGGCTGGTGTCGGTCCGGGGCGGTAACGGGGCCGGCAAATCGACCTTGCTGGTCGCTCTGAAGGCATGCGTCGGAGGCCGCGCCTATTACTGGCCGGCCCATGATCGCCTGAATTTCCGTTTCAATACCAAATGTGGCGAGCCGATGCCGGAAATCGATCCGGACGACGAGGCCGAGGAGCCGGAAACGTTCAACGCCGAGGAGGCGGCGCAGGAAAAAACCGGCTATTCCTCAGGCGAGCGCCAGTTGCAGGTGCTGCGCGAAGTCGTGGCGGAGACGGCGCAGCCGATCTATCTGCTCGACGAATGGGATGCCAACCTGGATGCCGGCAACCGGCAGGCGGCGCGTGAACTGGTCGAGCAACTGGCGGCGCGGGCCCGCGTCGTCGAAATCTCGCACCGCGACGCCCGCTAGGCGAGGCAGGTCATTTCGCGCCGCGGCGCGTCAATTCATCTTGGCACAGCGTTTCGAACTGGGCAATCTCGCCGAGCATGGCTTCGATGTCCTCGCGCTGCTGCTGCAGCGCTGCCCGCCGTCTCTCCATGATGCGCAGGCATTCGAGCAGTTGCGGCGTCTCGTCCTCGGTCGAGGCGTACATGCCGATCAGGTCCTTGATCTCGGCCAGCGACAAGCCGAGGCGCTTGCCGCGCAAGGCCATTTTCAGCCGGGCCCGGTCGCGGCGGGTGAATACGCGTTTGTTGCCTTCGCGCTGCGGCGCCAGGATGCCCTGGTCTTCCCAGAAGCGGATCGTGCGCGGCGTGATGTCGAACTCGCGGGCGAGGTCGGAAATCGCGAAGGTGGGGCCAGCCTGGCTCATTTTGTCTCCTGTTGGAGCGGCAGAGTAAAACAGATGCGGGGTCTTTTTTCAATCCGCCACCGTATGGTAAGTTGCCGTTTCATCAGACAAGAGCAAAACATGGCCCTGCATTTTCCCCACGCCCATCCGCCAGCCGCCGGCGAGCTGACCGAAGTCGCGCCCGGCGTTTTCTGGCTGCGCATGCCGCTGCCTTTCCAGCTCGATCACATCAACCTCTGGCTGCTGCGCGACGGCGATGGCTGGGTCGTTGTCGACACCGGCTTTCCCGAAGACCACGTGCGCGAGACTTGGTCGCTGATCCTCGAGCGCTTGGGCGGGCCGGTGACAAAGTTGATCGTCACCCATTTCCATCCCGATCATCTCGGCCTGGCCAGTTGGTTGATGGAAAAAACCGGTGCTTCGTTATGGATGAGCACCGGCGAATTCCTGACTGCCCATGTCGTCTGGAATGAAGTGGGTGGCCACGGCGCCCGCTTCATGGTCGAACAATTCCGCCAGCACGGTCTGGATGCCGAGCATCTGGCCAAGTTTGAAAAGCGCGGTTCCGGTTACCGCAAGGCGGTTCCGGCCTTGCCGGATTATTACCATCGTCTGATGGCGGGCGATTCGGTCGTCATCGGAGGGCGAAGCTGGCAAGTCGTGATCGGCCATGGTCACGCGCCGGAACATGTGGCGCTTTACTGCGCCGAACTCGGCGTGTTAATTTCCGGCGACATGCTTTTGCCAAGAATTTCCACCAATATCAGCGTATTTGCAGCAACTCCGGAAGCGGATGCATTACGGTGGTATCTGGAGTCGCTGGATGTGATGGCGCAGGAAATTCCGGCAGAAACGCTCGTGCTGCCTTCGCACGGGCTTCCCTTCACCGGGGTGCAGGAGAGGGTTGGGGATTTGCACGCGCACCACGAGGAGCGACTGCGAGCCCTGGAGACAAGCTGTGAACAAGCGCCAAAGAGCGCTGCCGAATTGCTGGACACGTTGTTCAACCGGCAACTCGATACACACCAAACCATGTTCGCGATGGGTGAGGCGATCGCTCATCTGAACTACCTTGAACAAGCTGGTCGGCTGTCGCGTCACTGCGATGCCGAAGGGGTGATTCGCTATATGCGGACGGGACACTGAGCCACCGCGCACTGACAGAGAGGGAGTTTGAAGATGTCGCAGCAAACCGAAAACCAGGGCATGAATTTGCCCAATCCGGCCGAAATGGCCAAGACTTACGCCGAAGTCGCCCAGCGCGCCTCCCGCGTGATCACCCAGTACATGGAAAAGAAGGCCAAGGATGGCGTTGACGCCCCGGCCGACGAACTGGGCGTGGCCAAGGCCTTCATGGACCTGTCCGCCCGTCTGATGGCCAATCCGTACAAGATGGCCCAGACCCAGATGAACATGATGTGGGACTACTTCTCGCTGTGGCAGGGTTCCATGATGAAGATGATGGGCATGCCCGGCGCTGCCCCGGTTGCCGCGCCGAAGAAGGGCGACAACCGCTTCAAGGACGAGGACTGGGAACAGCACTTCCTGTTCGACTTCGTCAAGCAGTCCTACCTCATCGCTGCCCGTCACATCCATGACACCGTGGCCGGCACCGAAGGCTTGGACGAAGCGACCCAGCAGAAGGTCAACTTCTTCACCCGCCAGTACATCGACGCCCTGTCGCCGTCCAACTTCGCGCTGACCAACCCGGAAGTCTTCCGCGAGACGGTCAAGTCGCATGGCCAGAATCTGATCAAGGGCCTGAACAACCTGCTGCACGACGTCGAGTCCGGCGACGGCCAGCTGCGCATCCGCATGACCGACACCTCGGCCTTCGAAATGGGCAAGAACGTCGCCACGACGCCGGGCAAGGTGATCTTCCAGAACGAACTGTTCCAGCTGATCCAGTACGATCCGAAGACCCCGGACCAGTACAAGAAGCCGTTCCTGATCGTCCCGCCGTGGATCAACAAGTACTACATCCTCGACCTGCGCGAGAAGAACTCGATGGTCAACTGGGCGACCAGCCAGGGCCATACCACCTTCATCATGTCCTGGATCAACCCGGACGAGAAGCTGGCCCAGAAGTCCTTCGAGAACTACCTGCTCGAAGGCTCGCTGGAAGCCATCAACCAGGTCTGCGCCCACACCGGCGAGGACAGCGTCAATCTCGCCGGCTACTGCCTGGGCGGCACGCTGACCATGACCACGCTGGCCTACATGGCTGCCAAGAAGGACAAGCGCGCCAATTCCGCGACCTTCTTCACCACCATGCTCGATTTCTCCGAGCCGGGCGAACTGGGTGTCTTCCTCGATGAGGGTGCTGTTGCCGGTCTGGAAAAGAAGATGGCCGAGCGCGGCTTCCTCGAAGGTTCGGAAATGGCCGGCACCTTCAACATGCTGCGCGCCAACGACCTGATCTGGTCCTTCGTGGTCAACAACTACCTGATGGGCAAGGATCCGTTCCCGTTCGACCTGCTCTACTGGAACTCCGACTCCACCCGCATGCCGGCCGCGATGCACAGCTTCTACCTGCGCAACATGTACCTCGGCAACAAGCTGAAGGATCCGGGCGGTATCACCCTGGGCGGTGTGAAGATCGACATCTCCAAGGTCAAGACGCCGTGCTACTTCATCTCCACGATCGAAGACCACATCGCGCCGTGGAAGAGCACCTACATGGGCGCCCGTCTGCCGACCGGCAAGACCAAGTTCGTGCTGGGTGGCTCGGGCCACATCGCCGGTATCGTCAACCCGCCGGCTGCCAACAAATACGGCTTCTGGACCAACGACGCCACCGACGGCAACCTGCCGGAAAGCCCGGATGATTTCCTGGCCGGCGCCACGCAGAATGCCGGTTCGTGGTGGACGCATTGGCATGAGTGGGTGACCAGCCTGCCGGGCGGTTCCGCCAAGGTCAAGGCGCGTCAGCCGGCCGATGGCAAGCTGAAGGTCATCGAGGATGCCCCGGGTGCTTACGTCAAGTTCCGCCTGGATGCCCAGAAGAAGAACTGATCGCCCCGGCGATCCGTTTCAAGCAAAGGGAGGCTGCGGCCTCCCTTTCTTTTTGGCGAACTTCCGTTGTGCGGCTTGTCCAACGTACACAGCAAACAAGGAGGTGCGCCATGTTGATGAGCGAGTATCCGGTGGTATCGGTTCATATTCCGATGGAGCTGCGGCCGCTGGCGGGGGGTCACGACGAAGTGATGGCGAGTGGCGAAACGGTCGGTGAGGTACTCCGCGCTGTCGGGCACGCCTACCCTGAATTTGCGACGCACGTGCTGTGCGCTGACGGACAATTGGCGGATAGCCTGAAGGTCTACCTCGGTGGAGGCACCCAACCGACGGATTTGACGACGCCGGTCGAGTTGGAGGAGGTCGTCAGCATCATCGCGACCGGCGATATTGCCTGCACGATGTCCTCCCCGATGTCGCGCAGGCAAACCGAGCCTGCCGCTGAGGCACTGATTTCGATCGGAGATTGATGCTGCCGGCCGGGTACGAATCCGGCCGCGTTGCTTAGTTGCTGGCCAGCGGGAGTCGTGGCAGCTTTGGCCACTCGACTGCGTCAAGCATGTTCTTGACGATCAGCCCCAGTTCGGTGTCGCCGGTGATTTCCAGTTCGCGATTGAAGAACAGCGTATCCGGATCTTCCTGGCGGGCGAGCAACTGCAGGAAAGCCGACAGGTTGGCGGCGAAGGCCAGGTCGGGTTCGCGTTCGGGCCGGAAAACCGGGCGGAACAGGCCATTGCGGTAGGTGTAGGACGCTTCGCCTCCGGTATCCAGCACGCGGACGCGGAACAGTTTGTCTTCCAGCATCGCCAGTTCGCTTTCCGGCAGCAGCTTCATTTTCAGCGCCGCGTTGAGCGCACCGACCAGAACCAAGGCGTGCGGCCACTGGGGAAGTTTCTGGCCGAGGCTGGCGATGAAGTCGGGCAGCTTGAATTTGGGAATGGTGAAGTTGCCGTTCATGGTCATGCTCCCAGGGTTGCGAGGGCTTGCGTATGGTGCTGACGGATACCCGCATCGCCGAACCAGTAGCCGTCAACCTGGCCGCTGGTGCTCCAGTTGCGGCTGTCGGCAACGACCGGCAGTCCGCGCCGCGCGCTATCGAAGGCGGCGATGATGTCGTTCATGTGCTGTTGCTGCGGGCTGAGGCGGACGATGTCGATGCCCATGGCGAGCATGTCGGGAATCTCGTGCAGCAGATTGTAGCTCTGCGCCGACATGGTCTGGATACCGTTGATGGTCAGGAAATCCTGCCCCTCGCGGGTTTTCAGCGTCAGGCCCTCGGCGTGGTCGAGGCACTTGAACTGGCAGTCGTCCTTGTTCAGGTTGTAATGGCGGGCGGTGAAGCAGCGGGCCGAGAAGGCGAGGGGAATCTTGCCGAAGGCGAACACCTCGGTTTCGACCCCGGCCGGGCGGCTCTTGTGCAGCGTGTCGACCAGCGTGCGCGTCGCTTCCAGCGGCGGTATCCAGCGCTTCAGGCCATAGCGGGCGAAGGTGGCCAGGGTTTCCTCGTTGTAGATATTGAGGTGCGGTCCGGCGACAAAGTCCTTGCCGGCGGTCAGGTTGACCGCGCCCAGATCGTTGGCTTCGACCTTGCAGCCGGCTTCATCGACCAATCGGCGCAAGGCCTTCAGATCGCTTTCCGATTCGAGCAGGGCCTGGGCGGAGACAACGACTTCCTTGCCGGCATCGGTCAGGTCGCGCGCCAGACCGATCCAGTCGGCGGTGCGCAATTGCTGACGGCGCGAGCAGACGACCTCGCCGACGTAGACAATATCGATGACCGGGTTCTGCGCCACGTCGGCGTAGAACGCCATGACTTCAGCCTTGGGCCAGAAATAGAGCAGGGGTCCGAGAGACAGTTTCATGCGTGATCCTTCAGCGCCACGGCCGGTTATAGGCGCCCAGGGTGGCCTGGCTGCCTTCGGATACCTTGGCCAGTTCGGCCTGCCAGGCCGGCTTGACGTGGAAGCGCTCGGCGCTGTCGCGGGCTGCATCGAGTGCGGCGCGCAGCGTGCGGGTGACCTGGGCGACATAGGTTGGGCTGCGTTGGCGGCCTTCGACCTTGATCGCCCTGACGCCGATCTTGATGATGTCGGGCAGGAGTTCCAGTACGTTCAGGCTGGTCGGTTCCTCGAGCGCGTAATAGGTCTCGCCCTGCACCTCGAAGCGTCCCTTGCAAAGCGTGGGGTAACCAGCCGGCTCATCGTCGCCGAAACGGTCGATCAGGATGCCGTTGAGCCGCGTTTCCATGGTGCCCGGCTTCTTGTCCCATTTGACGTACTTGGCCGGCGAGCAGGCACCGACGGTATTCGGTGATTCACCGCAGGCGTAGGAGGACAGCCAGCATCGTCCCTCGTTCATGACGCACAGGCTGCCGAAGCCGAATACTTCGATTTCGACCGTGGTGTTCTTGATGACGTGCTCGACCTGCGCCAGGGTCAGCACGCGCGGCAGCACGGCGCGGCGAATGCCGAATTCGCGCTGGCAGAAATTGATCGCCTCGTAGCTGGTGGCCGAACCCTGAACCGACAGGTGCAGGCGCTGTTGCGGGTGTTTGCGGGTGGCGTAATCGAGCAGGCCGATGTCGGCCAGGATGATCGCATCGACACCCTGGTCGACGGCGCCATCGACGGCGGCATGCCAGTCGGCGGTGCGTCCGGCTTGCGGGAAGGTGTTGATCGCCATCAGCACTTCGCGGCCCTTGGCATGGGCGTAACGGATACCTTCCGCCATGGTCTTGGCGTCGAAGTTGAGGCCGGCGAAATTGCGGGCGTTGGTATCGTTTTTGTAGCCGAGATAGACGGTGTCGGCGCCGTTGTCGACAGCGGCCTTGAGGGCGGGAAGGCTGCCGGCGGGACAGACGAGATCGGGCAGGGAGCTCATGGGCAGACTCCGGAATATCAAGCGCGGGAGTATAGCCATACCAAATTGCATGCCATTGATCCTCGTCAAACACGTGGGCGATCCGAAGATCAGAATCGAATCAGAGGGTAACTAAAATGTGTGCACAATCTCGGCAAGCAATTGATGCGGATTCGGGGGCTGTTCTGGAGCCTGTTGCGCGGCCAATGGTTGTGGGCGGCTTGCTGCTGCTGATTCTGGTTCTCGTATTACCGAGCGTGCACCTATTGCTGGAATATTCGCGCCTCTCCGTCACCATGGCGAGCGAGGCGAAAGCCCAGGCCGAGTTGGCCTCCCGTTTCGCAGCCCAGGCGCCGGATGCGTGGCGTTGGGCGCCGGGAGAGTTGCTTGATGCGCTTGCCGAGCGTCTCTACCCGGAGCATCGAACCGTGGTTGAGGACGCCTTTGGCACAACCATCGCAACCCTGAGCGATCCGCCTTCCTGGCCGAGTGTTTCGGGCAGGGCGGCAATCAAGCTGGATCAGCATACCGTCGGCGTGCTGAAAGTCGAAAGCAGCTTGCGCGATGAAATCAACGATACCTTGTTCGCTTCGTTGATCAGTGCACTGGCTGCGCTGGCCATTATGGTGCCGCTCTACAGCCGGCACTGGGCCAGCTTGCGCAAGGCCAACGCGAAGCTGGCGCGGAGCGAGATGCGGTTTCGCGATCTGGCGACGCTTTCGTCGGATTGGTTGTGGGAGCAGGATGCCGATCTCCGCTTTCGTGAGCTGTCCTCGGGATTTGACCGGGCAGGCTTGAGCGCCCGGAGCCTCCGGGGAAAACAGCGCTGGGAGCTACCGATCATGCTTGACGAGGCGGATTGGGCGGTGCACAAGGCGGTATTGGCAGCGCGCCGGCCATTTTCCGATTTCGAGTATCCCATCCGTGGAGACGACGGGCTCCTGCACTGGTATTCGGTATCCGGCAGTCCTGTTTTTGACGAAGCGGGATGCTTTGTCGGCTATCGAGGCACGGGCCGGGAGATCACGCGCGCCAAGGCTGCGGAAGCGGCGTTGCGCGAGCATAGCGAACATCTGCAAGCCCTGATCGATAGTCGTACGGCCGATCTCCTGCGGGCCAAGGAAGCGGCGGAGGCGGCCAACCGGGCGAAGTCGGAATTCCTGTCGAACATGTCGCATGAACTCAGGACCCCGATGCATGGCATCCTTTCATGCGCCCGCCTGGGGGCCGATCGCGTTGGCAAAATCGATGACGAACGTCTGCGCGGATATTTCCAGTTGATTCAGGATAGCGGGAAGCGCCTGCTTGTTCTGCTCAACGACCTGCTCGATCTCTCCCGGCTGGAGGCCGGTACGATGTTGGTGCAGCCGGTTGCACTCGATTTCGCCGCACTTGTGCGCCGCGTGATTTCGGAGCAGCACGCGTTGTTCGAGCTCCGCGGACAACAGATCGCGTTTTCCGGTGAAGGAGATGCGGAGATGCACGGCGATCCTGAACGGTTGGCTCAGGTTGTTCGCAATCTGCTGTCGAATGCCGGGAAGTTCGCGCCGCAGGGGAGTGTGGTGTCCGTTAACCTGCGGCCTGACAGCATCGTCGTGAGCGGCGAGGAGGTAGCCGGCCTGAGATTGGTCGTCGAAGACTGCGGCGCAGGCATTCCGGCGGACGAACTGGAAAGCATCTTCGACAATTTCGCGCAAAGCTCGATGACAAGCAGCGGGGCCGGCGGTTCAGGCCTTGGACTCGCATTGTGTCGGGAAATTATTCGTTTGCATTGCGGTATGATCTACGCTCAGAATCGCCAGAGTGGCGGGGCTTGCTTTACCGTGCAGCTTCCCGTTTGTCATCCGGCCTCTGGGGAAGGAGAAAGACTGAGCAATGGATAAGGAACGTGTCCTCGTTGTTGATGATGAACAATTGAACCTGTTCATCATCGAGGAATTTCTCGAGCAGGAAGAAATCGAACTCGAGATGCACAGCAATCCGGTGGATGCCTGGTCGAGCCTGAGCGCTCCCGACAGCAATTTTTCGCTGGTGGTGCTCGATCGCATGATGCCGGAACTTGACGGTATGGAATTGCTCCGCCGGATGAAGCGCGAAGCGCGTTTTGGCGACGTTCCGGTCATCATGCAGACGGCGGCGTCGTCGCCCGATCAGGTGCGTGAAGGGCTCGAAGCGGGTGCTTATTACTATCTCACCAAGCCCTATGAGCCGGAAGCGCTGATTTCGATTGTCAGGGCCGCGCTGGAGGATCGCCGTGGTCGTCGCCAGCTGCGCAATCGTGCGGCTCGCCTGGAAGAAGCGCAGGCGCTGATCCGGAACGTCGAATACAGCTTCGTGACGCTCGACGATATTGCCTCGCTGGTTCCGGTGCTGGCCGATATGTGTCCGGTTCCGGACGTCGTTGCGCCAGGCCTTTCCGACCTGATGGTCAATGCCGTGGAGCACGGCAATCTGGGCGTCAGCTATCAGGAAAAATCCCTGCTCAAGTGGGAGGGTGACTGGGAGGGGGAAATCCAGCGTCGTCTGGCCTTGCCGCAGTTTCAGGGGCGTTTTGCGACGGTGCGGGTGGAACGCGATGCCCGGTCTCTGACGTTTACGATTACCGATCAGGGCGCCGGGTTCGTCTGGGACAAGTTCCTGAGCTTCGATCCCGATCGGGCCTTCGATCCCAATGGTCGCGGTATCGCAATGGCCCGGATGATGAGCTTCTCCTCGCTGGAGTACCAGGGCAACGGTAACGTGGTGGTTGCCCGGGTCAGCCTGGACTGAATTCGATCAGCGAGTGACGAAAGTCGGTTTGAAGCCGAGTGCGGCGCGGATTTTGTCCGCGATCCTTTCGGCGTCGCCGCGACTGGCGTAAGGCCCGAGCTGCAGGCGGTGGATGCCGCCGGCCGGGTGGATACGCATCGGCTCGGCCAGCCAATCCAGTTCGCGCATCAGGTGATTCTTCAGGTTTTCGGCATTGTCGACGCTGGAAAATGCACCCAGTTGCAGATAAACCCCTTTGGCAACACCCGTTTCGCTGCTCATTCCAGCCATCGTGGTGGGTTGTACCGGCTTTTCCTCCGCGCTGCCCCGGGCAAACTGGGCGATGTCGTCGCTTTCGCCGGCGCTTGGGCGGGCCGGTGTGACCTGGGCGTAGGTCGTTCCGCTTGCTTCGCCCGGAATGATCGCTTCGACCTCGACCTGGCCGCTGCCGCCGTTGATCAGCCCGAGCTTGTAGGCGGCCGTGTAGGACAGATCGATCACCCGGTCGGCATGGAACGGCCCCCGGTCGGTGACGCGCACGATGACCGATTTGCCGGTCTGGATGTTGGTTACCCTGGCATAGGAGGGCAACGCCAGCGTGGTATGGGCGGCTGTCATGGCGAACATGTCGTAGGGCTCGCCGATGGAGGTTTTCTGGCCGTGGAATTTCTTGCCGTACCAGCTGGCAATGCCCCGCACCTTGTACGGCTTGACCGCGGTGTTGGGGACGTATTCCTTGCCGAGGACGACATAGGGCTTGGTCGCCGGCTTGTGCAGCGGTTCCCATTTCGGTTCGGCGTCCGGAATGTCCTCCAGGCCATCGGGAATCTCGTCGGCCGGGCCGTCATCCTTGTAGAAGCCGCCTCCCCGCTTGAGCACGGCGGTCGGCTTCTTGGTCGGGGTCGGTGACTTGGTCGTCGGTGCCCTGGGTGTGTCGGCGCCGGGTTCGCGCACCGGGCCGGGGCCACCGCAAGCGGCCATGAGCAGTGCAGCGGCGAGCGGCGCGAGCAGGCGCTTCATTTTTTAACCAGCATCCGGTGCGTATGGATCGACATCAACATGCCAATCCCCAGGAACAGGGTGACCAGCGCCGTGCCACCGTAGCTCATGAAGGGCAGCGGGACGCCGACCACGGGCAGGATGCCGCTGACCATGCCCATGTTGATGAAGGCATAGGTAAAGAAGCCGAGGGTGATGGCACCGGCCAATAGACGGGAAAAAGTGGTCGGTGCGGCCGAGGCGATCATCAGGCCGCGGCCGATGAGCAGGGTGTACAGGAAGACCAGCGTGGCGTTGCCGATCAATCCCCATTCCTCTGAATAGACGGCAAAGATGAAGTCGGTATGTTTTTCCGGAATGAACTCGAGGTGGGTCTGGGTGCCGTTCAGGAAGCCCTTGCCAACGGCCCCCCCGGAACCGATGGCGATCGTCGCCTGGATGATGTGGTACCCGGAGCCGAGCGGGTCGGTCGTCGGGTCGATCAGGGTCAGGATGCGTTTCTGCTGGTAGTCGTGCAGCATGTTCCAGAGCACGGGCGCGGCGGCGCCAGCCATGGCGATCAGGCCGACGATGATCTTCCATGGCAGGCCGGCGAAGAAGATCACATAGAAGCCGGCGGCACCGACGAGCAGCGCGGTGCCGAGATCGGGCTGCTTGGCGACGAGGCCGAATGGCACGAGAAGCAAGAGCGCGGCAACGCCATAATGCTTGAGTTTCAGGGTGGCCTCGTACTTGTGGAAGTACCAGGCAAGCATCAGCGGCATGGCGATCTTCATGATTTCCGAGGGCTGGACGCGTGTGAAGCCGATGGACAGCCAGCGCCGGGCGCCGTTGACCTTGATGCCGAAGAGGAAGACGGCAACCAGCAGGACAATACCGACGATGTAGAGCGGGATCGCGAAGCTCATCAGTTTTTGTGGCGGAACACGGGAGATGACCCACATGACGACGAGGGCGATGCCCATGTTGGCTGCCTGCGACATCATGCGGTGCGTGCTGTCGTAGGTGGCGGAATACACCGTGCCCAGACCGACCGCCATGATGGCGGCGGTGATTAGCAGCAGCGGAAAATCGATATGGGCGATGGCGTTGGCCCAGGCCCGACGCAAGGTTCCGGCGATGTCCATCATTCGTCGTGCTCCTCCTCGATGGCGTCGCTGTCTTCCCTGGCGGCGCCGGCCGGCAGCTTGCCGAGCAGGTAGTAGTCAAGCACCATGCGGGCGATCGGTGCCGCCGACTGGGCGCCGAAACCGCCGTTTTCGACCAGGACGGCGAGGGCAATCTTAGGATTCTCGACCGGTGCGTAGGCGATGAACAGCGCGTGGTCGCGGAGGTTCTTCTTGACGGCCGATTCCTTGTACTGGGCACCTTTCAGCGAGAAGACCTGGGCCGTGCCTGTCTTGCCGCCGACGCTGTAGGGAACCCCGGCGAAAGCACGCGCGCCGGTACCTTCCCTGTTCACGCCGATCATGGCGCGGTGGATGACTTCCAGGTTCTTCTCTTTCCAGCCGAGATCGCGCAGCGGTTTGGGTTCGATCGGCCTTTTGTCGCCGGTCTTGGTGTCGACGATATTTTGCACAAGGTGCGGTCGGAACATGACGCCATTGTTGGCCAGGGTAGCCACCGCCTGCGCCAGCTGGATCGGCGTGTAGGCGTTATAGCCCTGGCCGATGCCGATGGAGATCGTTTCGCCGGCGTACCATTTCTGCTGCTCCGGCTTCTTGAAGCGCTGCTTCTTCCATTCCTGCGAGGGAAGAACGCCCTTCGACTCGCCGGCATCATCCTTGCCGAGGTCGATGCCGGTACGCTGGCCCAGCCCGATACTGCCCATGAACTTGGCGATGTTGTCGATTCCCATGTCGTTGGCCAGGACGTAATAGTAGGTGTCGCAGGAATGGACGATCGATTTGTACATGTCCACGACGCCGTGCCCGCCCTTCTTGTCGTCGCGGAAGGTGTGGTTGCCGAACGTGAAGAAGCCCGGGTCGTTGATGGCCTGCTGGGCCGTGCGTTTGCCCATCTCCAGCGCGGCCAGGGCCATGAAGGGCTTGAACGTCGATCCCGGTGGGTAGGCGCCGTTGATGGTGCGGTTGACCATGGGCTTGTCCGGGTGGTCGTTCAGTTCCTTCCAGTTTTCCGGGGTGATGCCGTCGACGAACAGATTGGGGTCATAAGTCGGGGTGGACACCAGTGCCAGCACACCACCGGTGGCCGGATCAATGGCAACCAGGGCGCCCTTGCGATCGCCAAAAGCCTTTTCGGTTATTTCCTGCAGCTTGATATCGAGCGTCAGCTGCAGGTTGTTGCCCGAGACCGGAGGGATGCGTTTCAGGCTGCGTAGGGCGCGGCCGCCGGCATCGATTTCGACCTGCTCGTAGCCGGTTTCACCGTGCAGTTCGAACTCGTAATGCTGCTCCAGCCCGGTCTTGCCAAGATGATCGGTGCCCTTGTAATTGGCTTGCCGCTCGGCTTCCTCGATCCATTTCAGGTCGCGCTCGGTGATCCGGCCGATATAGCCGATGGCATG
>CALJZP010000094.1 GCA_937983545.1 uncultured Azonexus sp.
TTCGTGAATTTATTTTTCAATCAACTCACTTCCTGCCTGACCTCCCGCACCGCCGAAAACACCCGCCGCTGCAGAAGAGGTGCGCATTATATAGATTCAAAAACCACCGTCAACACCCTGCACCAAATTTTTTAAACCCACCGCCTATATATCTAATCAATGGACAGATACGTCACTTCAAGAATCTCCAGTTCGCGCATGCCGACTGGACTCTGGAAGCGGATCGAATCCCCTTCCCTTGCCTTCAGCAAGGCACGCGCCAAGGGAGATACCCAACTGATACGCCCGCGCGACACTTCGGCTTCGTCGACACCGACGATGGTGTACGTATTCTCCTGACCGTCCTGATCGACAATGGTGACGCGAGCACCAAAAAATATCTGATCGTTGTCTCCCTGGCGGAGAGGGTCGACGATTTCGGCAATATCGAGGCGCTTGCTCAGGAAACGAATGCGTCGATCAATTTCCCTGAGGCGACGTTTGCCATATATATAGTCGCCATTTTCCGAGCGGTCGCCATTGGATGCAGCCCAAGCCACAATTTCGACAACGTGAGGACGCTCACGCTTAACGAGGCTTTCCAGCTCCTCCCTGAGCCGGGCATGCCCGGCCGGGGTAATGTAGTTGCGTGTACCCGGCGGGAGCTTCAGCGATGGTTCGAGCAGATCTTCATCATCGCCTTCGCTTTCCCGCACAAACGCCTTGTTCATCAGTACCCGATGCTGTAGTGCTCGACATCAACGCGGATCAGATCGCGCCCCAGCAAGGCGGCGGTGAATTTGGCAAATTGATCCGCCCAGGCGCTTTGCTGCTGGAAACGGTTTTCACCCGCATACTTGGCGACACTGAGAATGCGATCGACCGCAAGAATTTTCCCCGTCGGCGTTGCAACATCGCATTCCAGAACACGAAACTCATGATCAAACCACTTCCGCGCCTCATCGGGCGCCGCGCCACCGGAAAATTTGAATTCGAACTCTCTGTCTCTTCCGAATGACACAATTACATGGTGCTGCATCTCTCTCTCCTCCGTTGATTTGTTCGAGGTATTCTAGCAAAACAAAGGAAGCCGTCAGGAGCCGAATATGTCACTTCATCCGCTGAACGAAACCGAAATCAGCGAACTTCGAAACCAACTGCATGAGCTACAGGTCGAACATCGCGACCTCGACTTGGTGATTACCCACCTGATCGAGAGCCCGCCCCCGGACGAGTTGCTTGTGCGGCGCCTGAAGAAAAGAAAACTCTTGCTGAAAGACCGCATCCTGCAGCTGGAGCAGATGCTGGTTCCGGACATCCCGGCCTAATCGCCGTTGCACGGCGGGATGCGGAAGAAGATCCAGTAGATACCACCGATCAGCCCCGCCAGGGCAAGCTCCCAAAGCACGGGGAACCGCCAGATCAACCCTGCCAGCGACGCGAGCAGGGCCAAAAACAGAGCCCAACGAAGAATCAAAGCACCAGGGTACCGAGATACCAGGCGATTGCCGCCATGGCAGCGCTGCACGGGATGGTCAGAATCCATGCCCAGACGATGCCACCGGCAACCCCCCAGCGTACGCGACGGGCACCGCGCGTCGAGCCCACGCCGGCAATGGCACCGGTAATGGTGTGCGTTGTGGAAACCGGAATACCAAAAGCCGTTGCCAGGAACAGGGTAATCGCACCACCGCTATTGGCACAAAAGCCGCGCGCCTGATTGAGTTTGGTGATGCGGTTGCCCATGGTCTTGACGATACGCCACCCACCAAACATCGTGCCCAGCCCCATCGCCGAATAGCAGGCCAAAACGATCCAGCCGGGAATGTGATCGGACGTATGGGAGTAGCCGGTCGCAATCAGCAGCATCCAGATGATGCCGATGGTTTTCTGCGCATCGTTGCCGCCGTGGCCCAAGCTGTAAGCGGCCGCCGAGATCAGCTGGAATCGGCGGAAATGCTTATCCACCTTGCGTGGCGCCATTTTCCGGCATATCCACGAAACAATGACCATCAACAGACCGCCCATGACGAAACCGAGGAAAGGCGCGACGAAAATGAAGGCCACGATTTTGAGCACCCCGGCCGTAATCAGACCATCAAAACCGGCTTTTGAAACCGCGGCACCGACCAGACCGCCGACCAGCGCATGCGACGAGGAAGAAGGGATGCCGTAGTACCAGGTGATGATGTTCCAAACAATGGCCCCGACCAGAGCGCCAAAGACGACGTAGTAGTCGACGATCGCCGGATCGATGGTCCCCTTGCCAATGGTCGAGGCGACCTTCAGCTGGAACAGGAAATACGCAAGGAAGTTGAATGCCGCAGCCCAAATGACTGCATGATGCGGTTTGAGAACCCGGGTCGAGACGATGGTCGCAATCGAATTGGCTGCATCGTGAAAGCCGTTCATGAAATCGAACAGCAAGGCTACAAACACCAGGGTTCCGACAACCCAGATACTGACTTGCACGGTATCCATGCCGCGCTACCCGATCAGGAGTTTTCGAGAACGATGGCTTCGACGGTGCCGGCCACGTCCTTACAGCGATCGGTAACCGATTCGAGAATCTCGTAAATCTGCTTGAGCTTGATGACCTCACGGACATCGGGCTCCTCGCGGAAAAGCTTGGACATGAGGCTGCGCAGACCACGGTCGGCCTCCGATTCAAGCTCGTCGATTTCGTGGCAGAACTTGAGGATTGCCGGTGCGTTATCCATGCTGTGCAACAACTTGACGACCGACTCGACCGCACGGCAGCACTTCTCGGTCACTTCAGCCATCTCCTTGGCCTCCGGCGGCACCCTGCGGATATCGTACAGGGACATGGATTCCGCCACATCCTGAATGATGTCCAGGATATCGTCCATGCCGCTGATCAATTGATGGATTTCGTCGCGATCGAACGGCGTGATGAACGAGGTATGCAATTGCGACAGCGTGTCGTGGGTAATGTCGTCGGCCTTGCGCTCCAGATTATCGATCTCCTCGGCAAAACGACCGGCCTGATCAGGCTGGTCAACCAGCGCGCCGATCAAATTCGACAAGGCTTTGCCTCCTTGCGTGATCAGCTCGGCATGAGCGTTGAAAAGATCGAAATACTTGCC
This sequence comes from uncultured Azonexus sp., assembly GCA_937983545.1. Lineage (GTDB taxonomy): Bacteria > Pseudomonadota > Gammaproteobacteria > Burkholderiales > Rhodocyclaceae > Azonexus. The sequence goes on from CALJZP010000094.1 coordinate 3,087, forward strand.
CTCCTTGGGCATCAAGCGACCGAACATGACAGTTCCGTTAAGTAATTGTTACAGTCCGCCATTCTAGCATGCCCGCCTGAACCTTCCTTGACGAACGCTGACTAAGGTCAGTTGGTGGATATAAAATGGAGCATGCTCGGAAACCACCTATCTGCCGACACGTTTGGCGACCGCTTCGAACTGTCGGCCCTGCCCCTGCCCCGCCCTCCGGCCGGCTATGCGGTCCAGCAGCTTGACTCGGACCTCCTGCTCGATCGCCGCTCGGGCAGACTGCTTCCCATTCGGACAAAGGGGCTCGATGCGCTGTTCGCCAGCTTCGACGACGCCTTTGCAGAAGCCGCTCAATGGGTGCTCCAACACTGCGACAACCCGGCCGAACACCGGCTGGCCATTGTCCCGGCTGGCTACGATCCGGTTTTCGAACGCCCCATTCTGATCTACGGCGTCCTCTGCGGCCATCCCTGATTATTGGAGACACTCATGACTGCGCTTCAGCACCGCCCCCTTGGCGGATCCGACCTGATCGTTCCGGAAATCTGCCTTGGCACGATGACCTTCGGCGAGCAAACGACCGAGGTCGATGCCCATGCCCAACTCGACCTTGCGCTGGCACAGGGGGTCAATTTCATCGACACGGCCGAGATGTATGCGGTGCCGTCGCGCGCCGAAACCTACGGGGCGACCGAAACCATCGTCGGCAACTGGCTCAAGCACCAGGCGCGCGACAAGATCATCCTGGCCACCAAGATTGCCGGTCCGGCGCGCAGCCTGACCTGGATTCGTAATGGCCCGCAGGCCATGGACCGGGCCAACATCCGCGCCGCCATCGAAGGCTCGCTGCGCCGCCTGCAAACGGATTACGTCGACCTCTACCAACTCCACTGGCCGGAACGCAACCAGCCGATGTTCGGGCAATGGCAGTTCGACCCGCAAGCCGAGCGCGGCGGCACGCCCATCCGCGAACAACTTGAAGCGCTGGGGGAGCTGGTACGCGAAGGCAAAGTGCGCTACGTCGGCGTCTCGAACGAACACGCCTGGGGCCTCATGCAGTTCGTGCGCCTTGCCGATGAGCTGGGCTTGCCGCGCATCGTGTCGACGCAGAATGCATACCATTTGCTCAACCGGACATTCGAGAGCGGCCTGACCGAGATATCGCATCGCGAACAGATCGGCCTGCTCGCCTACTCGCCACTCGCCTTCGGTCACCTGACCGGAAAATACCTGGCCGACCCGGCCGCCCCCGGGCGCCTGACACAGTGGCCCTTCTTCGGCCAGCGCTACGCCAAGCCGAACGTCGCCCCAGCCGTGGCCGCCTACGTCGCATTGGCCCGCGAGCACAACCTGACACCCACACAATTGGCACTCGGCTTCGTGCGCTCCCGCTGGTTCGTCGCCAGTACCATCATTGGTGCCTCGTCACTGGCCCAGCTGCAGGAAACCCTGCCGGCCACACTGACGCCGCTCTCCGACGAAATCCTGACGGCGATCGACGCCATCCACCTGCAATACACCAACCCCGCTCCCTGATGGAATCCCTGTTCCCGCGGCTGGCCGAAGCGCTAGCCACCGCCGACATCGACCAAAAACTTGCGCTCACCGCCGCGCTGGCCGACGACTGGTCCAAGGCTCGCCTGGACTGGCGGGATGCCGACAGGGTCGAGCTGTGCTGCGGCATTCCGGACAAGCCGGAACTCGTCCCGCCCAAGCAGGTTCCGCAGCGCAGCCCGCAGACGCAGGAAGGCCGCGCCCGACTGCTGCACGCCATCGTGCATATCGAGTTTTCGGCCATCAACCTGGCGCTCGATCACGCCGCCCGCTTCCGTGGCCTGCCCGAGGAATACTACGCCGACTGGATCGGCGTTGCCGCCGAGGAGGCCTACCATTTCACCATCCTGAGCGAACGCCTGAACAGCCTGGGTTACGACTACGGCGACTTTCCGGCGCATGCCGGCCTGTGGGAAATGGCCATGAAAACAAGCCACGACCCGTTGGCCCGGATGGCCCTGGTGCCCCGGCTGCTCGAAGCGCGGGGACTGGATGCGACACCGCCCATCCAGCGTCGCCTCGAACAGGCCGGCGACGACGCCAGCGCCCGCGTGCTCGACATCATCCTGCGCGACGAAATCGGCCACGTCGGCCTCGGCGACCGCTGGTTCCGCCGCCTGTGTGCCGACCGGGGTATCGAGCCGGAAAGCACCTATCGCGAGCTGCTGAGCACCTTCAAAGCCCCCCGCCCCATCCTGCCGATGAACGAATCGGCGCGCCTGCAAGCTGGTTTCAGCGCCGCCGAACTGGCGGCTCTCGCGGAAAAAGTGTAGAATAATCAGTTCAATGCGTTGATGTTTCGCCCGCAGTCATTCCGAGCAGCCCCCGGTTTTGTAGGTTCTTGTGCAGGATTCACCCCATTGATTCATTCCCCGGCATGGCTGCGTCGGGGTCACCCAGGCCGCCCGACCATCGGGCCAATCCGTCGCCACCCAGAACAACTTCCAGGGCGACGATGAAAGGAAACAGCATATGTCGACTTCCGTCGAAAGCTTTGCCGATCTCGGCTTGAGCGAGTCGCTCCTCAAGACGCTCAGCGAAATCGGTTACGAAACCCCCTCCCCCATCCAGGCGCAGTGCATCCCCATCCTGCTCGATGGCCATGACATCCTGGGCATGGCGCAGACCGGCACCGGCAAGACCGCCGCCTTCGCGCTGCCGCTGATGGAGCAGATCGACATCAAGGTCGCCAAGCCGCAGGCCCTGATCCTGACGCCGACGCGCGAACTGGCCATCCAGGTTGCCGAGGCGCTGCAAAGCTACGCCAAGAACCTGCCCGGCTTCCATGTGCTGCCGATCTACGGCGGCCAGAGCTACACCATCCAGCTCAAGCAGCTGGCCCGTGGCGCTCACGTCATCGTCGGTACGCCGGGGCGGGTCATGGACCACCTGGAGCGCAAGACGCTCAACCTCGACCACCTGAAGACCATGGTGCTCGACGAAGCCGACGAAATGCTGCGCATGGGCTTCATCGACGACGTCGAATGGATTCTCGAGCGCACCCCGGAGCAGCACCAGACCGCGCTGTTCTCCGCCACCATGCCGGAACAGATCCGTCGCGTCGCCCAGAAATACCTGGTCGAGCCGCGCGAAATCAAGATCAAGTCGGCCACCGCCACCGTCGCCGCCATCCGTCAGGTCTACTGGCAGGTCAGCGGCATGCACAAGCTGGATGCGCTGACCCGTATCCTCGAAGTCGAGGACGATTTCGACGCCGCCATCATCTTCGTGCGCACCAAAACCGCCACCGTCGAACTGGCCGACAAGCTGAACGCCCGTGGCTACGCCGCCGCAGCCCTGAATGGCGACCTCAACCAGCAGATGCGCGAACGCGTCATCGAGCAATTGAAGTCCGGCGCCCTGGACATCGTCATCGCCACCGACGTCGCAGCTCGCGGTATCGACGTGCCGCGCGTCAGCCACGTGGTGAACTACGACATTCCGTACGACACCGAAGCCTATGTGCACCGTATCGGCCGCACCGGCCGCGCCGGCCGCAACGGCAATGCCATCCTGTTCGTCGCACCGCGCGAAATCCGCATGCTGCGCACCATCGAGCGCGCCACCCGCCAGCCGATCGCGCCGCTGACCCTGCCCAGCCGCGCCGACGTGACCAACAAGCGCGTTGCCGACTTCAAGGCCAAGGTTGCCGAAGTCCTCAATGCCGAAGGGCTCGAATTCTTCGCCAACATCGTCTCGCA
>CALJZP010000095.1 GCA_937983545.1 uncultured Azonexus sp.
GGCGTCGATCCGCCTGATCGATGCGTCGCCTGCCGCGCCAGCCGCCGCACCGGCGGCGATTTCCCCGAAAGCCCGGCAGGATGAACCGCGCATCGAGCGCACCGTGCCTCCCCATCCGGGCAGGATTGCCAGGCCGGCCACCGCATCCCTCCCGGCACCGGCTGCCGGCCCTGTCGATGCGCCCGTCTCCGAGCCGCTTCCGGCGCCGTCCGGCGCGGCCCCGGTGGCCGCAGCGGCAGGCGAAGCCACGCGCCCGGTGGCGCCTTCGGCACCCGCCCAGTCCGACATGCTGGCCAGCTACCGCCAGCGTCTGACCGAGCTGTTCGCGCGCGGCTATGAATATCCCCGCATCGCCGCCCTGCGCGGCTGGGAAGGCGAGGTCCGCCTGCGTCTGAAAGTCGCCCGCAAGGGCAACCTGCTCGGTGTGCATCTCGACCGCTCGAGCGGTTTCGCCGTTCTCGACCAGCACGCGCTGGCCCTGCTCGAAGGTCACGGCAACCTGCCGCCCTTCCCGGAGGCGCTCGAGGGCAGCGAAATCCAGGTCATCGTTCCAATCAACTACAAACTCAGAAAAACGACATGAAGAGACAAAACCATCAACCCAGGCTGCTGGCGGTCGCGCTTGCGGCGGCCTTTGCGCCCGCCTGGGCGCAGCAAACCGTGACCACCGCCCCCGTCGAGATCGTCGGCACCACGCCGCTGGCCGGCATAGGCGTGCCGCGCCTGCACCTGCCGACCAATGTCCTGTCGCTGGATGATCGCCGGCTGGAGGAAATCGAGAGCCTGAACATCGCCGAGCAGCTGCAGCGCCAGGCGCCGGCCGTGACGATCAACGAAATCCAGGGCAACCCTTACCAGGCCGACCTCAACTACCGCGGCTTTACTGCCTCGCCGCTGCTCGGCACCGCGCAGGGCCTGTCGATCTACGTCGACGGCGTACGCGTCAACGAACCGTTCGGCGATACCGTGAACTGGGACCTGATTCCCCATTCGGCGATTGCCGGCATCGACCTGATCCCCGGTTCGAATCCGGCTTTCGGCCTCAACACCCTGGGCGGGGCGCTGGCCATCCGCACCAAGAGCGGCTTCTCGCATCCCGGCGGCAAGCTCGAGCTGTCCGGCGGCAGCTTCGGCCGCAGCAACACCGAACTGGCGTGGGGCGGCAACAACGGCACCGTCGGCTGGTACGCCGCCGGCGACTGGTTCCGCGAGGACGGCTGGCGCGATTACTCGCCCTCCGACGTCAAGCAGTTCTTCGGCAAGCTGTCGTTTCGCAACAGCGCCGGCGAGGCCGACCTGACCCTGACCCAGGCGCGCAGCCGGCTGATCGGCAACGGCCTGGTGCCGCAGTCCCTGTTCTCGGAGCGTCGCGCGGCCATCTTCACCCACCCCGACCAGACGCGCAACGACCTCACCCAGCTCGGCCTCAATGGAAAGCTGTGGCTGGGCGATAACCAGAGCCTGAGCGGCAACGTCTATGTTCGCAAGACGCGGACCCGCACGCTGAACGGCGACATGAACGACGACTACGAGAACGACTGGCCGATCGATCCGAATACGCCGAGCGGCGCCCATAACCGGACGCAGACGCGGCAGATCGGCACCGGTGGCGCGGTGCAGTGGAACCTGACGACCAATGCCCACCAGCTGGCGCTCGGGGGCTCGTGGGACCAGGCCCGCATGCGCTTTGCGCAGACGCGGCAGCTGGGCTCGCTGAACGATTCGCGCGGCATCGACCAGCTGCTCGTCGAGAACGAGGAAAACCGGCTGTGGGGGACCACCCGCACGGCCAGCCTGTTCGCCACCGATACCTGGTCGATTACCCCCGTGCTGCACCTGACGGCCTCGGCGCGCTACAACATGAGCCGGGTCACCACGCACGACGAGCACAACCCGAACCCGCCCAACCTCGACGGCGACCACAGCTACCGCAAGCTCAATCCGGCCATCGGCCTGAGCTGGCAGGTGCTGCCGGCGCTCAACGCCTACGCCGGCTTCAGCCAGGGCAACCGCATTCCAACCCCCATCGAACTCGGCTGCGCCGACCCGGCCAACCCGTGCACCCTGCCCAACTCGATGGCCGCCGATCCCTACCTGAAGCAGGTCGTCTCGCGCACGCTGGAAGCCGGCCTGCGCGGCACGCTGACCGGCAATACCCAGTGGAATGCCGGGGTCTATCGCACATTGAACACCGACGACATCCTGTTCGTCGGCACCTCGACCAGTGCCGGCTACTTCACCAATTTCGGCAAGACGCAGCGCCAGGGCTTCGAACTCGGCCTCAACGGCAGCCTGAGCGCCGTCGACTGGTTTGCCAGCTACAACTGGCTGCACGCCACCTTCCGCTCCAGTGCCTGCCTGCTGGCCGAGAACAACAGCACGCGCGGGACGGCGGCCGAATGCACGGGGGGCGGTCAGGACGACGAAATCTTCGTGAAGAAGGGCAATCGCCTGCCCGGCTTGCCCGAGCATAGCGCCAAATTCGGCCTGAGCTGGCGGGCGACCGACTGGCTGCGCGTCGGCGGCGACGTGCAGGCTTTCTCCAGCCAATACGTACGCGGTAACGAGAACAACCAGCACCAGGGCGGCACCGCCACCGATGCACTGGGCAATACCCGCACATTCGACGGTCCGGGCAAGGTCGGCGGCTACGCCATCCTGAACCTCAATGCCGAGGCCCGGCTCGGCGGCGGCTGGCAGCTCTTCGCCAAGGTGAACAACCTGTTCGACCGCCGCTATGCCACGGCCGGTGCGCTGGCCGAGAACCCCTTCGTCGCCGGCAGCTTCCAGACCAACCCGGACGACTGGCGTCGCCAGACCTTCGTCGCGCCGGGCGCACCGCGTGCCGCCTGGGTCGGCGTGCGCTACATTTTCGGCGGCAAATGACCATGCCCGGGCCGTTTCCGCTTCCCTCTCCGGGCCAGGCCGGCCTGCATACGCGTGTCGGCCTGGTGCTGAGCGCGCTGGCGGCCAGCCTATTGCTGGTGCTGGGCGGCCTGTGGCTGCACGCCACGCGCAATGCGGTGCATGAAGAAGTCGAGGCGGCGACGCGGGTGTCGGAGCAATGGCTGAGGGTGGTGATCGGCGAATTGCAGGCGCTGCCGTCGGACGTGCGCGGCGAGCGCTTGCTTGCCGTGGCGACGGGCATCGGCCGGGTGCGCGCCAACGTGCTGACGGTGCACGATGCGGGCGGTCAGTTGCGCCATGTCTCGCCGCCATCGCCCTACAAGGCCGGCCGCGAGGCCCCGGCATGGTTCGCCGACCTGCTCTCCAGCCCGTTGCCGCCACGTCATTTGAGCATGGACGGTTACCGGCTGAGCCTGCTGCCGGATTCGTCGCGGGCAGTGCTCGACGCCTGGGACGAATTGCAGGGCATGGCCGGCTGGGCCTTGCTGGCGCTACTGGCACTGTTTGCCGGCGTGCGCCAGGCGTTGGGCCGGGCGCTGCGACCGCTCGATCAGGTCATGCAGGCGCTGGACCGTACCGGGCGCGGCCGTTTCGATACGCGGCTGCCGCAGTTCGCTTCGCCCGAGCTCGGCCGCCTGGCGCGGGCTTTCAACGGCATGGCCGACCGGCTGAAGGCGGCGGTGGACGACAACGTCCGGCTCGAGACGGCGAGGGAAGTGGCCGAGCAAATGCAGGCCCGGGTCGAACTGGAGCGTCGCGCCGAGCGCGAGAGCATCGCCCGCGAACTGCACGACGAGCTGGCGCAGGGCATCACGGCGGTACGCGCGCTGGGCGGCGCCATCGCGCAGCGCAGCGCGGAGCAGCCGGCGCTGCACGGTCACGCGCAGAGCATCGTCGCGGTGACCGGCGAGATGCAGAACGGGGTCCGGCGCATCCTGCATCGCCTGCGTTCCAAGCCGGACGATCTGTCCGTGCGCCTGGCACAGTACATCGAGGCCTGGCGCGGGCAGCACGGTATCGCGCTGGACAGCCGGATTTCCCTGCCTGAGGGCGCGATTGACGACGAGCTGGCGCAAGGGGTGCTGAGGATCGTGCAGGAAGGGCTGACCAACGTTGTCCGCCATGCGCGGGCCAGCCGGGTCGAACTGACCGTGCTGGCGAACGACGCGGAATGGCGGGTCCGCCTTGCCGACAACGGTTGCGGCGCCGGCCAGGGGCCGTCGGAGCAGGGCGGTTGCGGGCTGGGCTTGCGGGGTATGCGCGAACGGGTCGCCTTGCTGGGCGGCCATCTGGAATTCACCAGCCCGGCAGGGGGCGGCTTCGTTTTCGAGGCGCGTCTGCCGGTCGATGCGAGGAGGGTGGTGTCATGAATCTGCAAGGTGCCCGTGTGCTGCTGGCCGACGACCATGCCATGGTCCGGCTCGGTTTTCGTCTGCTGCTCGAAGGGGCCGGTGCCCAGGTCGTCGCCGAGGCCGACACCGGCGAAAGCGCGGTGCGCCTGTACGCCGAGTGCAATCCCGACGTGACGGTGATGGATGTGTCGATGCCGGGCATCGGCGGCCTGGCGGCGCTGGAGCGGCTGCTGCTGTGGGATGGCAAGGCCCGCGTGCTGATGCTCTCGGCGCATCACGACGACATCGTGCCGGTGCGTGCCCTCAAGCTCGGCGCCCGCGGCTACCTGTGCAAGCGGGCGTCGCCGGAGGAATTCCTGCGGGCGGTCGGCGAGGTGCGCCGGGATCGTCGCTATCTCGATCCCGAATTGGCCCAGGCCGTGGCCCTGGCGCAGCTGTCGGGCTCGGCCAACCCGGTCGGGGCGCTGACCGAGAAGGAACTGGCCGTCTTCCTGAAGCTGGCCGAGGGGCGTTCGGTCAACGACGTGGCGAGCGATTTCTGCCTCAGCCCGAGCACGGTCGGCACGCATCTCTATCACATCAAGCAGAAACTCAACGTGCAGAACGCCGCCGAATTGACGCTGGTTGCCGTGCGCAACGGCCTGATCGAATCCTGAACGGAGCAGCGGTGAGCGCCGACTTCTTGTATCCCGAAGTGAAACCGCGCTGCGCGCGGCGCATGGCCGTCGGCGACGGCCATTATCTGTATGTCGAGGAAGTCGGTCCGGCGGATGGCTTGCCGGTGCTCTTCCTGCATGGCGGCCCGGGCAGCGGCTGCAGCGCGGCGCAACGCCGGCTGTTCGATCCGCAGCGCTTCCGCGCGGTGCTCATCGACCAGCGCGGGGCCGGGCGCAGCCAGCCGCTGGGTGCCCTGAACGAGAACACGACCGCCGATCTGGTCGCCGATCTGGAAATCGTGCGCGAGGCGCTGGGCATCCCGATGTGGGTC
>CALJZP010000096.1 GCA_937983545.1 uncultured Azonexus sp.
ATCGACGGCCACGATCTCGATGCCCTGATCCCGACACTGGAAAACCTGAAGAAGCTGAAGGGTCCGAAGTTCCTGCACGTGATCACCAAGAAGGGCCAAGGCTACAAACTGGCCGAGAACGACCCCATCCTCTACCACGGCGTCGGCAAGTTCGCCGCCGGGGAGGGCATCCAGTCGGCCAAGGGCGCCGGCAAGCTGACCTATACGCAGGTTTTCGGCGACTGGCTTTGTGACATGGCCAAGGCCGATTCCCGGCTGGTCGGCATCACCCCGGCCATGCGCGAAGGCTCCGGCATGGTCCGTTTCGCCTGCGAGCACCCCGACCGCTACTACGATGTCGGCATCGCCGAACAACACGCCGTAACCTTCGCCGCCGGCCTGGCCTGCGAAGGACTGAAGCCGGTCGTCGCCATCTACTCGACCTTCCTGCAGCGCGCCTACGCTCAGTTGATCCATGACGTCGCGCTACAGAACCTGCCGGTCGTTTTCGCCGTCGACCGCGGCGGCCTGGTCGGTGCCGACGGCCCGACCCACCACGGCACCTTCGACCTGTCTTACGTGACCTGCATTCCGAATATGGTGGTCATGACGCCATCCGACGAGGCCGAATGCCGGCGCATGCTGTCCACGGCCTATACCCTCGACTGCCCGTCAATGGTGCGCTACCCGCGGGGTAGCGGCACCGGCGCCATTCCATCGCCCGAACTCGACACCCTGCCGCTCGGCAAGGGCGAGACTCGCCGTCGCGGCAAGGAAATCGCCCTGCTCGCTTTCGGCCCGCTGCTGGGTGCCGCCCTGGCCGCCGGCGAAGAGCTCGATGCCACTGTCGCCAACATGCGCTTCGTCAAACCCATCGACGAGGCACTGATCATTGAACTGGCGGGGAACCATTCCCTGCTTGTGACCCTCGAAGAGAACGCGGTGATTGGCGGCGCTGGTTCGGAAGTCGAGCGGGTGCTGGCGGAACGCGGGCTGACTGTGCCGGTACTACGCCTCGGCCTGCCTGACCGTTTTGTCGATCATGGCGAACAAGGCCAGCTCCTTTCCGAGTTGGGCCTCGACAAGGAAGGCATCGTGCGCGCGATCCACGAAAAATCCGGCGCCCATGCCGACCGACAATAAATTACCGAGAGAACAGCGAATGAGCACCCCCACACCCAACATTCCCGATGTCCAGAACTCCGCCGATACGCGTCAGATCGCGATCAACAAGGTCGGCATCAAGTCCATCCGTCACCCGGTCAAGGTGCAGGACAAATCGACCGGCGTGCAGCACACCATCGCCATGTTCAACATGTACGTCGGCTTGCCGCACAATTTCAAGGGCACCCACATGTCCCGCTTCGTGGAGATTCTGAACAGCCACGAACGTGAAATCTCGGTCGAGAATTTCCCGACCATGCTGCGCGACATGGTGGCCAAACTGGAAGCCGAAACCGGCCACATCGAGATGAACTTCCCGTATTTCATCAACAAGACTGCTCCGGTTTCCGGCGTGCAAAGCCTGATGGACTACGACGTCACCTTCATCGGCGACATCTGCCACGGCAAGATCAGCACCTCGGTCAAGGTTGTCGTGCCGGTAACCAGCCTGTGCCCCTGCTCCAAGAAGATTTCCGAACGCGGCGCCCACAACCAGCGCTCCCACGTGACCGTCACCGCCCGCACCAACGATTTCGTGTGGATCGAGGAAATCGTTCAACTGGTCGAGCAGGAAGCCTCCTGCGAACTCTACGGCCTGCTCAAGCGCCCGGATGAGAAATACGTCACCGAACGCGCCTACGACAACCCGAAGTTCGTCGAAGACATGGTCCGCGATGTGGCCGCCCGCCTCAATGCCGAAGCGCGCATCGACGCCTATGTCGTTGAATCGGAAAACTTCGAGTCCATTCACAACCATTCGGCCTACGCGCTGATCGAGAACGACAAAGCCGCTCGATAAGGAATGCTAACGGGCCGGCAAAGCTCACTTTCCGGCCCCCTGGACCAAGCCCCCCCCGTGAGCAAAATCCAGATTCCCCAAGCTCAGGCCGATGGCCGTGTCTTCTACGACATGGCTGAAGAGGACAATCCCTGCTTCGGCTGCGGCGCGTGCTGTTACCACTACCGGGTTTCCTTCTATCACGGCGAACTCGATAGCCAGCCCGGCGGTTTTGTCCCCAGCGAACTGACTTCCGCCGTCACGCCCTTTCTGGCCTGCATGCGCGGCACGGAAACCGGCCTGGGACGCTGCGCTGCCCTGCAAGACGATGGCCGTTGCGCCGTCTACAGCCATCGCCCATCGACCTGCCGTGAATTTCGTGCCTTTCAGGACGATGGCTCGCCGCATCCGGAATGCCAGCGACTGCGCCAGCTTTACGGCATCGACGAACCGTCAACGTAAAACGGGGCGCCGCAGCGCCCCGTTTCTTGTGAACCTTCAGAGAGCCGATCAGGCCTTCTTGAAATCCAGCTTTTCCTTGATACGAGCCGACTTGCCGGAACGCTCGCGCAGGTAGTACAGCTTGGCGCGACGAACGTCACCACGACGCTTCAGTTCGATCGAAGCTACCAGCGGAGAATAGGTCTGGAACGTACGCTCAACGCCTTCGCCGGAAGAGATCTTGCGGACGATGAAGTTGGAGTTCAGGCCACGGTTGCGCTTGGCGATAACCACGCCTTCGTAAGCCTGCAGACGCTCGCGGGTACCTTCCTTGACCTTCACCTGAACGACGACGGTGTCGCCCGGGGCGAATTCGGGAATGGTCTTGCCGGCGGAAACGCGGGCAATTTCTTCTTGCTCAAGTTGTTGAATCAGGTTCATGTGAGATCCTTAAATTAAAAACATCTACTCACCGCATTGCTCCTCTCCGGAAATTTCCGCGAGGAGTTGCGTCTCTTCCGCGCTCAACACGCGGTGCGCCAACAAATCCGGCCGGCGCTTCCGGGTTCGCATCAGCGACTGCTTGAGCCGCCAACGACGAATTCTTTTGTGGTCACCGGACAGCAAAACCTCCGGCACCGACTCGCCCTCGTATACTTCCGGGCGGGTGTAGTGCGGACAATCCAGCAAACCACCGACAAACGAATCTTCCACCGCCGAGGCGGCATCTCCGAGCACCCCCGGCAGCTGGCGGACGACGGCATCGATCAACACCATCGCCGGCAACTCGCCGCCGGAAAGTACAAAATCCCCGATCGAAATTTCTTCATCGACACAGCGCTCGATCAAACGCTCGTCAATCCCTTCATAACGACCGCACAGAAGGATCAAGCCTTCATCGCCAGTCGCCAGCTGCATGACCCGCTCATGGGTCAGTGGCGCGCCTTGCGGCGAAAGGTAGATGACCCGGCTTTTCGCCAGCCCGACCTCACGCTGCTGCAGCTTCGCGGCATCAATCGCCTTTTCCAGCGGCCCCGGCTGCATCAGCATGCCAGGCCCACCCCCGAAGGGACGATCATCAACCCGCCGCCAAGCATTGTCGGCGAAATCACGAGGATTCCAGCCTTGCCAGACCCAGCGCTGCTCTTCCAGCGCCCGACGGGTAATGCCACTGTGCGTTACCGCCGCAAACATCTCCGGGAAGATGGTCACGCAGTCAAACCGGATCACCAGTCGCTGCCCCATTCCACGCGGATCAGTCCCGCTTCCTTGTCCACCGCCAGCACCACCGCCGAGACAAACGGCAACAGGCGTTCGGCACCTTCCGCACCAACGACACGCAGCACGTCATTGGCACCCGTTTCGATCAACCCGGCCACCTTGCCGAGCTTTTCGTCTGCGGTATTGACGACTTCCAGGCCGATCAAATCGCCCCAATAGAACTCGTCTGCATCGGTCGCCGGCAACGCATCGCGCGGCGCACCGACCAACACCCCTTTCATGGCTTCAGCGTCCGTGCGGTCGGCAATGCCATCAAGCAGCACCACTACCCCGTCACCGTGAACCTTCAAGCCTTTCAGCCCGACTTCACGCCACGCCTCGCCTTCCCTGGCAATCCACCAGACCGGCATTTCTGCCCAATCCAGCGGATCATCACCAAAGGGGTACAACCTGAGCCAGCCCCGAATCCCGTACGGGTCGGCCAACCGACCCAAAACGACGATATCGTTGCCGTTCAAAGCCAAAACGACTTAGGCAGCCTTGGCGGCGTTTTGCTTGACCAGACGGGCAACGGTCGGCGACAGCTGGGCGCCGTTCTTCAGCCAGTGCTCCAGACGGTCGGTAGCGATACGCAGGCCCTCGGCATTGCCGGAAGCAACCGGGTTGTAGAAGCCGATACGCTCGACGAAACGGCCGTCGCGACGGTTACGGGAATCGGTAACAACCATGTTGTAGAACGGACGCTTCTTGGCGCCACCACGGGCAAGACGGATAACAACCATGAGAATACTTTCGTTAGCTGGAAAAAAGACCGGAGATTATATCGCTTTATCAAGGAAAAACAAGCCACTTAGATAGACAAAGAGAGGCCGCGCGACGCATAGACCGCCAGTAGCCGACAGACGGCGATAGTGGCGAACCAAATATTTGCTATCCTCCGCTGCGATGAACAGAGCAAAGGACAATTCTTCGGCAACCAGCCCGGAAGCCAATATCAAGAGCATTCTCGAATGGCTCGCCTTGGCGCATGGCTCCTCAGGAGCGGAAGACGGCGAGCAGTTGCATCGCCAACTCATCCGCCTGCGCGACACGCCGATACCCGGACCGCAGCGCCTCAAGCTGCTCGATCTGCTCTTCGGTCAGGCCGAGCGCTACACCAAGGCCGAGTTGCCGCAGCTGAACAAAATCAGTCTGCCGATCCCACGGAAACTTCGGCAACGAGTACGAACACTACTCGATATTCTTGAGACGCTGACCCAGGATTATCTCAACACGCTGGCTGATCTTTTCGATCCCCAGGGCGACAACGCACCTCGCATGCCGCACATGTCTCTGCGCCGCGCCATGTACGCCATCTCCTGGCAGGTGCGCATTGCCCACATGATCGCCTCACCGATGCCGATCGGATTGTGGCAGCAGTTGCATGCCGCCTTCCGTACTGCCCGCCGGCTTGGCCTGGACGAATTTCCAGGCCCCCATTGCGGGCCGAGCATACGACGCATCTACACCTCCATCCTGCTATCCGCCATTGCCCAGCCGGTATCCTTTTCCGCCGACGAACTTGAGTTCATCAGCGAATATATCGACACGTGCACACCCGACGTCGCCCTGCTCGACACACCTCCTCTCGATGCCCGGGGAATTTTCTGGATCGATCCGGACAAGGACTTCCCGGCCCATGCATTGATCCGCCGCATCCCCAGTCCGGAATCCGAGGTGTTGTATTTTTCTTGCGACGCGCCGGCAGAACTGGCGCTCGAGCACCGGGCTGCACTGCTCAAAGGCCTAGGTGCTCAAGACATCGGCTTGCCGCGATTTGCCGGCACCCACGCCGGGCCTGGCGTCCTGCTCCGCCTGAACCAGCTCTGGGGCCACCCGGCCAAGCGCCGCTTCCCCCGACGGCGGCAATCGTATCGCGCCCAGCTGAGCTCCGGCCTGGGCAACCTTTGGCATTTGATGAAAACCCCGGAAACGCGGGTTGAACAAAGCGAGTGGATGGTCACCAACGAAAGTCCGGAGGGCTATGCGCTGATGCACATGTCCGGCCAGACACACGATGTCCGGGTTGGCGACATCGTGGCTTTGCAGGCAAGCAGCGAGCAAGCCGAGAGCCCCCAGATCTGGCACATCTGCATCATTCGCTGGGCCATTTCCGAAAATCCCGAGCATATCGAACTCGGATTGCAGTTACTCGCCCCCAAGGCCATCTCGGTAGAAGTAGCACATCCATTCGATCTCGATGCCAGCAAGGTACCGGCACTGATCCTGCCCGCCACCCCGCCGCTACATCCCAAGCAATCGCTGATCGTCCCCCCCGGGCTGATCCGTGAAAATGCGCGGCACATCGTCGTGCTGCAGGAAGAAGAAAACCTGAGCATTCGCGAACTGCAAGCCGACGAATTGCGCGAGCAAACCAGCTCGGTGGAAATCTTCAGCGTTTCGCCGGACGGCTCAGCGTAGCCACGATCAGCCCACCGAAGAGCACCACCGCCCAGGACAGGTGGAGCCAAACAAGAAATACCGGAAACACGGCAAACGCCCCATAGATGCTCTTCAGGGTCGCCGAGCCGACCAGGAACATCTCGAAGCCTTTTTGCATCACCGAGAAAGCCAGTGCCGCAAACACCCCGCCGATCACGGCTGCGCGCCGGGGAACCTGCGCATTGGGAACCGCGTAGTACAGAAACGAGAAGAACAGCCCGAGCAGCAGCATCGCCACTCCCTTCAACGCCATTCGACGCACCCAGAGCGACTCGTCGAACAAACCCAGGGAGGTTGTGACGGCAAACGACATGACGCCGGCCACCGCACCGAGGACGAACGGCCAGACCATCATCACGAAGGCATAGAGGCGAATACGCGCAAGAAACGGGCGTGGCCTGACCTGCCAAAGATGGTTGAATGCCCGCTCGATAGTGTTCATCAACAGGAATGCCGTGACACTCAGGAGGCCGATACCCGCCAGGGTAAGCTGCTGCGCCTTTTGGGAAAACTTCCCAATATTGCCGGCAATTGCCCCCGCCGCGCCGCTGGGCAGCAGGGCCTCGCGAACCAGTAGATCAAGCCGACCGGCCAGGACGTCGAAAAAAGGGATCGCTCCGGCAACGGCCAGCACCACGGCGACAAGAGGCACCAATGCCATCAGTGTCGTGAACGCGAGGGCCGAACTGGTCTGCATCATGTTTTCGCTGAGGAAGCGGCGAAAGATGCCGACCGGGCCGGCAGGACTGGAGTTGGCCGATCGCGACCGGGGACGCTTTTGCATGGGACCGTATAATAGCCGACCATGCAAGACATTCTCATCCTCTATTACAGCCATCGCGGCTCGGTTCGCGCCCTGGCCGAGCGCATTGCCAACGGCATCGAGGCCGTTCCGGGCATGCAGGCTCGTTTGCGCACCGTTCCCCGGATATCTGCGGTGTGCGAGGCGATAGAGCCGACGATCCCGGATTCCGGCGCGCCCTACGTCGAGCTTTCCGATTTGCAGGAATGCGCCGCACTTGCCTTGGGCAGCCCGGTTCGCTTCGGCAACATGGCGGCCCCAATGAAATACTTCTGGGACAGCACCGTCGCCGCGTGGCAGAACGGGACACTCGCCGGCAAACCGGCCTGTGTTTTCACCTCGAGCGGCAGCCAGCACGGCGGCAACGAGGCAACCCTCCTGTCGATGACACTTCCCTTGCTGCATCACGGCATGCTGGTCATGGGCCTGCCCTTTACCGAGCCTGATCTGACGGCAACCACGACGGGCGGGACGCCCTATGGCGCCAGCCATATCGCCGGACCATCCGGCAACCCGCAACTATCCAACGAAGAAAGCCGCCTGGCCTTTGCCTTGGGCAAGCGCCTGGCCCTTCTGACCGAGAAACTGAATTCCCCGTGAACGTCCAACAACGCTATCAAACCATTGCCAGCGCCAGCCTGATTCTGCTCATCGCGCTCTGCCTCGCCTGGGAAGGCTGGCTCGCCCCGCTCAAGCCAGGCGGCTCCTGGATGATCCTCAAAGGTGCCCTGCTGCTGCTTCCGCTCTTCGGCATCCTGCGCGGCAAGCGCTACACCTACAAGTGGCTGTCGCTGTTCATCCAGTTCTACCTGCTCGAGGGCGCTACCCGAGCCACCAGCGACACCGGCCTGTCGCAATGGCTGGCCGCCGGCGAAACACTGCTGTCGGCGGTGCTCTTCGTATCGGTTGTTCTCTACATCCGCGCCACGCGCTTGCCGCCGGTCAAAGAAAAAGCCGCCCAGTCGAACTGAAGCGGCTTTTCATCGCGGGCTCGCCGAGGGAACTCAGACGTCGCCCTGAGCCTTTACCTTGTCCAGGCTGGAGTGCAGCTTGTTCAACGCGTTCAGGTAAGAGCGGGCCGAAGCAATCACGATGTCGGTATCGGCGCCATTGCCATTGACGATGCGCTCATCCTTGGACAGTCGCGTCGTCACCTCGCCCTGTGCATCGGTACCGGTGGTGATGGCATTGACCGAGTACAGCAGTAGTTCGGCACCGCTGCCGACGATAGTCTCGATCGCCTTGAAGGTAGCATCGACCGGACCGCCACCACTGGCTTCACCCTTTTTCTCGACGCCGCCGACATTCAGGATGACCTTGGCAAAGGGCATTTCGCCGGTTTCCGAACAGACGTGCGAGTAAACCAGTTTGTAGTGTTCCTGATCCGGCGTCACGACCTCCTCGGAAACCAAGGCATGCAGATCTTCATCGAAAATCTCATGTTTGCGGTCGGCCAGTTCCTTGAAGCGGGCAAAGGCGGCATTCAGCACCTCGTCGCTTTCCAGCTCGATACCCAACTCCTGCAGGCGTGTCTTGAAGGCATTGCGGCCTGAGTGTTTGCCGAGCACCAGCTTGTTCTGGCTCCAGCCCACATCCTGGGCGCGCATGATCTCGTAGGTTTCGCGATGCTTGAGCACGCCGTCCTGATGGATGCCCGACTCGTGCGCAAAGGCATTGGCGCCGACCACGGCCTTGTTCGGCTGTACCGGATAACCGGTGATCTGCGACACCAGCTTGGAGGCCGGGACAATCTGCGTCGTGTCGACACGGGTTTCGACCGGGAAGATATCCGGACGGGTGCGCACGGCCATGACGATCTCTTCGAGCGCGGCATTGCCGGCCCGCTCGCCCAGACCATTGATCGTACACTCGACCTGACGCGCTCCGGCCAGAACGGCGGCCAGCGAATTGGATACCGCCAGCCCGAGGTCATTGTGGCAATGCACCGACCAGACAACCTTGTCCGAATTCGGCACACGCTCGATCAGCTGGCACATGGTTTCGGCGTACTGGAAGGGAATGGCATAACCCACCGTATCCGGCACGTTGATCGTCTTGGCACCGGCCTTGATCACTGCCTCGAAGATACGGCAAAGAAAATCGATTTCCGAACGACCGGCATCCTCCGCCGAAAATTCGATGTCGTCGGTGTATTGCCGCGCCCAGCCGATGGATTTGACTGCCTGCTCGACCACCTGGTCCGGCGTCATGCGCAGCTTCTTCTCCATGTGGATGGGCGAAGTCGCGATGAAGGTATGGATACGGCCAGACTTGGCCGGCCTGATCGCCTCGCCGGCTCGACCGATATCGTTCTCGTTGGCCCGAGCCAGCGAACAGACCGTCGAATCCTTGATTGCCTGGGCAATAGCGTGGATGGAATCAAAATCGCCGGGAGAAGCAGCCGCAAACCCCGCCTCGATCACATCGACCCGCATTTTCTCCAGCTGGCGGGCAACGCGAATCTTCTCTTCCTTGGTCATCGACGCGCCCGGACTCTGTTCGCCGTCGCGCAGGGTCGTATCGAAAATTACCAGATGCTGTTTCATGGGATCTCCGGGAATTACTGTGGCTTGCGCTTGAGCAGGCCGATAGCCGCCTGAACATAACCGGACAGGCCATAGAGGACAAAGAAACCGAACAAGGCAATTTCCGGGCTATAGGCAACCAGCGCGAAACCGAGGGCAATCGCGGCGATCACGAAGAACGGCACGCTCTTCTTCAGATTGATGTCCTTGAAGCTATAGAAGCGGATGTTGGACACCATCGTCACACCCGCAAATATCGTCAGCACGCAGGCAAACCAGCGCACGTCGCTGCCGGCCACGCCAGTCTCGATCATCACCCAGACCAGGCCGGCTACCAGCGCTGCTGCGGCCGGAGACGGCAGGCCCTGAAAATAGCGCTTATCCATGACTTCGAGCGTGGTATTGAAACGGGCCAGGCGCAAGGCGGCGCCTGCGCAGTAGATGAAAGCCGCGATCCAGCCCAGCCGACCAAGGTCGCGCAAGGCCCATTCGTACATGACCAGCGCCGGCGCTGCGCCAAAGCTGACCATATCGGACAGCGAATCGTATTCGGCGCCAAACGCCGATTGGGTATTGGTCAGTCGCGCCACCCGACCATCCAGGCCGTCGAGCACCATGGCGATGAAAATGGCCATGGCAGCCCGGGCAAAATCGCCCTGCATCGCCTGAACGATGGCAAAGAAGCCGGCAAACAAGGCAGCCGTTGTGAACAGGTTGGGCAGCACGTAAATGCCGCGCCGCTTGACTTCTGGGTTGAACAGCGACTTACGGGGTTTGAGTTCGGTCATGGGGCTGATATGAACGGGTAACCCGCAGAGGATACACCCGGAAAGCATCGAAATCCGCAAACAACAAGGGCGGTGCAGTTTCCCACACCGCCCGAAGCGAAGGCAGCCTCAACTGCGCAGGCGCAGAGCGGCCACCAAGCCAGAGACCTGCTTAGTTCTTGGACTGGTCAACCAGCTTGTTCTTCTTGATCCACGGCATCATGTCGCGCAGCTGGCCACCGACCGTTTCGATCGGGTGCACAGCGTTCAGACGACGACGCGCAGTCATAGAAGGATAGTTGGTACGGCCTTCGAGGATGAACATCTTGGCGTATTCGCCGGTCTGAATGCGCTTCAGGGCATTGCGCATGGCGACGCGCGACTGCTCGTTGATGACTTCCGGACCGGTCACGTACTCGCCGTATTCGGCGTTGTTCGAGATCGAGTAGTTCATGTTGGCGATGCCGCCTTCGTACATCAGGTCGACGATCAGCTTCAGTTCGTGCAGGCACTCGAAGTAGGCCATTTCCGGAGCATAGCCGGCTTCGACCAGGGTTTCGAAGCCCATCTTGACCAGTTCGACGGCACCGCCGCACAGAACGGCTTGCTCACCGAACAGGTCGGTTTCGGTTTCTTCGCGGAAGTTGGTCTCGATGACGCCACCCTTCGTGCCACCGTTGGCAGCAGCATAGGACAGGGCGATATCCTTGGCCTTGCCGGACTTGTCCTGGAAGACAGCGATCAGGGACGGCACGCCGCCACCCTTCAGGTATTCGGAACGCACGGTGTGGCCCGGGCCCTTCGGCGCAACCATGATGACGTCAACGTCAGCGCGCGGCACGACCTGGTTGTAATGCACGTTGAAGCCGTGGGCGAAAGCCAGGGCAGCGCCCTTCTTCAGGTTCGGAGCGACTTCTTCGTTGTACACCTGCGGAATATTCTCGTCCGGCAACAGGATCATGACGACGTCGGCGCCCTTGACGGCCTTGGCGATTTCCTCAACCTTAAGACCAGCTGCTTCGGCCTTCTTCCAGGAAGCGCCGTCCTTGCGCAGACCAACGGTGACCTTGACGCCGGAATCTTTCAGGTTCTGGGCGTGGGCATGACCCTGCGAGCCGTAACCAACGATAGTGACCTTCTTGCCCTTGATCAGGGAGAGATCGGCGTCCTTGTCGTAATAAACTTTCATGAAATCCTCTTTCTGAGCAAATAGTTAGACTTTGAGAATACGATCGCCGCGACCGATGCCACAGACACCGGTACGGACGGTTTCGAGAATCAGGCCGGCATCGAGCGCGGCGATGAAGGAGTCGAGCTTGGAGCTTGCGCCGGTCAGTTCGATCACATAGGTCGATTCCGTGACGTCGATGATGCGGCCACGGAAAATATCGGCCATACGCTTCATCTCTTCGCGATCCTTGCCGGTAGCACGAACCTTGATCAGCATCAGTTCGCGCTCGACGTGCGCAGCCTCGGAGAGATCGACCACCTTGACGACATCAACCAGCTTGTTGAGCTGCTTGGTGATCTGCTCGAGTACCTCGTCGGAACCCCAGGTCAGGATGGTCATCCGCGACAGCGACGGATCTTCCGTCGGCGCCACGGTCAGCGATTCGATGTTGTAGCCACGCGCAGAGAACAGCCCGGCTACGCGGGACAGCGCCCCGGCTTCGTTTTCAATCAGGATGGAAATGATATGACGCATTTTTCTTTTCCTCCCCCGCTCAGATATCTTCGGCGAGGATCATTTCAGTCAGGCCCTTGCCCGCTGCCACCATCGGGAACACGTTGGCACCCGGATCGATGATGAAGTCCATGAACACCAGGCGATCCTTGTATTCCGTGAAGGCCTTGCGCAGCGCCGGCTCGACATCTTCCGGTCGCTCGATGCGCATGCCGACGTGACCATAGGATTCGGCCAGCTTGACGAAATCCGGCAGCGACGTGACGTAGGACTGGGAGTAGCGCTTCGAATAGAACATTTCCTGCCACTGACGGACCATGCCCAGCATGCCGTTGTTCAGGTTGATGATCTTGATCGGCAACTCGTACTGCTTGCAGGTCGACAACTCCTGAATACACATCTGGATCGAGCCCTCGCCGGTGACGCAGGCAACCTGCGAACCCGGATTGGCGAGCAGAACGCCCATGCCGTACGGCAGGCCGACACCCATGGTGCCCAGGCCACCGGAGTTGATCCAGCGGCGCGGCTTGTCGAACTTGTAGTACTGCGCAGCGAACATCTGGTGCTGGCCGACGTCGGAAGTGACGAAGGCATCGCCACCGGTCACTTCATACAGCTTCTCGACCACGTACTGCGGCATGATGTGCTCGGACTGGCGATAAGCCAGCGAGTTGCGGCCGCGCCACTCATCGATCTGCTTCCACCAGTCAGCAACCTCGGAATCTGCGGTGAAACCGCCGTCGATCAGCTTGAGAATTTCGTCGAGCACGTCGTTCACATTGCCGACGATGGGCACATCGACCTTGACGCGCTTGGAAATCGACGACGGGTCGATGTCGATATGGATGACGCGACGTTTTTCTTCGCCGAAATGCTCCGGATTGCCGATCACGCGGTCATCGAAACGGGCGCCGATGGCCAGGATCACATCGGCGAAATGCATCGCGTTGTTAGCTTCGAAAGTACCGTGCATGCCCAGCATGCCGACGAACTGCTTGTCGGTCGCCGGATAGCCGCCCAAGCCCATCAGGGTATTGGTGACCGGGAAATTCAGCTTGCGGGCCAGCGTGGTCAACTTCTCTGCCGCATCGGACAGGATCACACCACCGCCGGTATAGATAATCGGGCGCTTGGCTTCCTGCAGGATTTGCACGGCCTTCTTGATCTGTCCCAGATGTCCCTTGACCACCGGGTTGTACGAGCGCATCTGCACCGACTTCGGGTAGTCGAACTCGCAGACCTGAGCCGTGATGTCCTTCGGAATATCGACGACAACCGGGCCGGGACGGCCGGTGGAAGCAATATGAAAGGCCTTCTTGATGGTCAAGGCAAGATCCTTGACGTCCTTGACGAGGAAATTGTGCTTGACGCAGGGGCGGGTGATGCCGACGGTATCGCACTCCTGGAAGGCATCCTGGCCGATGTACTGGGTCGGGACCTGGCCGCACAGCACGACCATCGGGATCGAATCCATGTACGCGGTGGCAATGCCGGTCACCGTATTGGTGACGCCCGGACCGGACGTCACCAGCGCAACGCCAACCTTCTGCGAAGACCGCGAATAGGCGTCTGCGGCATGAACGGCGGCCTGCTCATGGCGAACCAGGATGTGCTTGACGTCCTCCTGCTTGAAAAGAGCGTCGTAAATATGCAGAACGGAACCGCCGGGGTAACCGAACACATAATCGACCTTTTCTTCTTGCAGGCACCTGATTACAATTTCTGCACCGCTGATCATCATTCTTGAGCCCAAAAAAGCTGTTGCCTAAAAGGGCGTAACCTTAATCGACCGCCAATTTTCGGTCAAGGTTTCCTGGCATATCCCCATACCGCTCAAGGCCTTTTGGAAGAGACCACCCTGGCATCGCCCCAACAACTTTCCTGCTTTCTCGAATCGATCGAACGCCGGGCCTTCAAGCAAGCGATGTTTGCCGTCCATGACGAGGAAGCGGCGCTCGACATCGTTCAGGACGCCATGCTCAAGCTTGCCGAAAAATATGGCGACCGGCCGGACGATGAATTCCCGATGCTCTTTCAGCGCATCCTGCAGAACACCATCCGCGATTACTACCGGCGCAGCAAAGTCCGCTCGATGTGGACAACGCTACTGTCTGCCTTCTCCTCGGACGAGGACGACGACCACGATCCGCTCGAAACGCTCGCCGCCGACGAAGATGACACCGGCCCCAAAACACCGGAAAGCAAGCTGCTGCAGGCACAAACCCTGAATCTGATCGAAGATGAAATAAAAAAGCTGCCGGCACGTCAACGCGAAGCCTTCCTGATGCGTTACTGGGAAGACATGGACGTCGCTGAGACCGCAGCGGCGATGGGCTGCTCAGAAGGCAGTGTCAAGACCCATTGCTCGCGTGCCACCCACACGCTGGCAACCGCCCTGTCGGCAAAAGGTATAAAGCTATGAACGAAGAACGTTATGCATATCGCGTTCGGCAAGCGCTGAACCACGGATTGAAGGACATGTCGCCGGCCGCCTCGCGGCGCCTGGAAGCTGCCCGTCATCTGGCGCTGAGTCGCCAGAAGCAGGCCGCCCCGCAGATAGCCTTGGCCGGTTTCGGCGTCTCTTCCTTCCGCATAGGCTCGCACGTTCCCTATCTCAAGCAGATTCTTGCCATCGCGGCATTGCTGCTGGGCATGTGGATTTCCTTCTATTGGCACAGCGTTCAATACGTCACGGCCCTGGAGGAAGTGGATAGCGCACTGCTCACCGACGACCTGCCCCCCGATGCTTTCCTGGATAACGACTTCTTCGAATGGCTATTAGACGACTCGCCGGAGGAGTAATCCTCTCCCTCGGACTGAATGCCGCCATCGCCGCCGAACCACCAACAACGGCCATTATCGGCACGCCGCCGCAACCGGCATGGAGCCAGCTCAACGCCCAGCAAAAAAGCGCGCTTGCGCCGCTGTCCAAAAACTGGGACAGCATGGAGAACATCCGCAAGAAAAAATGGCTGGGCATTGCCGACCGCTACCCCGCGATGAAACCCGACGAACAACAACGCATGCAGGACCGCATGCGGGAATGGGCTGCACTGTCACCATCCGAACGCAACAAGGTGCGAGACACCTACAAGGACTTTAACCAGCTCCCAACTGAGCAGAAGCAGGTCGTCAAACAGAAATGGGAGGCTTACTCGAGCCTCAGCCCCGAAGAACGACAACGCGTCCGCGAGTCCGGCCGCTCGTCGAAACTGCTGACTCCGACCAGCGCATCAGTCGCTCCTGAATCACCCCCCACCCCAGCACACACCAGCGGTGTACAAAACCAATGACAGTAGAAGCACCGAGCTTGCAGCGACGCCTGGTCTGCATGCTGTATGAAGGACTGGTCGTTTTTTCCATCCTGCTGATCGGCTTCCTCCTCCCTCAGGTCGTGCTATCGGGTTTTGGCTGGACCGTTGGCGCCAAGGCGCTCTGGATTCATGTCCTGCTACTGTTGATGGCCTATTTTGTCTGGTGCTGGCTGAATGGCGGCCAAACACTGCCCATGAAAACCTGGAAAATGCGCCTGGTCGACGAAAGTGGCAGACCGTTGCGTCCGC
The DNA here is from genome assembly GCA_937983545.1 of uncultured Azonexus sp. GTDB lineage: Bacteria > Pseudomonadota > Gammaproteobacteria > Burkholderiales > Rhodocyclaceae > Azonexus. Next base: position 15,406 of record CALJZP010000096.1, read on the forward strand.
TGCAAGCCATACTGCGCTACCTCGCCGCCTGGCCCAGCATCCTCCTGCTGGGAGTCGGCATTGCATGGGCCTTGCTGGACAAGGACAAACAGTTCCTGCATGACCGGATCGCCGGCACCCGCATTACCAGCGCCGGCTGATCAGCGACGCTCCACCCACCACAGCATACCCATCGCAACGAGCAGAAACAGGGCCGATGGCGCCATTGCGCTGAACAGCGGCGACCACGAATTGATCGCGCCCAAGTTGGACGACAGTCCGTTCAAGGCATAGAAGAGGATACCGAGCATGACGCCCGCAAATATCTTCAGGCTGACCCCGCCCACCCGGTTGTGCGAGTAGCCGAACGGCAGCGCAAGTGCCACCATGACCAGAGCAGCCAGCGGATAGAGCAATTTTTTCCAAAGTGCAATCTGGTAACGCTCCGTTTTCTGCTTGTTGTCGCTGAGATGCCGGGTATAGTTCAACAGTCCCAGCAGCGACATGCGCTCGGGAGAGACCATCAACGCTGCCAACAGGTTCGGCGTGACATTGGAGTGCCACTCGCCGTCAGGACTCTTCTCAACCCGCGCCAGATCTCCCTCCAGAACAGTTCTGACAACATCCTGCAAAACCCATCGATCCGGCACTTGAAACTCCGCCTGACGCGCATCCGTCACCGATTCGAGCTGGTTTTCCTGACTGAATTTGTAGATGCGGATGCCTTGCAGGGGTGCATCGGGCATAGCACTGCGAATGTTGATGAAACTACGCCCATCCTTGACCCACAAACCGCTGTCAAAACCGCTTTGGGCGATCACCGTGCTCATGGCTTTGGCCCTGATTTCCCGTCCCAATCGCTCGCTGAAAGGGACCAGAGCTTCACCCACCACGAAAGTGAGCAAGGCCAGCAGCAAGGCCGCCCTGAAAAGGGTTTTCAGCAAATCGCCCGTGGCCAGCCCGGAGGCCCGCAGGACGGTAATTTCAGAATGGCGCGCCAGCGTGGACAAGGCATACAGCGCCCCGATCAATGTTGCAATGGGAATCAACTCGTAAATCAGGCCGGGCATGCCCAACGCCACGAACAGGGCAGCATGAAAAACCGTGTACCCGACCTTGCCGACACTACGCAGTTCATCAATGAAGTTAAAGAAGGCAAATAGCGCCAAAAAAGCGGCGAGCACCAGAAAGATTGATGCAAATGTCTCGCGAATCAGATAGCGCTGGTAGAGATTGAGACGAAACATCAATGCCCCCAGCGCTGCCATGGCATGCGCACGACGATCCGTTTGTAGAACAGCGCCACCAGCGGCAAAAGCATCACGGCATGGGCCGCCCAGACGCCCACCCAGAAGGACAGCTTGCCTTGCGCCACCCAAGCTTGGCTCACCGACAACAAATTATTGTAGATGGCGTAGATCAGGATCGCGATCAACATGTTGGCCGAGCGTCCTGCCCGCGGATTCACATAGGAAAGCGGAATAGCCAGAAGGCACAGGATCAGGGCCGAAACCGGCAAGCCGATCCGCCACAGCAGTTCGCCACGAGCGACGTTACTGTCATCGAGAATCAACTCGGTAATTGGCATACCTTTCGGTGACAGCGAGGAAGAAGCCGGTTCGCCATCCTCAACCCGCGCCCGGTAGCGTTCGAATTCCATGACCTTGAACGCCGGACTACCCGGCTCCACCTCGTAACGCCTTCCGTGCTCCAAGACGACAAAACGATCCCCATTGCCGGCCGTTTCCTGAAAGCCCGAATCGGATACGACTACACCGAACCTGCCTTCCTGATAGGAGGCGACGAAGACGTTACCGACATTGCTGCCATCCTCACCCACACCCTCCACGAAGAATACCCGCTGCCCTTTCTTGACTTCCCGGAAAGCGCCGGGCGACACCTGAGAGAGTTCGCTACGCGCAGAAAGGCGCTCACGATACTCGGCCGAACTGGAGTTGGCCCAAGGCGCAAGGAAACCCGAAACAGCGGCAATTGCGAGAATGATCGGCAGGGCAAAACGCAAAACGGGCGAAATCCAGCCCGTCAGCGGCAAACCCGCGGAAAACCAGACCACCATTTCGGAATCCCGATAAACACGGGACAAACTGAGCAAAATAGACACAAAAAGCGTCAATGACAGCAAAACAGGCATGAAATTGAGCGCCGCAAAACCCAGCAAGGACGCCACCGCTTCCGGCGCAATGCGGCCGCCCGCTGCTTCCTTGAGCAAACGAATCAAATGGGTCGAGGTCAGAATAGCCAGCAGCGCAACGCTGATGCCGGCAGCTGCCTGGGCAAATTCGCGCCGGGCGGCGCGCTCGAATATCATGCTTTGACGAAACCGAAAAAATGCGAGGATAATCCCTCGAATACTGATATTTCCTTGATCAGGAGCAGCTTGTGGAATTTAGCATAAAAAGCGGAAGCCCGGAAAAACAGCGCAGCGCCTGCGTGGTCGTCGGCGTTTTCGAATCGAGGAAACTGACCCTCCCGGCAGAATTGCTCGACAACGCGTCCGGCGGCTACATTGCCGACATCGTGCGCCGCGGCGACATGGAAGGCAAGGCAGGCAGCACGCTGCTGCTGCACAACGTGCCATCCACGCTCTGCGACCGCATCCTGTTGGTTGGCCTGGGCAAGGAAAAGGAATTCCGCGAAAAGGAATTCGCCAGCGCCATCCGTACCGCCGTCAAGGTACTCAACGAAACCGGCGCCTTCGACGCCACACTTTTCCTGACCGAACTCCAGGTCCGGAAGCGCAGCATCACTTGGCGCGTCCGCCAGACCGTCATTGCAGCGCTGGATGCCACCTACAGGTTCGATCAATTCAAGAGCAAGAAGGAAGAAATTCGCCGCCCCTTACGCAAGCTGACGATCAGCGTCGAACGCCGCAACGAACTGGCCCCCGCCGAAGAGGGCATGCATCAGGGCCAAGCCATTGCCGAAGGCATGGCACTGGCCAAGACACTCGGCAACCTGCCGCCCAATGTTTGCCACCCGAGCTATCTGGCCGAACAGGCGAGGACCTTGGCCAAGACATTCAAGCTCGAGTGCGAAGTCCTTGAGCGCGATGACATGGAAAAGCTCGGCATGCACTCGCTGCTCGCCGTCGCGCGAGGCTCGCACCAACCGCCGAAGATGATCGTGCTCAGTTACAAGGGGGCAAAAGCCAGCGAAAAGCCGATCATACTGGTCGGCAAGGGCGTCACTTTCGATACTGGCGGCATTTCGCTGAAACCGGGTGCCGAAATGGACGAGATGAAATACGACATGTGCGGTGCCGCCAGCGTCCTGGGCACCTTGCACGCCGTTGCTCGAATGGCCCTGCCGATCAACCTGACCGTCATCGTTCCGGCCACCGAAAACATGCCCGGGGGCAACGCGACCCGCCCCGGAGACATCGTCACCTCGATGTCCGGCCAGACCATCGAAATCCTGAACACCGACGCCGAAGGCCGCCTGATCCTGTGTGATGCACTCACCTATGCCGAACGTTTCGACCCGGATACCCTGATCGATGTCGCCACCCTGACCGGCGCCTGCGTGGTGGCCTTGGGCAACATCGCCACCGGCCTGTTCGCCAACAAGGATGGCCTCGCCCGCGACCTGCAGGATGCGGGGGAGGAAGCCAACGACCGGGCCTGGCACATGCCGCTGTGGGACGACTATCAGGAATTGCTGAAGAGTCCGTTTGCCGACATGGCCAATATCGGCGGGCGTTACGGCGGCGCCATTTCAGCCGCCTGCTTCCTGTCGCGCTTCACCAAGAAATTCGACTGGGCGCACCTCGACATTGCCGGCACCGCCTGGAAATCGGGTGCCGACAAGGGTGCCACCGGACGGCCGGTTCCCCTGTTGACACATTACCTTCTGCAACGCGCAGGCAAGCTCAATTGACCCAGGTATTCTTCTACCACGGAGCCAGTGACCGCATAGCCGCCGCCTGCGCCTTGCTGAGCGGTGCCTACGCCAAGAAAAAGCCGATGCTGGTGTACGCAACCGAACCGGAAGTCGCCGGCAGCATCGACCGGATGTTATGGACCCATTCGGCCCTCAGTTTCGTGCCGCACTGCCGTGCCGATTCGCCGCTGGCCGCCGAAACGCCGATCCTGATCACCGACAAGCTCGACACCATCTCACAGGATGAACGTCTGATGAACCTGAGCCGGGATATTCCGCCGGGTTTTTCGCGCTTCGAAAGCCTGATCGAAGTGGTCGGGCAGGACGACGATGATCGCAGCGCCGCGCGCGATCGGGTCAAGTTCTACAAGGATCGCGGCCACGAAGTCCGCTACTTCGATCTCAGCGGTCGCTAAAGGATTCCCGTGCCCAGCCCCATCCTAGCCCGCGCCGACGCCCTGATGCACCGCAAGCGCCAGCCGGAGGCCGAATTCGACGATGTACCGACTTTGACCGATGCCATCGACGACGAAGATGATATTCCCGTACTCGTTGACGAGGCCAGCTCTGCGATAGAGGAATCCCCCCTCCCGAGCGCACTGCCGCTGCCTGACGACGATTACGCCATTGTCGCCCAGCCCCCCGTTCTGCATTCAAACCAAACGGCGGCTTCGCAGCAAGAAGCCACGCCCACTCGTGCCCCGATCAATGCCGATCTACACGAGCAGCTGGCCTGCGAACTGGCACGTCGCGTCGAACAACGCCTGGCCACCGAACTGCCTCGCATCATCGAATCGACTTTGCGTGATTTTCTGGCTGAGCAGGCCATGATTGCTGCAGCGCCGCACCGCGACTGAGGCGAGGCTGAGATCACGCCGAAGCCGGAGCGGCGCTCCGGTATAATTGCGGGTTTCCCCCTTTTCCGAGAAGTCCATGGAACTCGCCAAAGCCTTTGAACCCGTCGACATCGAACGCCGCTGGTACCCCGCCTGGGAAGGTCAGAATTATTTCGCCGCCGGTGTAGACGGCGAAAAGCAAGACAATTTCTGCATCCTGCTGCCGCCGCCCAACGTCACCGGCACGCTGCACATGGGCCATGGCTTCAACCAGACGATCATGGACGCGCTGACCCGCTATTACCGGATGCGCGGTCACAACACGCTGTGGCAGCCGGGCACCGACCACGCCGGCATCGCCACGCAAATCGTCGTCGAGCGCCAGCTGGACGCGCAGGGCATTTCCCGCCACGATCTCGGCCGCGAGAAATTCCTGGAGAAGGTCTGGGAATGGAAGGAATACTCCGGCGGCACCATCACCCGCCAGATGCGCCGCATGGGCACCAGCCCGGACTGGACCCGCGAGCGTTTCACGATGGATGCCGGCCTCAACAAAGTCGTTACCGAAACCTTTGTCCGCCTCTACAACGAAGGCCTGATCTACCGCGGCAAGCGCCTGGTCAACTGGGACCCGAAACTGCACACCGCCGTCTCCGACCTCGAAGTCGTGCAGGAAGAAGAAGACGGCTTCATGTGGCACATCCGCTACCCGCTGGCCGACGGCTCGGGTAGCCTAGTGGTCGCCACCACCCGTCCGGAAACCATGCTCGGCGACACCGCCGTGATGGTTCACCCGGAGGACGAGCGCTACAAGGCCATGATCGGCAAGATGGTGAAGCTGCCGCTGACCGAGCGCGAGATCCCGATCATCGCCGACTCCTACGTCGATCTCGAATTCGGTACCGGCTGCGTCAAGGTCACGCCGGCGCACGACTTCAACGACTACGCCGTTGGCCAGCGCCACGGCCTGCCGATGATCTCGATCCTGACGCTGGATGCCAAGATCAACGACCACGCCCCCGAAAAGTACCGCGGACTGGACCGTTTCGATGCCCGCAAGGCCGTCGTTGCCGATCTGGAAGCCCTCGGCATTCTGGAAAAGACCGACAAGCACAAGCTCAAGGTGCCGCGCGGCGACCGTACCGGCGTCGTCATCGAGCCGATGCTGACCGACCAGTGGTTTGTCGCCATGTCCAAGCCGGGTGCCGACGGCAAGTCGATCACCGAGAAGGCGCTGGAAGTCGTCCATTCCGGCGAGATCAAGTTCTATCCGGAAAACTGGGTCAATACCTACAACCAGTGGCTGAACAACATCCAGGATTGGTGTATCTCCCGCCAGTTGTGGTGGGGCCACCAGATTCCGGCCTGGTACGGCGTCAATGGCGAGGTTTTCGTCGCCCAGAACGAGGAAGAAGCCCGCAAGCAGGCCGACAAGGCCGGTTACGCCGGCCAGCTGACGCGCGATGAAGACGTGCTCGATACCTGGTATTCGTCCGCCCTGTGGCCGTTCTCGACGCTGGACTGGACCGGCGATGAAGCGAGCGACGCTGCCAACCAGGTGCTGCAACAGTATCTGCCGTCGTCCGTGCTGGTCACCGGCTTCGACATCATCTTCTTCTGGGTCGCCCGCATGGTCATGATGACCAAGCACGTCACCGGCAAAATTCCGTTCAAGCACGTCTATGTGCATGGCTTGATCCGCGACGGCGAAGGCCAGAAGATGTCGAAGTCCAAGGGCAATGTGCTCGACCCGATCGACCTGATCGACGGCATCGGCATCGACGCACTGGTCGAGAAGCGCACTTTCGGCCTGATGAACCCGAAACAGGCCGAAAGCATCGCGAAGAAGACCAAGAAGGAATTCCCGGAAGGCATCCCGGCCTTCGGCACCGACGCGCTTCGCTTCACCTTTGCCTCGCTCGCCTCGCCGGGCCGTGACATCAAGTTCGACCTGAACCGCTGCGACGGCTACCGCAATTTCTGCAACAAGCTGTGGAACGCCACGCGCTTCGTACTGATGAACGTCGAAGGTCACGATCTGGCCCTCGAACACCAGCAGGGCGGCCCGGCTTGCGGCGGATCTGCCCCGCTCGAATTCAGCTTCGCTGATCGCTGGATCGTCAGCCAACTGCAGCGCATCGAAAAGGAAATCGAACAGCACTTCAGCGACTACCGTTTCGACCTGGTTGCCCAGGCCGTCTATAAATTCATCTGGGACGAGTTCTGCGACTGGTACCTGGAAATCGCCAAGGTCGAGATCCAGACCGGCAACGACGCTCAGCAGCGCGGTGCCCGCCGCACGCTGGTCCGCACCTTGGAGGCCGTGCTGCGCCTCGCCCACCCGTTGATCCCGTTCATCACCGAGGAACTGTGGCAGACCGTGGCGCCGATCGCAGGCCGCAAGACGCACGATTCGATCATGCTCGCTGCCTACCCGCGTGCCGAGGAATACAAGATCGACACCGCCAGCGAGGCCAAGGTGGAACGCCTGAAGGCCCTGGCCTACGCCTGCCGCAACCTGCGGGGCGAGATGGGTATTTCCCCGGCCCAGCGCACGCCGCTGCTGGTGGCCGGTGGCGGCGATGAAATCCGCGAGTTCGCGCCCATCCTGCAAGCTCTGGGTAAGCTCTCCGAGGTACAAATCGTGGACGACATGCCGGCCGACGCCGTGGCACCGGTCGCCGTGGTCGGCGAGACGCGCCTGATGCTGAAGGTCGAGATCGACGTGGCTGCCGAGAAAGAGCGCCTGAAGAAGGAAATCGAAAAGCTGGAGAAGCAGATTTCCATCGCCCAGGGCAAGCTCTCGAACGAAGGCTTCGTTGCTCGCGCCCCGGCGGCCGTTGTCGAACAGGAAAAACAGCGGGTTGCCGAATTCACGGCGACGCTGGAGAAACTCAAACCGCAACTGGCCAAACTAGGCTGAATAAAGAGCGTCCATGCAAGATAACCGCAGCTTCTTCACACAAGTATTCACCACCCTGATGATCTTTTCTCTGGCCGTCGGGGCCAGCACGGTGGCGTTCATCTACTCCTGGCCGTGGGAAAAGGCCAATCCCGAGTGGAAACCGAACTTCCGCCTGGTCGCCCTCTGTGGTGAAAAAAAGGAAGCCTGCGGCATCAGCTACGGTGAACTCGCTGCAGCCAAGGCAAAGGGAGAGATCAGCGGCCTGGAACCGACCGATGCAGCCGGCGAGTTCGAGGAGCCTCAGAACTGGCTCAAATGGAGCAGGAACGATGGCATCTATGAAGTGAAGGCATCCTCCTGGCACTTCCAGACGAGCATCCGCTACAAGATCGAGCAGGATGCGCCGGTCCTCGTTGCCGTTCAGGACGTTGATGTCGCCAAGGCCTTCATCTACGGCATGGGCGCCGCCATGTTCCTGGTCATTGGCCTCAATCTGCGCCGCTTGCGCCACTAAGCGCCATACGGACGATCAACCGGAACGACGGCCAGACTTCAAGTCTGGCCGTTTTTTTCGCCTTGTCGCAAGCGAACGGGTATCAGCCCACGCAGCGCATTTCCGAGAAAGAAATCGTCGCCCAGATCGGCAGGATAAAGGACGGCTTCGCGTGCCCTGCCGCTGGCCAGCAACTCGGCCCGCAGCACGCCCGGTAGCGCACCGCACGCCACCGGCGGGGTCAGCAGCACACCATCCCGCTCGACAAACACATTGCTGCGCGCCCCTTCGGCAACCTCTCCACGCTCATTGACGAAGATCAGATCGAACACTGGCGAATCGGCCGGCAGTCCCCGCAGGGCCGCATCGTACAGGGGGCGAACCGTCGTCTTGTGGGCACGCAGCGGATCGCTGCTGTCGATACGAGCCTCGGCCAGTTCGGCCAATCGCACGGAGTGCGGCGCATCGGCCAGTGCAACGGTCTGGATGTCGATATCGCCGGCCTTGTCCAGCGTCAGGCGTACGCGCCAGATGCCCTGCGCAGGCTGCTTGCCCAGTTCGCGACAAAGCCGCTGCTCATCCAGCGGAAAGCCGAACCATTCAGCGGAGCGACGAAGCCGCGCCAGATGGCCCGCCCACATCGGGTAGACGCCGTTCTCGCGGCGTAAGGTCTCGATCAACTGAAGGCCGGGATCGATATTGCGCAGGAACTCGGCTTTCAGCAGGCACTCCCGCCATTCGGCGTCGGGCAAGGAATCGGCCACGATACCGCTGCCCACGCCCATTCTCCCCCGATGCCCGCTGGCTAGTTCCAGCGTCCGGATAGCCACATTCAGCCGAAAGTCCCCGTTCGGGGCCAGGAAACCGAGGGCACCCGTATACAGGCCGCGCGGCGTGCCTTCGAGCTCGCCGATGATCTGCATGGCCCGGATTTTCGGTGCGCCGGTAATCGAACCACAAGGAAAGAGCGCGCGCAGGACGGCCTCGAAATTCTCCCGGCCAATTCGCGCCGAGACCTCGGAAACCATCTGCCAGACTGTCGGATAGTCCTCGATCCCGAACAGACGGTCGACCGAGACGCTGCCCGGCTCTGCCAAACGGCCGAGGTCGTTACGCAGCAGATCGACGATCATCAGGTTTTCCGCACGATCCTTGACCGAATCGCGCAAGACCTCGCTCGGCAAGCTGCGCGCCGCGGTGCCCTTCATCGGTCGTGTCAGCAGGCGCTCGCCGTGGCGCTCCAGAAACAGTTCGGGAGAAAGCGAAACGATGCCGCCACACGGCCCGCCGACAAAGCCGCCATAGCGTACCGGCTGGCGTCGGCGCAAGCGCGCATATACGGCCAGCGGCGACCCGAACCACGAAAACTCGATCGGAAAGGTGTAATTGACCTGATAGCAATCGCCATCGGAAATGAAACGCTTGATCCGTTCGACAGCCCGCTTGTAGCCGGCTTCATCCACGGTCGGGGACAGATCGCTGATACCGGCGATCTCGCCTCCCTCGTTGGCGTCCAACCAGGCTTCCGCTTCAGGCGCCGACAAGGCAATACGTTCGCGAAAACGCCAGAAGCGGGCAAGGACATTCTCTCCCGGCCGCCACCCCTGAGGCGCCGAACGCGGCTCCAGCAGGTATCCGAGTTCATATGCCACGGCTGCCACGACCCAACCGGGCTGCTCAGCGAGAAGCTGCATTGCCGAAGCGAAGGATGCGGCATCGCGAATCTCGAGGCAGTCGATCAAGCCCTCGAAACGCCAAGCGGCAGGTTCGCCAGCCGGCGCCTGCCTGTCTTCAAAAAATGCGGTGACTTCGGAGCTTATTTGCGCTTCAGGTAAAACTCGAAGACCCGGTTCTCCTCCTTCTGCTCCAGCAATTCGTTACCGGTCTGCTTGGCAAAGGCGGGAAAATCCTTCAGCGAGCCTGGATCGGTCGCCAGAACGCGCAAAATCTGGCCGGTTTCCATTTCAGCCAGGGTCTTCTTGGTACGGAGAATGGGAAGCGGGCAATTCAGCCCCTTGACATCGAGATCGCGATCAAATTCCATGGTCATTCTGCGGATGAATTCAAGCCGCGATTCTAACTCTAATTGCGTTTTTCCTTGAGTTCATCGATCTGGCGACGTTTCATTTCGCGCAGCCGGGCATCGATCGACGACATTTCGTAGAAATTTGCATCCCCTGCCTTTTGTGCCAGTTGCAACTGCTCGATGGCACCGGCAGTCTGCCCCTGCAGAATGAACACCTCGGCCAGCGCCCGATGCTGCATGGCCCGCTGCCCCAGTCCGGCGTAACTTTCGGCGCGCAGCTTGTGCAGCCTGACATCCTCGGGATAGTTGCGCAACTGGGCTTCGGAGAAACGCAAGGAATCGTCGAAACGACGCGCTCCGGCAAGGGAAGCCCCGTAACCGTAGAGCAACCCCAGATTCAGCGGGTAACGCACCATCGCGTCACGATATATGGCCAGGCCACCGGCCGTATCGCCCTGCGCCAGGCGCACGTCGGCTCGCAGACGCTCCAGCATGGCAGCCGTCACCTTCAAACGCCGAGCGGCCTCGATTTCCTTCTCCGCCCCGGCCCAGTCCCGGAGTCGATAGCGGGCATAGGCCAGTCCGTAGTGAATGGCCCCCTCGGAGGCGAACTTCTTCTCCTGAAGCAAGGCCTCGAAATCCTTGACGGCTTCGCGTGGCGTCCCCTGCATGGCCCTGACCTTGGCGCGTACCAAGTGGAAATCGACGCTATCGACCACCTGGCGATAGGGTACCGCCTGCTCGCGGTTCTGCATGTCGGTCAGACGCTCGCCCGACAACGGGTGGGTACGCAGATAGGCCGTCGCATTGTTTTCGTAGAGGCGAACCGCCTGCTGCAAGCGTGCGAAGAATGCGGCCATACCGCGCACGTCGTACCCGGCCTTGCGCAAAATATCAAAACCCTGGCGATCGGCTTCACGCTCGAAATCCCGCGAAAAGGCCAACTGCGCCGAAATGGCGCCAGCCTGCGTGGAGGCAATCGCCGCGCCCGCCACCTGGCCGCTCGAACGCGCCGCCAGCAAGGCCAGGGCCATGGCCACCATGGAGGCCATGCCGATCTGCTTCGATTGATAAATCTGGCGTGCTATGTGGCGTTGCGTCACGTGCGAGATTTCGTGCCCAAGCACCCCGGCCAGTTCCGATTCAGTCTGCGACGACAGGATCAGGCCCGTATGTACCCCGATATAGCCGCCCGGCATCGCGAAGGCGTTGATATTCTGGTCATTGATGGCGAAGAAAGTGAATCCGAAGCCGGGGTCGTTGCTGACCGCCGCCAAACGCCCACCCAACTGATTGAGGTAGGTCTCCACATCCGAGTCATCGAGATAGGCGGGTTCCCGCCAGCGAATGTCATGCATGATCTGCAAGCCGATTTTCTTCTCGGTACTCAGCGAAAACTCGCTGCTCGCAATATCGCCGAGTTCCGGCAGCTCATCGGCCCGGACGGGCTGAATCGCCAGGGAGCAGGCAAGCGTCAGGGCGACGAATCGTTGGGTCAGGCGCATGGTGCTATGATAGCGCAGCCTTCAATATCGCCATCCAGGCTGATAGTAACCAAACGTAAAGCTCGTGACCGACTCCACACTGACCCATTTTGATCATGCCGGCCAGGCCCACATGGTCGATGTTGGCGCCAAAGCCGAGACCGCCCGCATTGCCCGCGCCGCCGGCAGCATTTTCATGCGCCCCGAGACACTGGCCCTGATCCGCAGCGGGTCGTCCAAGAAAGGCGACGTGCTTGGCATTGCCCGCATCGCCGCCATTCAGGCATCGAAGCGTACCGGCGACCTGATCCCGCTGTGCCACCCCATCGCATTGACCCGCGTCGCAGCAGAATTCGTCATCGACGAGCTGCAAAGTGCGGTCCACTGCGAAGTGACAGCAGAATGCTTCGGTCGTACCGGCGTCGAAATGGAGGCCCTGACCGCCACCTCGGTCGGCCTGCTGACCATCTACGACATGGCCAAGGCCGTTGACCGTGGCATGCGCATCGAGAACATTCGCCTGCTGGAAAAGTCAGGCGGCAAATCGGGCCACTGGCTGGCCGAATAATCACGCTGAAAACCATGCTTGAATTACGCAGACAATTCCTAAAAGGAGGCCTGTCGGCCGCCCTGCTCACGCCGCTGCTCGGTACCGGCCTGCTGACGCCCACTCGCGTTCTCGCGGCCGACTGGAACAGGCCCGCGTTCACCGCCCGCAATATCGGCGATGCCCTGAAAGCCTACGGCAGTGCCAATGCTGTCGAAAGCCGTGAGATTCTGATCAATGCGCCGGAGATCGCCGAAAACGGTGCCAAGGTCGAGATCGAAGTCACCAGCAATATCGCCAACACACGCAGCCTGGCCGTTTTTGCCGACAAGAACCCGATGCCGCTCTGTTCGTCCATCGAGTTTTCAGGCCCCGTTCTTCCCTACCTCCGCGAGCAAATCAAACTTTCGGAGACGACGCGCATCCGTGTCGTTGCCAAGACCGCAGAAGGCAAATTCCATGTCGCCTTTCGGGAGATCAAGGTAACCCTCGGTGGCTGTGGAGGTTGATCATGGGAGAGCAAATCAAGATTCGCGCGCAAAACCAGGGCGAAACCACCGACATACGGATCCTGATGCAGCATCCGATGGAAACCGGTCAACGCAAGGATGACAAGGGGCAGACCTTTCCGGCGCAATTCATCCAGACGTTCACGGTCAGCCTGAACGGCAAGGTCATCATTGATGGACAACTCAACACTTCGGTCTCGAAAAACCCGCTATTCGCGTTCAAGGCACGAGGCATCAAATCCGGCGACAAACTCAGCGTCGCATGGACAGACAATACAGGCGACAAGCGACAGGACGAAATCACTGTCCCCTGACAGCCCAAAACCATAGGGTATAAACGAA
>CALJZP010000097.1 GCA_937983545.1 uncultured Azonexus sp.
GGATGAAGCTGTCCGGGTCATGCTCGGCGGGCAGGAATACGAAGCCGATCTGCTTGTTGTCGGCCAGTGCTTCAAGGGCATTTTCCAGCGCGCGCCAAGCGGCCTTGCGGCCGGCGTTGTCGCCGTCAAAGGAGAAAACGATGCGGTCGACCTGGCGCAGCAGTTTCTGGACGTGCGTTGGCGTGGTGGCCGTGCCCAGCGTCGCGACAGCATTGCCGACGCCGTTCTGCGACAGCGCGATGACGTCCATGTAGCCTTCGGTGACGATGGCTGTGTTCGTCTCGCGCAGCGCCTGACGGGCCTGCGGCAGGCCGAACAGTTCGCGGCCCTTCTCGAAGAGCGGGGTTTCCGGCGAGTTGAGGTATTTCGGTTCGCCCTGGTCGATGATGCGGCCGCCGAAGGCGATGATCTCGCCCTTCGGATTGACGATGGGGATCATCAGCCGGTCGCGGAAACGGTCGTAACGGCGGCCGGCTTCGTTCTCGATGATCAGGCCGGCGACTTTCAGTTCGTCGGCGTTGTAATCAGGGAATATGGCTTCGAGATTCTGCCAGCCGTCCGGCGCGTAACCGATGCCGAAGCGAGCGGCCACTTCGCCGGAAAGGCCGCGTTTTTTGCAATATTCGATGGCGCGCGGCGAAGCCTTGAGCTGGGCCTTGTAGTAGGCGGCGGCGCGGGCCATGACCTCGATCAGCGTGCGGGTCTGGCCCGGTTTTTCGTCATGGAAGCCGCGTCCCTCGCTTTCCGGGACTGTCATGCCGGCGCGGCTGGCCAGTTCCTGGACGGCATCGACGAAGCCCATGCCCTGGTATTCCATGACGAAGCCGATGGCCGTGCCGTGCGCGCCGCAGCCGAAGCAGTGGTAGAACTGCTTGGTCGGGCTGACCGTGAAGGACGGCGATTTCTCGTTGTGGAAAGGGCAACAGGCGGCGTAGTTGGCGCCCGCCTTCTTGAGCGGCACGTAGCTGTCCACCAGGTCGACGATGTCGACCCGGGCCAGCAAATCCTGGATGAACGACTCCGGGATCATGGTGCGCGATTAGCCGGCGAGCGCGGCCTTGACCAGCTTGGAAACCTCGGCCATGTCGGCCTTGCCGGCGAGTTGCGGCTTGAGCACGCCCATCAGCTTGCCCATGTCGGCCGGGCCCTTGGCGCCGGTTTGTGCCACGGCGGCGGCCACGGCGGCGGCGACTTCCTCGCTGCTCATTTTTTCGGGCAGGTAGGCGGAGAGGATTTCGATCTCGGCCTTTTCGATGTCGGCCAGGTCCTGGCGGTTGGCGGCTTCGTACTGGGTCACGCTGTCCTTGCGCTGCTTGACCAGCTTTTCGATGACGGCAGCGACGGCGGCGTCGTCGAGTTCGATGCGCTCGTCGACTTCCTTCTGCTTGATGGCGGCGGTGAGCAGGCGGATGGCGGACAGCTTGGCCGCTTCCTTGGCCTTCATGGCCGACTTCATGTCTTCGGTGATGCGTGCTTTGAGGCTCATGGGCTTATTTGAGGTTCCAGCGAAGATAAAACGAAAAAAGCCGCCGGCTTTTAGGGGCTGGCGGCTCTTTGATGCTGCGAAGGCTTACTGATCAGTAAAGCTTCGGCGGCAGGGTCAGGCTACGGAGGCGCTTGTGCTGGCGTTTGACGGCAGCGGCAGCCTTACGCTTGCGCTCGGTCGTGGGCTTTTCGTAAAACTCACGGGCACGCAGCTCGGTCAGGAGACCAGTCTTTTCGACGGTGCGCTTGAAGCGGCGGATGGCCACCTCGAACGGTTCGTTTTCCTTGACGCGAATGTTCGGCATGTAATTCACCCCCTTCCGTTAGGCGCCTGCCAGGTCAAGTAAACGGCAGTGCGCGCAAAATTGTTTCCGCTGGTTTGCGGAGAGCCGAACATTCTAAGCGAGAAAACCCTTTTGCATCAAGTGGTAAAATAGGCGCCATGTTGATCCTCGGCGTCGAATCCTCCTGCGACGAAACCGGCATTGCGCTGTACGACAGCGAAGCCGGTCTTCTTTCCCATGCCCTGCATTCCCAGGTAGCGATGCACGCCGAGTACGGCGGCGTCGTGCCGGAACTTGCCTCGCGCGACCATATCCGGCGTGTCGTGCCGCTGCTGCGCGAAGCCTTGGGGCGGGCCGGCAAGCATTTTGACGACATCGATGCCGTGGCCTACACGCGGGGGCCGGGGCTGGCCGGTGCGCTGCTGGTCGGTTGCGCCTTCGCCGAAGCGCTGGCGCTGGCCATCGCCAAGCCGACCATTCCCGTGCATCACCTTGAAGGCCATCTGCTGTCGCCGCTGCTGTCGAGCGACCCGCCGACCTTCCCGTTCGTCGCCTTGCTGGTATCGGGGGGCCACACGCAATTGATGAAAGTGACCGGCGTCGGCGAATACGAGTTGCTCGGCGAAACGCTGGACGATGCGGCCGGCGAGGCTTTTGACAAGAGCGCCAAGCTGCTCGGTCTGCCTTATCCGGGCGGCGCCTTGCTGTCGAAACTGGCCGAAACAGGGACGCCCGGCATCCATGAACTGCCGCGCCCGATGCTGCACTCCGGCGACCTGAGTTTCAGCTTTTCCGGCCTGAAGACCGCCGTGCTGACATTGGTTCGGGAGCAGGGAGAGAATCTGAGCGAAGCCTTCAAGGCCGATGCGGCGCGGGCTTTCCAGGAAGCCATCGTCGAGGTGTTGGTCAAGAAATCGCTGAAGGCCATGAAGCAGACCGGCCTGAAACAACTGGTCGTGGCCGGCGGCGTCGGCGCCAACAAGCAGTTGCGTGCCACGTTGAATGACGAAGCGAAGCGCAAACGTTTCCGTGTCTATTACCCGGAGCTCGAATTCTGCACCGACAACGGCGCCATGATTGCGCTGGCCGGCTGCCTGCGCCTGCAGGCTGGAACACCCTCCAAACCGGCCGGTGAATTCTCGGTCCTACCGCGTTGGCCGCTGATGGAGATGTCGGCGACGCGGTGAATGCTGCCTCAGTCATCACCGATTTGCGTGATGAACTCGCCGCTGTAGCGAAACAGTTCGCCGAACAGCGGGTGCGTCAGCCGGAAGTCCATGGCGAAGCGCTGTTCGTCGAGCGCCCGCTCGACGATGGTGGTGTGACCCAGTGCCAGCCATTCGGGAATCGGCAGGCGCCAGCCCCCGAGTCGGGCAACGAAGCGGATGCCGCGATAATGCAGTTGGTCGCCGACCACATAGGGCAGCATTTGCAGCCCGAGCACCGGATTGACGTATTCGATCAATGTGCCGTTGTCGCCAGGTTCCCAGATACTGTCGAAACGCACGCTTTCCCCGTCGGCGAAGCGGATGGTGCGTTGCCAGAATTGACGCTCACCGGTTACCCGTTTGTCGACCGTGGTCGCAACGCGCTGGCCGCCGCGCGGGACAAGGGCTCCAAGGCGATGCAGCAGGCGTAGCCACGGGCGCATGGCGGCGGGGAAGGCGATGTCCAGCCAGCCGCTGTCGCGTGTCGTGCCGTGCCGGTAGTGGGCGCGCAGGGCCGGTGGCAGTTTGGCGAAATCGTCGCCGAGGGCGGTTTGCATCGGGCTGTTCATTGGAATCCTCCCGGGATGTGCTTGAAAACCATCAGGGCGACGACCAGCACCATGGCACCGAATGCCGGAACGCCCAACCAGAACCACCATCGGGCCATGCGCCAATAGGCTGGCGGCAGGGGCGTGCCGGCTGCCAGGGCGTCGGCGGCGAGGTCGCGCATGCGGATCTGCAACCAGACCACCGGTAGCCAGCAGGCGCCGGCCAGCGCGTAAAGGCCGAGGCTGGCGGCGATCCAGGGCGTACTCACGGGCAAGCCGAGCAGATGGAGCATCCACAGGCCGCTGAGCGGCTGGAAAATGACGGTCGGGGTCGTGAAGCACCAGTCGGCCAGCACGACATGGCGATTGGTGACGGCGATATGCGCCAGCACGCCGCTGCGATCGGCCATCCATTTGTAGAAGGCACTGCCCAGCCCGGTGCCGAAGAGCAGCACCATGCTGAGAATGTGCAGGGTCTTGATCAGCGTGTAGTCCATGACAGGGCCTCCTGGGCATCGAGAAAGAAAAGTGCGGGGGAAAAGTCGAGCGGTGCGCGGCCAAGAAAGTCGGCAAGCGGGGCAGGATCGGCGCGATAGCCGTTGAGCAGCATGCGCAGGTTGTCCGGCTGGCAAAGCGGATGGACATGGCGCAGGCAGTGGAAGGCACGTATCGCCCAAACGGCGGGAATGGACAGGGGACGGCCGGGGGCAAGGCCCTGTGCCGCGCGCATGCGTTCCAGCCAGGTGGCGAAGGTGACGGTTTCGCTGCCGACGATATCGATGGTCTGGCCCGGTGCCGGACTATCCAGGCCGCGCCGGACGCAAGCGACGACATCGGCGATATGGACCGGCTGCAAGGCCTGCTGGCCATCGCCGATGAGCGGCATCGCTGGCCAGCGGGCCAGACGCAGGAAAAATTCGGCGCTGCCGCCGCCCCGGCCGTAGATTAGCGATGGTCGGAGGATGAGACCATCCGGATTGAGGGTGCGCAAGGCCTCGTCGGCAGCCCGCTTGCTCAGGTGATAAGCAGAAAAGGCCTTCTCGTCGGCACCCAGCGCGGAAATCTGGATGACACGTCGAATCCCGGCCTTGGCGCAGGCCGTAAAGAGCGCGATGGGGGCATCACGGTGCAAGGGCGCGAAGCGTTGCTGCCGGGTCTCCCCGATGATGCCGACGCTGTTGATCACGGCGTCGATGCCGCGTAGGTGATGGAGCCAGTCCGACGGCGCGGTCATGTGCAGGAAGTCGAAGCCGGTTCGCCGGGAGACCGGAACGATACGATGACCGGCTTGCGACAGGATGGCTGCGATATTGCGACCGATGAAGCCGCTGGCGCCGGTGAGCAGGATGTTCATGGCGCACTCCGGACGGTGTCAGCGATATCGATAACACGTCCGAGTCGCTTGCCGACGAGCCACAAGCCGATCAGCAGCCCGCCCAGGGTGGCGATCAGGCCGTAGCGCAGTCTGGCCATCAGGTCGGCGCTGCTGGTGAAGAGATCGAGGAGCAGGACGCAGAGCAGGGGCGCGAGGGCGAGCATCAGTTGTGTATAGCAACGCCAGAAATGGGCGGAGGCTTCGTCCGGACACAAGCGATTGAGCAGCCCGGCGAGGGGCAGGCTCAGAAAACGCAGGATGGCCAGACTGAGCAGGAGACTCAGCAGGCATTCAAGCAACAGGGGAAGGGGATCGATCATGGCAGTCTCCGGTGATGGGGGATGACTGCCATTTCAGCGTTTGGGGCCGCTCAGGGCTTCCGTTTGGATCGAAACGGAGCGAAATGTGATTCCGGAATGATCATTCCGAAGAAAAAACGAGCCTCAGGGCGCTTTCGGGGACAGATTCAGCTTGCGGTACTGGCCGGGTGTCATGCCCTCGATTTCGCGGAAGGCGTCGTAGAAATTCGATTGCGCGGTGAAGCCGACATTCAGGCCAACCGAAAGGACGGAGGCGGACGGTTCGGCAAGCAGCATCCGGCGAGCGGCACTGACCCGCCATTCGCGCAGGTAACGGGAGAAGCCCTTGCCGAGCCGGGTGTTCAGCAGTTCGGAGAGCTGGTGCGGGTTCAGATCGAGGCGCTCGGCCAGCATGGCCAGGCTCAACTCCGGGTTGGCGTACAGGCCATCATCCTGCATCAGCGCGTTCAACCTGAGCTCGGTGGCAGCGCAATCCACCTGGCCGAGGGTGGACACGGCGTAGGCGGCACGGGCTGCCTCGCCCACCTCGCTGGGCAGTTCCGGTCGCCGGCCGAGGGCGAGCTGGACGAGCAGGAAGGCGAGCCCGATGGCGCAGGCGTAAAGCGTGTAGAACAGCTTGCCCGGTAGCTCCGCCTGCACCAGGCCGAGGCCGGCGACGCCGAGGGCGATGACGAAAATGCCGCCCAACAGTCCCATTTCCCGGTGAAACCCGGTGCGGCTGGCGCGCAGGCGGTAGAGGCTGTGCGCCAGCCAGACCAGATAGCCGGCACCCACGACGAACGCTGCGGGCAAGGCCGTACTGGCAGGTAGTGCGGGCGCTAACAGGACGGGCAACAGATGCAATAGCTGCCCGGGGCGAAACCCCGAGGGCTGTTCGGGATGCAGCAGGGGGCGGGCAAACAGGTAGAAGGCCGGTGCGACGACGAACAGCGTCATCCGGTAAGGCAGGCTGGCGGTCCAGGGCTGGTCGAGGTCGAGCCAGGCGAAGTGGGCCAACTGCAGTCCGGCCAGGGCCAGGAGCAGAAGGCGTCCCATGTGGCGTGCCGACGGGTGGTCGCCGTAGGCGTCTTTCCGGAAGTGCGTGACGCTCAGCGTCAGGGCGCTGAACAGCGAATAGCCGGCAAGGAGGATGGCGATCTGGTGCAAAGTGAATTCTGGCGGGATGAGGCGACGGCAGCGATGGGCCAAGCCGTCATCATGCGCCCGCTAAGATAGCACGCCGCCCGCTACGTCGGTTCAGGCGTCGGTATCGCCTGGGGAAATGGGCCAGAAAGTCAGGGGGGCGGGGGAAATCAGGCACGCCCCGTCACACTTGCCATGTTTCCTGTGTTTCTTCTTGAGCTTCGGACAGCCCTTGCAGGGCGGCTCCGACTTGCAGCATTTCTTTCCCATCAGTGCGCTCCGGGGCGATTGCTGCGTGCAACCCAGTAGGTGGCGCCAGCCGGCCCGTAGCGCTCGGCATGTGGCTCGTCGGCATCCAGCGAAAAGCGGTCGCCGGGCTGCAGGTGGCGAGTGTGCTCGCCAATCTGCAGCCACATTTCGCCCTGCACCACCACGGCGCTGACCCCGAAGGGATGGGTGTGGGTTTCCACGACCGCGTCCGCCGGCCACTGGCGTTCGAGAACCTCGTCGAAGCCTTCGGACAGCGCTTGCTGCCTGAATGCGTCAAAGTCGTGGGCGGGCATGGCGAATGTCTCAGAGTGCGGCCAGCGCGGCGGCGTAGTCCGGTTCGTTCTTGATCTCGGAGACCAGCTCGCTGTGCAGCACACGGTTGTTTTCGTCGAGGACGACCACGGCACGGGCGCTGACGCCGGCCAGCGGGCCGTTGGCGATGGCGACACCGTAGGCTTCGAGGAAGTCACGGCCGCGCATGGTCGACAGGGTGATGACGTTGTCCAGGCCTTCGGCGCCGCAGAAACGGGCCTGGGCGAAGGGCAGGTCGGCCGAGATGCAGAGGATGACGGTGTTGGGCCTGTCGTTGGCCTTGGCGTTGAACTGGCGAACCGAGGTGGCGCAGGTCGGCGTATCGATGCTCGGGAAGATGTTGAGAATCTTGCGCTTGCCGGCCAGGCTGCCCAGGGTGACATCGGACAGATCCTTGGCGACGAGCGAGAAGGCCGGGGCGGTATCGCCTTTTTGCGGGAAGGTGCCGCTGACGACGATCGCGTTGCCGCCGAGGGTTACGGTTTGGGACATCGGATGCTCCACAGGGTTGAGTGAGCAGGTTGGACGAAGCGTGCCGGGGTTGGTTCAATCGGGGCGGCGACCGCCGGGTCGTCGCCCCGATTGGTGGCGGATGCGTCAGGCGCCCAGCCCGAGCGCCCTGGCCACGCCGGCGCCGTAGGCCGGGTCGGCCTGGGTGCAGTTGGCGATGTGGCGGCGCTTGATTTCCTCCGGCGCGTCGCCCATGGCGCGGGCGGTGTTCTCGAAGAGGCGCTGCTGCTCGTCGGCCTTCATCAGGCGGAAGAGGTTGCCGGCCTGCGAGAAGTAGTCGCCATCCTCGCGGTGGTTCCAATGGTCGGCCATGCCTTCGATGGACAGCGGCGGCTCGCGGTAATCCGGCTGTTCATCCCACTGGCCGTAGCTGTTGGGCTGGTAGCCGAGGGTGGCGCCGTGGTTGCCGTCGATGCGCATGGCGCCGTCGCGGTGATAGCTGTGGAACGGGCACTTGGGCGCATTGACCGGAATCTGGTGGTGATTGACGCCGAGTCGGTAGCGCTGCGCGTCGCCGTAGGAGAACAGCCGGGCCTGCAGCATCTTGTCCGGCGAGAAGGAAATGCCGGGGACGACAGCGGCCGGGTTGAAGGCCGATTGCTCGACTTCGGCGAAGAAGTTCTCCGGATTGCGGTTCAATTCCATGACGCCGACTTCGATCAACGGGTAATCCTTGTGCGGCCACACCTTGGTCAGGTCGAAGGGGTTGTACGGCACCTGCGAGGCATCCTTCTCCGGCATGACCTGGATGTAGAGCGTCCATTTCGGATAGTCGCCGCGGTCGATGGCGTCGAGCAGGTCGCGCTGGTGCGATTCGCGGTCGCGGCCGATGATCTCCGTCGCCTCGGCATCGGTCAGGTTCTTGATGCCCTGCTGGGTGCGGAAGTGGAACTTGACCCAGTAACGCTCGTTGGCGGCGTTGATGAAGCTGAAGGTATGCGAACCGAAGCCGTGCATGTGGCGGTAGGTGGCCGGGATGCCACGGTCGGACATGACGATGGTCACCTGATGCAAGGCTTCCGGCAGCGAGGTCCAGAAATCCCAGTTATTGCGGGCCGAGCGCATGTTGGTGCGGGGATCGCGCTTGACGGCGTGGTTGAGGTCCGGGAACTTGAGCGGATCGCGCAGGAAGAAGACCGGCGTGTTGTTGCCGACGAGATCCCAGTTGCCTTCCTCGGTGTAGAACTTGACGGCGAAGCCGCGGATGTCGCGTTCGGCATCGGCCGCGCCGCGCTCGCCGGCCACGGTGGTGAAACGGGCGAAGAGTTCGGTCTTCTTGCCGATCTGGCTGAAGATCTTGGCGCGGGTGTATTGGGTAATGTCGTGGGTGACGGTGAAGGTGCCGTAGGCGCCGGAACCCTTGGCGTGCATGCGCCGCTCGGGAATGACTTCGCGGTCGAAGTGGGCGAGCTTTTCGAGCAGCCAGACATCCTGCAGCAAGACCGGGCCGCGCGGGCCGGCGGTCATCGTGTTCTGGTTGTCGACAACCGGCGCGCCG
>CALJZP010000098.1 GCA_937983545.1 uncultured Azonexus sp.
GCGGCTGCTCGTGGCCGAACCAGCCGGCCAGGGCGACTGCGGGCACGGCGACGAGGGCGGTGAGCGCAAGGCGGTAATGATTGCGTTTCATGGAGACATCCTTTCGGTTGGGTTGGGCAAGACCGCGGGGTGGGCACGCGCGTGCGTGCGTTGCGCGTTCCGCCCCGAAGGTTGGTTTCTCTGTTTTCGACATGGGCTACCGGACCTTGTTGCCCGAGACGGTGAAATCGTCGAAGGCCGTGACGACGTCCAACTTGGTCCATAGCCCCACACCACCCGCAGCGGGGAATGTCCTGTCGCGCCTCTTCAGCAGTTCCTTGCCGTCGAAGCTGCAGACGATCTCATCGCCGTTCTGCCGCACATGAATGGTGTGCCACGTCGATGGGTCTGCCATCACGGCCACGCTATCGATGGTCTTGCGCGTGCCGTCCTTCACGTGGTAGAGGCTGAAGTCTTCTTCCATCGGGTTCCAGCGCGCCAGGTAGTAGTTGTTCTTGTCCCGCAATCGCCAGACGACGCCGCCGCCCTGGTCTTCGCCGCCGGCGTATGCCCTGAGCCTGACCTTGATCGTCCCGTCCTTGAAGCTCACGCGATCGGTCCAGAACAGGTTGTAGGACATGTCCGGGTCCATGTTTCCGGCTGGATTGGCGCGGGCGAACAGGACATTGGGCTGCGAGGGCGCGTCAGCCGCCGCCTGGACCGTCCAGGCCGGCGTCGCGCCACCCTGATTCATGCCCTCGGCCTTCCAGCCGGCGGGAAGCCCGCCTGGCCGGACATCATCGAAGGTCCATGCCCTCACGCCGCGCTCTGGCGCGGCCCAGGCCGGCAACTCCATCGCGCCGGCTGCGGACAGGAGGATCAGCCCTGCCAGGCGTGCGGCGTTGCGTTGCAAATGATGTTTCCGTCTCATGGCGTTCCTGGGTCCGAAAGGTTTGAGGTTAAGCGTGATTAATGCGCATTCTTACGATAACAACCGAACACTGCGTGGCCTACTGAAGTCTTGCTGACTTTCCCTTCAGGATCGTTCACCTATGCGCCCAGCCTCTCAAGGTCAGCCCTTGCGTCCCCAAGTGACTCGGGGCGGCGGTGAGCCTCAGCGTGGCGCGTCCTTGGGTAGAACCCGCAGGCGGTGCCCCTTGTCCTCGGAGACCAGGAGGCGCGACCGGCCACCGTCGAAAATCACGTCCAGCGGCTGGTTGAAGCGGGCATCGGCAAGTGATCCATCGGCAAAACCCGCCTCGCTGCCGGCAAGGGTCGTCACTGCGCCGTCGGGCGCCACCAGCCGCAGGCGGGTGTTGTTGCGGTCCGCCACCACGGTGGCGCCATTGGGCAGCGGCGCGACGCCGGTCGGGTTGTTGAACGCTGCGCTGCGGCCCTTGCCGTCGGCGAGGCCGGCCTTCCCGGAACCGGCGAGCGTGACGACCGTGCCGTCCATGCCAACGCGCCGGATGGCATGGTTGTTCTGATCGGGGACGATCAAGCCGCCATGGCCGTCGCTACGCAGGTTGTAGGGTTGGTTGAAAGCGGCCTTCTCGCCCGTGCCATCGGTAAAACCCGCCTTGCCGTTGCCGGCCAGTGTGCTCACCTCGTCCGTCAGCAGGTTGATCTGCCGTATCGCGTGGTTGAGGTAGTCGGCGACATAGAGCGTGACTTCCGCATCGTCGAGGGCGACGCCGTAAGGCTGGTTGAAGCGGGCCTGGTGGGCTGGTCCCTCCACAAAGCCCGCCTCGCCGCTGCCGGCGAGGGTGGTCACGTGGCCATCAGGCCAGATGCGGCGGATACGGTGGTTGTTTCGGTCGGCGACGAAGACGTTGCCCTGCCGGTCGGTCGCCACGGCGATGGGCTCGTTGAACTGGGCGGCCCGGGCGGTGCCGTCGGCGAAGCCGGCCTTGCCCGTCCCGGCGACGGTGGACACCGTGCCGTCGGGCCGGAGCACCCGCACCTGATGGTTGCCGCGATCGGCGAAGTAAAGGCTGCCGTCCTGGGCGTAGGCCAGCCCGTGGGGCCGGTTCAGGCGGGCGTTCAAACCGTTCACGGCACCGGGCAATCCATGCTCGATGGCCCACATACGGACGTTCGCGTTGGCCGCCGCGCCGTCTACCGCGCCGGGCTGGCCGTCGCCGGCCAGCGTGCGGACCTCGGTAAATGTCGGCATCGGTCCTCCGACACCGGCGCAGCCGGCCAGCGTCAAGGCGACTGCAATCGTTGAAACGAGTGATTTCATGGCGAGATTCCTTTTCTTATTCAGTGGGGGTTATTTCACAGGGCAGGACGATGCGGAACACGCTCCCTCGGCCCGGCGTGCTTTCGGCGGTGATCTGGCCGCCGTGGGCTTCCACCGCCCAGCGGGCGATCGCCAGGCCGAGGCCGAAACCGCCGCGGCGCGCGCCGTCCTGCCGGGTGCGGGCGGCATCGACCCGGTAGAAGCGGTCGAAGACATGGGGCAGGTGCTCCGCCGGGATGCCTTCGCCCTGGTCGCTTACATCGATTTCCGCCCGGTCGCCGCGCGCCCGGCAGGCGACGGTCACGGCGGAGCCAGGCGGGCTGTGCTTGATGGCGTTGTCGAGGATATTGACCACGGCCTGGCGCAACACCGCCCGGTCTGCCCGGACCGCAAGGCGCGGCACCCTGAAATCGAGTTGTTGCCCCTTCTCCTCGGCCAGCACACGCAAATGATTGGCTACTTCAGAGATCAGGTCGGCCAGATTCACGGGCTCCTGGTTGAGCACGATCCGTCCGCTATCCGCCCGCGCCAGGGTCAGCAGGCTTTGCACGAGTTGGGCCAGACGATCCGACTCTTCCAGCATGGTACCGATAACGTCCCGGTAGGTTGCTTCATCGTGCTGCTCGCGCAAGGCCACCTCCCCGACGCTGCGGATCACCGCCAGCGGAGTGCGCAGTTCGTGGGAGGCATCCGAGGTAAAGCGCCGCAGTTGCTCGAAGGAGCCCCCAAGCCGCGCAAACAGTTCATTGAAGGTAGTGCCGAGCCGACCCAGTTCGTCATTAGGGTTGATGACCGGAAGGCGGGCGTCGAGCCGATCTGCTGTGATCGACCGTGCCTCTTCGGTCATTTTGGCTACGGGCGCCAAGGCCCGCCCAGCCAGCCAGTAGCCCGCTAACCCAGCGGCACCGACGGCCAGGGGCAATCCCAGGGCAAGCACCCATAACAGGGAAGCAAGTTCCTCTTCGATCTGCTCCTCGGCAAAGGCGGCACGGATAACGGCCCGCAGGCCACCCGCCTCGACCTGACGCTGCAGAACCCTGAGGGGGGTGCCGCTTTGCAGTTTGGTCGAGAAAAATCCCGATGGCCGCGCTTCGTAAGGAAGCGTTTCGAGGGAAAGTCCCCGGCCGTAGCCCCCGGGTGCCAGACCGATCAGTTCGCCGCCGGGGCCATGCACATCGATCCACAGGACATTGGCCAGCGTCTCAGAGCCATCAGAGGTCATATCCTGCGGCGGGCGCCAGACGAGTTTGCCGTTTGCATCTTTGGCCAAGGCTTGCTCGGCGATTTCCACTTCCTGGTCGAGACGATGATCAATCTCGGCACTGAAGCGCTGGTAGACCTGGGCATAGATCAGGGCGGCATAAACCAGCAACAGCAAGCTCAGGGTCGCTGTATAGCCGATGGACAGGCGCGCCCGGATACTCAATTTGCGCCACCACGTGCTCATGGCTGCCATGGCCTTGCCCCAGCGTCGGAAAGATGAGCGACCCCGATGGCCTGCCGTTTACGTTGGCGCACCATCTGGTATCCCCTTGCACAGTTGGAAGCCGACGCCGCGCAGCGTATGGATGAGCTTTGGCCCGCTGCCGACGTCCACCTTCTTGCGCAGCCGGGCGATATGCACGTCGATGACGTTGTCGAGGGGTGTGGCGCGCTGCACCTCGTGCCAGACGTCCCGCGCCAGCATCTCGCGGGAAACGATTTGGCCGTCATGTCGCAGCAGGTATTCGAGAAGCTCAAATTCGCGCCCCGTGAGTTCGATCACCTGCTCGCCGCGGTACACCTTGCGGGTCACCAGGTCCATTTCGAGATCGTCGACCCTGAGACGCAGAATCTGGTCGGCCCGCCCACGGCGGATCAGGGCCCGGATGCGCGCCAGCAGTTCCGGAAACGCGAATGGCTTGACGAGGTAGTCGTCGGCGCCGCTGTCCAGCGCACGTATGCGATCCTCGACGGCATCCCTTGCCGAGATGATCAACACCGGGGTTTGCAGGCCCCGTCCGCGCAAGGCGGCCAGCGCCTCGAAGCCATCTCGACCGGGCAACATCAGGTCGAGAAGCATCAAGTCAAAGACTTCCGTGTTGACGAGGAAAAACCCCTCTTCGCCGCTGCTGGCCAGTCTCACGTCGTAATGCTCGGCCTCGAGCCCCTGCTTGAGGGCCTCGGCCAATTTGAGTTCGTCTTCGACGATCAGGATGCGCATGACGGAATGAAGGGATTGGACAAAAGAAATGCTAGAGAGGCGGCAGGCCGGGCACCACTGAAGAGTTTCTGAATTTCTCGTCAGGATTGCGCGTCCGCCGCCTTGAAGGCTTGCGGATTGCGGAATCGCCACAGCGCATAGCCCCAGACTGCGAGGCTGGCTGCCAGGAGAATGCCGGAGGGCCGCGCTCGATAACCGGCAAAGTCAGCCAGGAAGCGTCCGATGCTCTGCCCGTCGGCGAGGATGGCGGAGGTGTCCCAGGCCGGATCGAGTAATGGTGGCAGCCATTCCAGCGCAACCATGCGTTCGACATCATTGGCGAGCAGCGCATTGGCGACCAGGAGCAACAGGATTTCGCTGACGCGAAATAGCGTGCGGTAGTTCAGAAAGCGAGCGCCGCGGGCTACCAGCCAACTGGTCGCGCCGGCAAGCAGCAGGCCCATCAACGCGGCGCTCAACAGCGCGACCCGGCTGCCGCCGGCGTTTTCCATGCCAAGACCATAGAGAAAGACGACAGTCTCGGTTCCCTCGCGGGCCAACGCCAACATAGCGATCAGACCAATACCGAGAGCACCTGCACGCTTGCTCGCCTGTCCTTCAAGTTCACGCTTCATGTGACGCCCATGCCGATGCATCCACAGCACCGTATGCAGGATCAGCCCCGCGGCGACAAGCAACATGAACAGTTGGAATCGCTCAAGCGTTTCATCGTCAAGTGTGCTTTGGACCGCGAAGGTGGCAACCCCCATGGCGACCGCCAATAGCAGGCCGGCGAAAGTTCCCAGCCACAGCCCGCGTTTCAGCAACCGAGGGTCGGACTGACGGACGATCCATGACAGGAGCACGCCGATGACGAGCATCCCTTCCAGGCTCTCTCGCCAGACGATGACAAGTGCGTTGAGCATGGCAATCTCCTATTTAGCGATCAGTTGCGTCTTGCCGGTATCGGGATGAAAGTCGTCGACGAAGGTGTGGACTCCGGGCTTGAGAGGCGGTGTGACGACAAACGAACTCGCGCCGGGCGCGAGTACTTTCTCCACGCGCAGATCGAGGTTCTCGAACTCGACTGGACCTTGGCCTTCGTTGCGGATGGCCAGCTTCAGACGCTTGCCGGCGGGAACCTCTATCTGCGGAGGCAGCAACCTTCCGTCTCGCGCAACAATTTCAAAGACGGGGAGTTCACCGGCATACGTTGGAACGGAAAATGCCAACACTCCCAGCGCGATGGCATTGGGCCGTGCAAAACAAGCTAGCAATTCTATTGGTCGCATAAATTGCAATAAAAACGGCGTCGAACCCTCGCCCAGGAGAGAGGCTAACGTCACGCCTGACAGTCCGGCCCTAGGCAACGGCGTTGATAACCTGGCCGACCCTCTGGCCACTCGAATTGACAGTCGATGAAGGCGGTGCTGCCACTGCCCTGACTCCCTTGTCGCCCGAGTCGCCATCGTTGTCACGGCCAGCCTCCCGGATTTCGCCGGCTTCAGGCGCACGCTGGATGGTCTGCGTCAGAAATTGCCCATAGGTGCTACCGACAGAATGAATGTTCATGAATCAATCCTCCAATTTGGTCATGAGCAGAGCGCTCCTTCAAAGCAATGACACCCCGAGAACAAGCCCGGCCCCACTGACGCGGCATGCCTCTTTCGCATATGTCGCCCAAGGCACAAAAAGTGTAAATAGGATGCCGGCGAGCCATGCTGAAGAGTTTCTGAACTTTTCGTCAGGAAGATGCGTGGTCCTGGCCTCTGAATGAAGCGAGCAGTGCCAGGTCGTAGAAAATCTTGAGCGCCCCGCAAAGAATCAGCGGGCTGCCAAGGAACCCGGCAGCGAACATCGCCCCGGCCAAAGAAGGGCTTGCAGCCGAGGCCAGGCTGCGGGGGACGGCGGTGAAACTCGCGGCGGCTGCCCGCTCGGGTGGCGTCACCACGGCCATGACATAAGCGGAACGCGTCGGCACATCCATTTGCGACAGGGCGCTGCGGACGAAAAGCAACGCCAATGCGCTTTCCACGCTGCCAGCCAGGGCGGCGAGTATCAAACAGATATTGGCCGGGATATGGGTGAACACCATGGTGTTGAGCAGCCCGAAACGCCGTGCAACCCACGGGGCGGCCCATTGCGACGCCGTCGTCAGCAGCCCGGCCCAAAAGAAAAAAGCCCCTGCTGCCGCCAGCGACATGCCGAAACGCTCGAACAGCCAGAGGGCCAGCAGGGAATTGACCACCAGCCCGCCAGCGAAGGCATCGACGCTGAACAGGGCCGCCAGCCTTAATACCGTGCGGCGAGAAGGCCCTAAGGGAGCCGGTGGCGACGACGCCTGCCCGCTATCGGCGGGCAGCGTGCGATAGAGCAGCCAGACTATGGCCCCGATGCAGCCGTACCCGGCGAACATCAGTCGCATGGCATCGAGCACCGCAAAGCCGCTTGTACTCGCAAGCCAGAGCGGCAGACCCGAGGCCAGGGCGCCGACGGCTACGCAAAGCGACCCTGTGACGGTGTAGTAGGAGAACAGCGTTGTGCGATCCTCGCCATCGACCGCATTGGCCAACCGCGCCTGTTCGAGTGGCATGAAGACGCTGACATCCCCGGAACTGGGATTCAGCGTGCCGACGAAGGCAATCAACGCCAACGGCCAGAATGTGGTCAGCGAAGCGAAGGCAATGCCGGTGGCGGCCATCAGCAGGGCGGCACCGAGCAGCAGGCGGCGATGGGGCCAGCGATGGCCGACCGAACCGAGCGCGAGGGTCGCCAATGCGGAGCCTGTCAGGGTCAGCGTGCCGAGAAGGCCAACCTCGAACTGGTTGAGTCCCAGCGCCAGCAAGTAGGCCGGCAGCAGCACGGCCACGTAGCCGTCGGCGAAGGAGCGCAGCCCCTTGCCGAACAAGATCAATTGCGCCGAACGTTCCGGAATCATGCCGCTTCTCGATGGGGTGCCTCAACTGCCGGGCGTCAGCCGGTCAATTTCCCGAGAAAACGCCCGGCCTGCTTTAGCGGAGAGTCGCTGCACCAGGCATAAAGGGCGTCATAGATCACCATGCCATGGCCGAGCATCTCGTGGTCGTCCTCGAAATTCAGCGACAGGCCCTTCGAGATGGCGAGCAACCCGGCGGCTTCCTTCGCCAGATCGGGGCGACCGCAATCGGCACCCCGGACGATCAGGGCCAGGCGGTCCAGTGCCTTGTCCTTGAGTTCATACTTCTCGATGAAGGCGTCGAAGCTGCACCGGTCGCCGTGATGGCCGAGTTCGACTTCCGGCACGTCGTAGGGCGTCGCCCCGGTTTCCTCGGCGATGCGCATCACGTCGCCAGCCGGTACGTAGAGAAACTCCGGGTTGTCATCGATGAACCGCGCCACCAGCCAGGGGCAGGCGATGCGGTCGATCTTCGGGCGTTCGCGGGTAATCCATTTCATCACTATCTCCTTAGCCACTCGAGTTGATATCCTGACGGTGCTTCGATAGTGACATCCACCACGTCGAGACCATCACGACGAAAAATCAATTTGCCTCCCTCCTGGATGACCAGCCAACAATCTTCCGGCGCCATTTCCGGGACACTCAAGCACAGTTTTTTATGTCGGATCGCCCATCGTCCCTTGCGCTGTCGCCCTAATTCAACCGCACTAATGCTTCCATTCGATTTGAAGAGGTATGACCAATGGGTTCCATCTGTGGCAACCTGACCGACGAATGTATTTCGGATATCTTCCGGGGTGAGCGTATGGCGCTTGGGGTTCGCCGCTTCGGAGGCAGAGGCTCCCGTCCAGATCCCCGCAAGCAGCAACACACCAACAGCATTGAACCCGGTGAGGATCGGT
This sequence comes from uncultured Azonexus sp., assembly GCA_937983545.1. GTDB lineage: Bacteria > Pseudomonadota > Gammaproteobacteria > Burkholderiales > Rhodocyclaceae > Azonexus. The sequence goes on from CALJZP010000098.1 coordinate 8,247, forward strand.
TTGCTGGTCTTCGAGTATTTGCAGATATGCGATGGCATCTTTAACTTTCTTCAACGAGGATGTGCATTGCTTTTGGTGAGCGCTGCGAAAGCAAATATCCGCTTACCCATGTCCGATGATTTCCGCCACCCGCGGTGTCCGTGGGCTATCCAGCAGGATTTCCGTGGGATCGTCCTGGATTATTTTTCCGGCATCGATGATGACGCAGCGGTCGCACATCGACGCGGCTTCAGCGATGTCGTGGGTGACAAAAAGCGTCGCCATCCGCCGCTCGCGCAGTAGCTCGGTCATTTCAGGAACGAGGCGACGGCGCGTCGGTTGGTCGAGGGCGGCGAAGGGTTCGTCCAGGAAGAGGATTTCCGGCTCCAGCACCAGCGCCCGTGCCAAGCTGGCCCGTTGCGCCTCGCCACCGGAAAGGGCGCGAACCGAACGATTTGCCAGATGGTCGATTTTGAGCCGCCGGAGCATCGCCTGTGCTCGATCCTGTCGTTCCGCCCGATCAACGCCCCGCAGCGAGAGGCCAAGTTCGACGTTGTGGGCAACCGTGCCTTGCAGAAGCAGCGGCTCCTGAAACACGGCCGCGATGCGCCGGTGATAAGTCAGCGCATCGAGCGTCTTGCCAACGATCTCCCCGCCCATTGCCACGGTTCCGGCAGACAGCGGGAGGAGACCGGCGAGCGCCTGCAACAGCGTGCTCTTGCCGGCACCGTTCGGACCATACACGGCAACCCGTTCGCCGGCACCAACGGCCATATCGGACGGGTGCAGCGTGATCCACTGCCGTCGGCGCACACTGATGCCGACCGCGTCGAGCAGTACCTCGTTCATCGCGGCGCCTCCCGTTGCTGTGCCCAGGTCAGCAAGCCGACGACCAGCGCCACCAGCAGGAGCAGCACGATGCCGTAGGCCATGGCGCGGTCGTAGTGGCCCATGCCGGTTTCCATCACGATGGCGGTGGTCAGCACGCGGGTCGAGCCCGGCAGGTTGCCGCCGAGCATCTGGCTGGCGCCGACTTCCGAGACCACCGCGCCGAAGCACGCCATGTAAGCCACCAGCAACGGCAGGCGGATTTCCCGGGCAAGCAGCCAGGCCATCTGCAGGCGCGAGGCGCCGAGCGCCTTCATCTGCATGCTGAGTTTGGGATTCAGTTGCTGGAGCGCCACGAAGGTCAGATTGACGGCAATCGGCAGGCTGAGGATGAATTGCCCGACGATCATGGCGCCCGGTGTGAACCGCAGGTTGAGAGCGCCCAGTGGCCCGTGGCGCAACAACAAGAGCGAAAGGATCAGGCCAACTACCACTGGCGGCAGGCCGAAACCGGTGTTGCAGAGGGCGAGCACCATTCCGCGGCCGCGAAAGGAGGCATGGTAGAGCCAGACGGCGAGCGGCGCCCCGAACACCATGCCGCCGAGCGCGGCCGACACCGAGATGAGGAGCGACTGACGGATGATCGTCCAAGTCTCGGGATCGCCGCCGGTCAACAGGCCGATGGCGTCGATGAACCCGGTACCGAGTTCGCTCCAGTATTCCCACATGACGTCCGCCCTTCAGTTCACCAGAAGATCGCTTTCGCGCTTGCCGGCGGCGGGTGCGAAGAGAGAGCGGCCATATTGTGCCTTGCCGAATTCCCCGATGACGGCCTGCCCCTCCGCAGAAACGAGCCAGTCGGCGAAGGCCTGGGCCGCCGCCGCATTCACCTTCGGGAACTTGGCGGCATTGACCGGCATGACGTGGTAGATGTTGTAGAGCGCCGGATCGTCCTCCACCAGGATCGGCAGGCCGATGCGCTTGGCGTGCACCAGGTAGGTGCCACGGTCAGTGAAGGCATAGCCCTGGAACTGGGCTGCAACATCCATGGTCAGGCCCTGGCCCTGACCGGTTTCCCGATACCACGCCTGGCCCTTCGGGTCGATGCCGGCACGCTTCCAGGTGGCGAGTTCGCGCACATGGGTGCCGGACTGGTCGCCGCGCGAGACGAAGGTGGCTTTCGCCTCAGCGATACGCTTCAGAGCGCTGCTGGCATCCTGCCCTTTGGTTTTGGCTGGGTCGGCGGTGGGACCGATGATGACGAAGTCGTTGTACATGACGAGCCGGCGGGAGGTGCCGTTCCCTTCGGCCATCCAGGCTTTCTCGGCGGCGGGCGAATGGGTCAGCACCACGTCGCCCTCGCCGCGGGCGCCTTGCTTCAGGATATCTCCGCTGCCGGCGACGATGGTCTTGACCGTTACCCCGGATTTCTTGGTGAATGCGTCGGTCAGGTGGCGAAGGATTCCGCTGTCCTGGGTGGTGGTCGTCGTCAGGACGATGAGTTCCTTGGAATTGTCAGGTGCGGCAACAACGGCAGACGCAGCAAGTGTGACGAGAAGCAAAGCGCTAAACAAACGGCTGAAATGGTTCATGGTTTCTCCTGTGGGAGTGGTGAATTCAAGGGGGTAAGGACTCCGGAGAACGCTTCGTAGCCATCCCGGTACAGGCGGACCGCGTTGCCGCGCCGGCGCACCTCGTAGCACTCTTCCTCGCGCTTGCGACGGCTCCAGGCGTAGCACAACTCGGAGGGCGAAACCTTCCAGGTGCCGCGTTCGTGCTTGCCCATGTTCATGCCGGTGAGTTGGCCGTCGCGGTGGAACTGGTAGGCGTAATGGATGCCGTCACCCAAATCCTGATCGGCGAACAATTCCTGTAGGGCTTTCCCCCGGATGGGGCGCCATTGCCCGTCCTGGCTGGCTGCTGTTGCCGTGCAAACAAACAGCGCTGCCAGCAATGCGAAAATCTTCTTCATCGTTCTTCTTTCCGCATGCGCAAAGCGTTCGGTGCCATGACCCTGAGGACGGGCCGGCCGTCCATGTTTTCGAGCGGCAGATAAAGGCGGTGGGTGTCTGGATCAACCGCAACGCTATGCGCCCGGGCCGCCACGAAAACCTCGCCCACCTTGGACACCATTCCGTCGGACGCCAGGAAAACCGAGAGAGCGCCGCTTTCGCTCGCCACGTAGAGCAGCCCCAACTCCGCGTCGTAGGCCATGGTGTCGGGCGCCGTGCCGACGGAGTAGGACGACAGCACCCGCATAGTCCGCAAATCCAGCACCAGCAGCATGGCGTTGCCCTCGCAGGCGACGAAAGCCAGGCGTGCGTCCGGAACGATCAACAGGCCGTGGTTCTCCCGGGCGCCCGGCAGCGGATGAAGCGCAACCACCGTGTCGTTCGCGGGGTTGATCTCGGCCAGTTCGCCCTTGGAACGCAGGTTGACGAAGACCCGGTCCGACACCGGGTCGTAGCCCAGGTTGCCGGCCTCTCCCGCCAAAGGGATGGTCGCGGCCGCCAGGTTCGACGCCGTGTCGATGACGATGACCGCGCCGCGCTTGTCGGCAACGTAAAGTTTCTTCCGGGACGGGACGTAGGCCATGCCGTCAGGGTAAGCCCCGGCAGGAACCGAGGCGACGACCTCGAAGCCAGCCTCATCGATGGCGACGATGCGCCGGTCGCCGGTGGCGCTGGCGTAGACCCGTCCCAGTTCGGGGATGGCAAGAACACCGTGCACCTGTTTGAGTCCCTCGACGTTCGCCACGACCCGCTGCGACTGGGTGTCCACTGCGGTCACGGCGCCATCACCGAGGTGCGCGATGAAAAGAAGGTGCCGCGTCCCGTCGTAGGACTGGTGATCGAAGCGGTTGGGCCGTCCGGGCAGCGGGACGTCCCCGACGGCGGTCAGGAGCGCACCCGCGGATTCCTCTGCCCCGGCGGGCGTGCAGACGGAAAGCGCCGCGATCAACGCCGCTGCCATGCCATATCCGCCGATCACGCCGCAGCCCATTTTGCGCTACTCGATGACCAGATGCGGGAAGCGTTCGTCCCTGAGGTCGAGCAGATCCAGGTCGCCTGGCTTGAGGGGGTACTTTTCCTTCGGATCGGCCACCACCAACCGGTTGAAATCCACCCCGAAGACGGTGCCCTCGATGCGCTTGCCAGCCACCGCGAGCCGGTAATACATGCCGTTGAAGAGGCTGATATCGATGTCGGCCGGGGCTGGACGCTTGTGGGCGAAAAGCAGCGCATATTCGAGGGGCCGCAGGTCGTCCACGGTAAAGAAGCCGCTGCTGTCATCCGGCGTGTAATCGCCCGGGGGGAAGGGAAAGTGGCAAATTTCCCGCCGGGAGCCGGGCAGGCAGAGGAAGTTGGTTTCCTGCATGTAGGTTTCCCGGAAGGCATCCCGCCGGAAGGTCACCTCGAAGCCATAGCCCCCGTAGCGGGGCAAAAGTTCTAGGTCGGCGATTTCGGTTTTCTCCCCAGTGGTGGAGACGAGGCTGACAGTCCTGTGGCCGCCCAGGTCGGCGGCGCGGACGTGAGACCCGAAAGCGCACAGGGCCAACAGGGCGATGGGCGCGAGGCGGCGAAGGCAGGTCATTTCGTTTCCTGCCGGGTGGCGGCTTCCAGCCGCTTGGCCACGACGTCCCACTGGAGGTTGGCGAAGAAGGCATCGATGTATTTGGCTGCCGCCGCGCCGAAGTCCATCTGGTAGGAATGCTCATACATGTCCATGACCAGGATGGGCTGCGTCGCCGCCGGGCCGTGGGCATGATCGGCCAGCCAGTAATTCTCCAATTGGCCGGTATGGGTGTTGAGGCCGAGTACCACCCAGCCCGATCCGCCGCCGAGACCGGCACCGATGCGGCGGAACTCGGTCTCCCACAGGTCGAAACTGCCGAAGGCGTCGGCGATGACCTTGCGCTCGGTCGCGCCGGCCTTGCCGTCGCCGCCGAGGTTGTCGAAATAGTATTCGTGGAAGACCACCGACCCCGTGCGCAGCAGGTGCTCGCGCTTCAGGTCGTTGTAGATATAGGGCGGCAAGTCCTTATCCGCGAGGGCCTCGGCGAGGCGCTTCTTGACAACGGCCAGCGCCTTGACCGAGCCGCCGTAGTTGTTTTCCCAGTGGGAGCGGATCAGGCGTTCGGACAGACCGTTGAGTTTTGCGGGGTCGAACAGTAGCGGCCGCGGCGCAGCTTGGCTTTCAAATGTGTTCAGGGACATGTTTCTCTTTCTCCGGGTTGGGGGTTGCTAAGAGATCGTTCGGCAGGATCGGGCTCGTGCCGCAACGGTAACGGCGATCACGATGGCTCTCCGGCCACGGTTGATGATCTCGATGATCGCGGCGTCTTTCACGGGACGATCACGCGGACGCGGTGATTGTTTTCCTCGCTGACGAACAGCTTCCCGTCCCGTTCCACGACGTCGAGGGGACGGTTAAATCGTGCAGCGGCGAGCGATCCGTCGACAAAAGAGGCCTCCCCGTTTCCGGCCAGCGTGGTCACTGTGCCATCCGGGGCAATGTGCCGTAGGCGATGATTGTTGCGGTCGGCGACAAAGACCTGACTGTCTGCCATGGCGACAGCGCCGGTCGGGTTGTTGAACTGCGCCTCGCGACCCCTGCCGTCGGCGAAGCCGGCCTTCCCGGAACCGGCGAGTGTGATGACTGTGCCATCCATGCCGACACGGCGGATGGCATGGTTGTTCTGGTCTGGCACGATCAGGCCGCCATGTCCATCGTTACGCAGGTTGTAGGGCTGGTTGAAAGCGGCCTTACCACCTGCGCCATCGGCGAAGCCCGCCTTGCCATTGCCGGCCAGCGTGCCCACCTCGTCGGAGAGCAGGTTGATCTGCCGAATCGAGTGGTTGAGGTAGTCGGCGACATAGAGCGTGACTTCCGCGTCGTCCAGAGCAACGCCGTAAGGCTGATTGAAACGCGCCTTGTGGGCCGGCCCGTCCGCGAAGCCCGCCTCGCCACTGCCGGCGAGGGTTGTGACGTGGCCGTCGGGCCAGATGCGGCGGATACGGTGGTTGTTCCGGTCGGCCACGAAGACGTTGCCCCGACGGTCAGTCGCCACGGCGATGGGTTCGTTGAACAGGGCCTGCCCCGCCGCGCCCTCGGAAAATCCCGCCTTGCCGCCGCCCGCCAGAGTGCGCGTGGTGCCGTCGGCGTCGATGGATCGGATGAGATGGTTGCCACGATCGGCCACGACCAGCCGCCCCTCGGGGAAGAAGCCGATCCCATGCGGCCGGTTGAGCCGGGATTCGGTACCCTTGCCGTCCACGGCTCCGGCGACGCCATTGCCGGACAGCGTGGTAACGCCCGCTACACGGACGGATTCGGGATTATGGGCGCAGGCGGTCAGCAGCAACGCCGACGAAACGAGCGCGGCTTGGACGATGCGAGCTTGCATTCTCATGCGGATCTCCTTGGTGAAGGAAACGAAATCAGAGGATCGTTTTCAGGGCAAGGCCGACGACGGCACAGCCTGCGATGACGTGGATGACGTTTGCCTTGAAGCGGAATAGCGCAATGGCTGCTCCCAAGGCGATGAGAGCTGACACCCACTCGAACGAACCGTCTAATCCCTTCGGCCACAGGACGTGGTAACCGAAGAACAGGGCCAGGTTCAGGATGACGCCAACGACTGCTCCCGTAATGGCGGTCAGCGGCCCCGTGAATTTGAGGTCGCCATGGGTCGTCTCGATGAAGGGGCCACCCATCAGGATGAAGACGAAGGACGGTAGGAAGGTGAACCAGGTGACCAGCGTGGCCGCCACGGCACCAGCCAGGAACAGGCTGTCCGGGCCGAACACGGCTTTAACGTAGCCACCCACGAAGCCGACGAAGGTGACAACCATGATGAGCGGGCCGGGTGTCGTTTCCCCCAGCGCCAGGCCATCAATCATCTGAGTCGGCGTCAGCCAGCCATAGCCGTCCACAGCCCCCTGGTAGACATAGGGCAGCACGGCATACGCACCACCGAAGGTGAGTAGCGCGGCCTTGGTGAAGAACCAGCCCATCTGGGTCAGCGTATGGTCCCAGCCGTAACTGGCGGTCAGCAGCCCCATGGGTACCAGCCATAGCAGAAAGCCCATCAGCGCAACCTTGGAGAGCTTTACCCAGCTAAAGAGGGCGTGTTCAGGCGTCGGTGTATCGTCGTCAATCAGCGCTCGGCCAAAGGACTTGTCTGCCTCGCCATGGCCGCCACCGGCCTTGAACTTTTCAGGGGCGATGCGCCCGCCGAAGTAACCAATCGCCGCGGCTGCCGCAACAATGGCCGGGAACGGCACGTTGAGTGCAAAGATGGCGACAAAGGAAGCGGCTGCAATCGCCCACAGGACATTGTTCTTCAACGCCCGGGAGCCAATACGGTGTGCCGCCTGGAAGACAATGGCCGTCACTGCGGGTTTGATACCGTAGAACAGGCCGGCCACCAGCGGCACGTCGCCAAAGGCGATATAGACCCAAGACAGGCCAATTAGGATGAACAGCGAGGGCAGCACGAACAGTCCGCCGGCGACAATGCCGCCCCAGGTGCGGTGCATCAGCCAGCCGATGTAGGTGGCCAACTGCTGGGCTTCCGGGCCGGGCAGCACCATGCAGTAGTTGAGGGCATGCAGAAAGCGACGCTCGGAAATCCAGCGCCGACGTTCGACCAATTCCTGATGCATGATGGCAATCTGTCCGGCGGGGCCGCCAAAGCTGATGAAGCCGAGCTTTAGCCAGAACAGGAAGGCCTGCCAGAAACTGACGGCGGCGGGTTGGTCATCGTGTGATTCGTTTTTTTCAGTCGGGGTCGTATTCATGATTTCGGGCCTTTCTCAAAGGAGGCCATTAGTCCGTCGAAGATGGCGCTGGCCAGGGCCAGCAGTTGGTCGTCATCGGTGATGGTGTCGCGCAGGCCGGCCAAGGTACTCTCGATACCGGAGGCCTCCGGCGGCTGTACGCCACCGACATCCAGGAAATGAACCAAGGCGCCGAAGCGTTGTAAGGCCGGGGTTTCCAGGCCGAAGCTGGCCAGTAGCACTTCGAAACTGACACGAGCGCCGACATGGGTGAAGGTCGCACCGTCAAAGTCGAAGCCCAGAGCGTCGGCTGGACAATCAGCCGGCGTGTTCAGCCACAGCAGCTTGGCTTGCGGGTCGATATGGCGACGAATCAACCAAGCACAGGCCAGCCTGTCCACCCAGGGGCGCTGCCGCGTTGCCCAGACTCGACCCTGGTAGTCCTGGATGCGCAAGCGGGCGATAGCGTCATTGACCGGATGCGGTTCATCGGGTGACAAAGCCCAGGCGGCCCGCTGTTCAAGGTCGCGCAAGGCCTCGTCGGCCTGTTTCTGTGCCTCGCCGGGGAAGAAGTCGATGGCTGCCAGGTTGGTGAACGCTTTGCGTAGCTTGCGGGCCTGTTTCAGGGCTTCGTTGGCCGCGTCCGGACTCAGTCCCTCGCGGGCGGTCGCAATATCGCTCAACAGAGTGGCGAAGTCGGCACTGCGGTCGAACAGGGCCACGAAATTGCCGTTTGTCGGTTCCTCGAGACGAACAACTAGCGCCGTCCCTTCCGCAGCCCGAACGTCCGCAGCAACAGTGTCCAGTGTGTGTTGGCAATCGTCCCGGTCCGGCATCAGATAGACGCCATCGCGCAGGACGGCGGCACCCGAGGCCTTGAGGCTGCGCCAGGCGCGCATGCGGGCCGTGGCGTTCTCGGTGGGGAGGCTGGTGATGAGTGAAATCCATGTGTTCATGAACACACTCTACAATATGGTAACGTTTTCTACAAATCCGTTCTTAAGCTACACATAATGTGCGTACCTTAGGCTCGTGCCACAATCAGCCAACTATTCACCTTTTTAACGCCATGAATCCTCGAAGTTCCACTTTCAATCCCGGTGTTGTCGCCGCTCTCGTTGCCGCCTTGTTGTTTGGCGCCAGCGCGCCGATTGCCAAGTGGTTCCTGCACGACGTCAGCCCCTGGATGCTTGCCGGATTGTTTTATCTAGGCTCAGGAATTGGCTTGAGTATTTATCGGCTGGTCACTCATGCTCAACCGGTCTCGCTCCAATCAGGAGAGGCCGGCTGGCTGGCCGGAGCCGTTCTGACCGGAGGCGTCGCTGGCCCGGTGCTCCTGATGTTTGGCCTGACAGGGATGCCGGCATCCGGGGCGGCGCTCTTGTTGAATGCCGAGGGCGTGCTGACCGCGCTGCTCGCTTGGGTGGTGTTCAAGGAGAACTTTGACCGGCGCATCGCCCTGGGCATGCTGGCCATTGCTGGTGGTGCGGTGGTGTTGAGCTGGCCCGGCGAAGCACGGTTTGCCGGCGCGCTGCCAGCCTTGGCAATTCTAGGCGCTTGTCTGTGCTGGGCCATCGACAACAACCTGACGCGCAAGGTGGCATTGGTAGACGCCACCTGGATTGCCGCAGTGAAGGGTACGGCGGCTGGCAGCGTCAATCTGGCACTGGCGTGGGCATTGGGTGCCCAACTACCTGGGTGGTGGACCATTCAATCCGCCATGATGGTCGGTCTATTGGCCTACGGATTGAGTCTGGTGCTTTTTGTGGTGGGGATGCGGCACCTCGGGACGGCGCGAACCGGGGCCTATTTCTCGGTCGCTCCCTTCTTTGGCGCCATCCTGGCGCTCCTGACAGGTGAGCCCCTGACGTTACCGCTGCTGGTTGCCGGGACATTGATGGCAATCGGCCTCTGGCTTCATTTGACCGAGCAGCATGAGCACCAACATGCCCACGAGCCCATGCAGCACAGCCATGAGCATGTTCATGACGAACATCATCAACATGCGCATGAATCACCCGTGCCATCTGGAACCAAGCATACCCACTCGCATCGCCACGAGCCGATGGTGCATACCCATGCGCATTTTCCGGACGCGCACCACCAGGGCCACGGCCATTCACATTGACGTCAGAGTGGTATGGTACAAATAGCTCCAAGGGATAGCTGATAATACATGACCAAGAAACACCAAGCCATGAGCACGCCGGAAAGCCGGCATTTTGCCGCCGCCGAGAAGGAATTCGCTGACGGCTGGGTGAAATGCGCGCTCTGGAACACGGTCATCGACGGCCCGGACGAAATCTCCGAAGGCAATAAACAGCGCTACCTTCAATTACGTGCCGAACGCTTGGCTATCGAAGAGGCCAAGGAGGCCGCCGCTACTGAAGTCAGCGAAGTCACGCCTTACGAGGTCATGCTCGGGCGCTTCGGCGTGCCCAAGTTATTGTCTGAATTGCCAGCTTCGGAGCCAAAGCGATTTACCCGCCCTTACTTTCTTTTTACATCCAAGCGCCTACTTGTTTTGAGCCGAGATGGGACCCCGGAAAGCTCATCATTACCGTCTGTCGATTACCAAGGGGAAGTTGAGCAGTTTTGGGAACGCGCCCGAGGCCCCGTGACGCCAAACAACAATTCAATCACGGTTCGTTCGGTAGACGCCGCGGTCAAGTCAGGTACAGTCATCTCTATCAAATACGACGAGATGCGCCTGCTTGTGAAGCGGCAGCCCCTTTCGCGGTTCGACCGACTCATTTGTTCCGACCCGGCCATACACCTTGATTTCACCGGCAAGTTCGACTGCGGAGATGTCGTGAGGGATGCAACGCTCAGCATCAAGCCCTTGGAGCCAACCAACGAAATTGAGCGCATTTTGCGCCTGTTGCCTATTGAACTGGCTTAGATTCATACCCGGTAGAGTCCGCCGACCCACCGGGTACTGGATGCTTAGGTCGTAGGGCCGGCCTTCGGGATAGTCTCAACAGGCTTGCTGCTATACTCATCGGCCTATCAACACCGAAACCGCACGCAAGTAACTGCGCAGGGCGGTTTCAAGCATGGATATATTTCTTCTAGTCGTACTCATCCTCATCAATGGCGTTTTCGCCATGTCCGAAATAGCCGTCGTCTCCTCGCGCAAAGCGAGACTGCAAAATCTCTCAGATGACGGAAGCATTGGAGCCGAAGCGGCTCTAAAGCTGCACCAGGAACCCTCCAGCTTTCTATCTACCATTCAGGTAGGGATAACCTCCGTCGGTATTATGAGTGGTGCGATTGGTGAGGCTGCGCTTGCCGACCCCCTGGCCGAGTGGCTGGCAGGCATCCCACTCCTCGATGCCCACGCCAAGACCATCGCCTTGGCAATTACCGTTGTCGCGCTGACCTATTTCTCGGTCGTTGTCGGCGAACTCGTCCCCAAGCGTCTGGCCATGCTGGCACCGGAAGGCATCGCTTCGCTGATTGCTCGGCCAATGGTGTTTCTGGCCAAAATAGCTCACCCGCTGGTCGTTATCCTGTCTTCCTCATCGACAGCCATCCTGAGTATTCTTGGCGCCCGCCGCAAGGAGGAACCCCCGGTTACCAACGACGAAATCAAGGTGCTGATGGAGCAAGGCGCAGAAGCGGGTGTCTTCCACGAGAGTGAGCAGGAAATCGTATCCAACGTCCTGCGCATGGATGAGCAAAAAATCCCTGCCATCATGACCCCGCGCCGGGAGATGTTTGTCATCGACCTCGACGAAGGGGATGAAGTCGTTCGCCAGCAAATCATGGAAACCGAATTTTCTCGCGTCGTGGTTTGCCGTGACGGTCTTGAGCACGTCCTGGGCATCCTGCAAACGGGTGACCTTCTCAAGAAAGCTCTGCCGGGCGGGCACTGTGTTACCTCCGCTGATATTGAGGCGGTGCTCCATCCCCCCTTGTTCGTTCCAGAAACGGTGACGACAACTCAGCTGCTTGAGAACTTCCGGCGTGCCCGACTTCAGTTCGCGCTCATCGTTGATGAATACGGCGAAGTTCAGGGCGTGGTCACCCTTACCGATGTGATGTCCGCAATTGTGGGCGAGCTATCCGAACCAGAAAGGCCGGAGGAGCGCGACATGCTGCAACGCGAAGACGGCTCCTGGCTGGTCGATGGCGACGTTGGCATCGAGCGCCTGAAATCAGTGCTCGACATAGAAGACGAACTGCCCGGCGAAGAGGAAAAAGGCTTCCATACGCTGGGCGGCTTCATCATGCATGTGTTGGGCCGGATTCCGGTCACAACAGACCACTTCGAGGCGGCCAGTTGGCGCTTTGAAGTCATCGACATGGATAAGAATCGCGTAGACAAGGTACTTATCTCCGCAATCGTCGTCCCTGACAATACGCCTCCTACAGAGAAACCATAAGAATCATCACGGCGCAGCATCCGATGATTGGTTGATTCCCGTCGGCGAGGTGTATCTCACTAGGGAATCCAACAGGTCGAGCGGGTCATCCTTGGCGAGTAAGGAGGCAATATGCACCAACCCTTCTTTTGTCGCTGCCAAAAGCCGCTCTTCTTCTTTCTGAGTGGCGCTTTGCAGGGCTGCGGATTTGCATAGCTCAATCATTCTGAGCGCATTCTCACGGGAGAGTTTGTTCTCAGTCAGGCCGGAGGCAAGGATGCCGGTCATGCCAACTGCTGCACGCAACCGGTTCAGGGCGACATCGGGAGGAGGATGGTGGTTCATCAAGTTCGGAATCAACGACGTGGCATCAGAAAAAATGCCGGGTACAACGAATACGATGAATGTATCGGAATTCCCAGATGCCTGTACAGGCCAGAACCTCTCTGGCCTGTACATCGCCAAGTGAATGACACGCTATGTGTTGCCTTGTTTTTCTCTGCAAACTTGCCCAAACCGCAGATAGAGCGCCGGCACCACGACCATGTTGAGGAGTGTCGAACTGGCTAGTCCGAACAGAATCACCACCGCCATGGGGGATTGAATCTCGCTCCCCGGCTGGCCGGCGGCCAGGGCCAAAGGCACCAGCGCCAGGCCGGCGGCCAGGGCAGTCATCAGAATTGGCACCAGACGCTCTTCCGCGCCTCGGATGACCGCCTCCCGGGCGTCACGCACGCCTTCCTCTTCAACCAGATGGTGGATGTGGGCAATCATCATCACGCCATTGCGGGTTGCAATGCCGAAGAGCGTGATGAAGCCGATGATGGAAGCTACCGAGAGGACCCCGCCGGTGGCAAACACCCCGACCACGCCGCCGATGATGGCCAATGGCAGGTTGAGCATGACCAACAAGGCATCCCGTGCGGTCTTGAAGGCCACAAACAGCAACAGGAAGATGCCGATGGTCACGACCAGTCCTAGGACTGCCAGCACGCGTCCCGCCTCCTCGGCGCTTTCGAACTGACCGCCATACTCGATGTGATAGCCCTGCGGCACCTTGACCTGGGCGGCGACCTTGGCCCGGATGTCATCGACCACGCTCGCCAGGTCCCGACCGGCGACGTTGGCCATGACCACCATCTTGCGCTGCACATTCTCACGGGTGATGTAGTACGGCGCCCGGTCATTGCGGATGTCGGCCAAGGCCGCGAGCGGCAGGCGTGCTCCACTCGGCGTGGTCACCAAGGTGGCGCGCACGGCCTCCAGACTGGCTTTGTGCGAGGGGTCAAAACGTACCGCCAGGTCGTAGGTGGCTTGCCCCTGCTGCACACGGCTCACCGCCATGCCGGAAAAGGCCGTCTCTACCGCCTCGGCGACCTGGCGGATGGAGAGGCCGTGCCGGGCCAGGGCATCCCGCTTGAAGCGCATGGTCAGGAAGGGGATGTCGCTCTGCTGCTCGTCCGAAACGTCCACCGCGCCAGGAACCGTCTTCACCAAGGCCTTGATGTCCGTGGTCAGGCGGCGCAGTTCATTGAGGTCGGGGCCAAATATCTTCACCGCAATGTTGGACCGATTGCCGGACAGCATGTGGTCGATGCGGTGGGAAATTGGTTGTCCGATGACCACCTGGGTACCCGGCACACTGGCCAGGTCCTGACGTAGCGCTGAAAGGAACTCCTCCTTGCTGCGTTCGCCCATCTTGAGCGTGACTTCGATTTCCGAAGCCGACACGTCCATCGCATGCGGGTCGCCTTCCGCCCGTCCGGTCCGGCGGGCCGTGGCCACGACCTCGGGCTGGGAGAGCAGGATTTGCTCGACCATCTGCCCCAGGCGGTCCGATTCCTCCAACGACGTTCCCGGCCAGGTCGCGGTACTGACCGTCAGGGTGCCTTCGTTGAAGTCAGGCAGGAAGGCCCGACCGGCAACTGCCAGGGCGACCAGGGAAGCCACCAGCAGGGCGAGACTCACGGCAGCAACCAGCTTCCAGCGCCAGACGGTAGCCGTGAGCAGGCGGCGATAGCGTGCATGCAGTTCCTGGATGAAGCGCGGCTCGGCGTTCTGCTGGACGATTTTCGAGTGCGGCAGGAACAGCGAGGAGAGCACCGGCGTGACCGTGATGGCTACAAGTAAGGAGGCAGCCAAGGACACAACGTAGGCAAAGCCCAAAGGCACCATCAGTCGGCCTTCCACCCCACTCAAGAAGAAGAGCGGCAGAAAGACCAGCACGATGATGAGCGTGGCAAAGACAATCGAGCCCTGAATTTCCCGGGTGGCCACCAGCACAACCTGCGCTGCGGCCTTGCGTTCGCCTTCCGGTTTGAGCAGGTTCTGGCGTAGGCGGCGAACGATGTTCTCGACCACGATGATGGCGTCGTCCACCAGGGCGCCAAGCGCAATGGCCATCCCGCCCAGCGTCATGGTGTTGATGGTCGCACCCAAGGCTTTCATCGACAGAACCGCCGCCACCAGCGATAGCGGGATAGCGACGAGCGTAATCGCCGTCGCCCGTGCCGATAGCAGAAAGGCAAAGACGATGGCGACCACCAGAATGGCACCGTCGCGCAGAGCTCCCAGAAGGTTCTCGATGGAGACGCGGATGAAGTCCGCCTGACGGAAAATGTGCCGCTCAATCTTCATCCCCGCCGGCAGGCCGGCCTGGATGTCCTCCAGAGTGCGGTCCAGACGGTCGGTCAGTTCGAGGGTATTGGCCCCCGGCTGCTTCTGGATGCCCAGCACGACGGCCGGCTTGCCGTTGTGAGAGCCGATACCCCGCTTGGGTGCCGCACCGATGCCGACATCGGCGATATGTCGGACCAAAATCGGCTGACCGTCGTGAACGGCGACCACGGTATCGGCAATGTCATCGAGCACGTTGATACGGCCCAGGCCCTGAATCAGGTATTCCTGTCCTGATTCGACGTAAAAGCCGGCTGACGCATTCTGGTTGGAATCCCGCAGTGCCTGCATCACCTGGTCGAGCGTCAGTCCGTAGGCAGCCAGACGGTCCGGTTTCACGGTGACCTGAAACTGCTGGGTATCCCCGCCAATTGGAAGCACCTCGGCCACGCCCGGCACCGCGAGGATGCGTCGGCGCAGCACCTGGTCTGCGGTGTTCTTCAGTTCCAGGCCACTATGCTTGTCCGAGGCCAGGGCAATGAAGAGGATTTCGCCCATGATGGAGGCAGCCGGCGTCATGGCCGGTGCCCTAACTTCAGGCGGCAACGAGGCTCGGGCCAGTTGAAGGCGTTCGGCAACGACCTGGCGGGCCAGGTAGAGGTCGGTGCCCCATTCAAACTCGACGATGACCACCGACAGACCAATCTTGGTGGCCGAGCGGACGCGACGGACATTGGGTGCGCCGTTCAACGCAGTTTCGATGGGGAAGGTGACCAGGTTTTCGACATCGGTCGGCGCCATCCCCTGGGCCTCGGTCACCACCGTTACAGAAGGCGCCGTTAGGTCGGGGAACACGTCCACCGGCGTCCGGGAGGCTTGCCAGCCGCCCCAGCCCAGAAGAAGAACGCCGGCCAGAACGACGAACAGTTTGTTGCGTAGCGACCACGCAATGATGTGTCCAATCATGCTGTCACCCCGTCAATGCGCGTGGCCATGGCCGATTTCACCGGTCTTGGTGGCCGCCAGTTTCACCAGATAGGCACCACGGGAGACGACTCGCTCTCCCGGTTGCAGGCCATCGACGACCTCGACCCAGTCGCCGTCTCGGGCGCCAATACGGATAGCGCGACGCTCGAAGGCTTCGCCGTGCTTCATGACGAACACCGTTGGAATGCCCCCCTCGTCGAGGATGGCGCCGGTCGGCACCGCAACCGCTTCCTTGGCCGCCTCAAGCAGCACCTGGCCCTTGACCGCCATGCCGATACGCAAGCGCTCATCCGGCTGCTGGAACTCATAGACGACAGGGACTGTGCGCGTGCTCGGGTCGATGGCGCCGCCGACCGCTATGAGGCGCCCATTCTTGCCCTGAACGACCTCGAAGCGTTCATCGACCCCATCAACCTGGAACGAGGCGCCAACCGGGGATTTCAGGCGGGCCGCATCGACTTCCGGGACGCGCAGTTGCAACCAGAGGACGCTACGGTTGGCGATATGGAATAGCGTGCTTCCTTCCTGGGCGAAACCGCCGGGCGCGATACGAATGTCGACCAGCGTGCCGGTCACCGGGGCCCGCACCGGCACCCCGCCGGCGCCACCTCCGTACTGGCCCAGACGGGCCTGCGTCGCTTCAAAATGAGCCTTGGCCGACTCTTCAGCGCCGCGAGCCGTGAGAAGTCGCTTTTCAGGAACGGCTTCGTCCTTGTAGAGGCTCTCCATCCGGGCGGCTTCCCGCGTCGCCAGGTCGAGCTCGACCTTGGCTCGCCGGGCTTCCGACTGGAGTGAGACCATATCGGTGTCACCGCCCAGACGCGGGGCCAGATAGGCCAGCACATCGCCTTTTTTGACTGCTTGCCCAAGCACCGGGAAATTGCCGGCCGGCTTGATTTGCCCTGCGGCCGTAGCGGTTATCAGGGCCTCGCCATCGGGACGGGCTCCGAGGGTCCCGGATGCTGAAATGGCGGCCCGCAACGGCCGTTTCACGACTTCTGCCGTGGCGAAGTCCACCTTCCACTGCTGTTCTTTGGTGAAACCGATTCCGCCTTCATCCTCCTCGACCGCTGAGGCATCTGCGGTCTTGCGGTCAGTGAAGACAGTGACCTGTCCAAGAGCATGCCGGACCGAGAAGTCTTTGGTGACCACCTCAATCATCAGTTCACGCTGCCCAGCCTGCTTCGGCGTCGCCACCGGCCGGAATATCCCGGCCTGGCTCGGACTGTCGACGCTGAACTGCTCCTCAGAAAGATTGCCGCCGGACAGGATGACGGTCACCTTGCCAGCCTCAAGGGCACGGAAATTCGGAAGCGTGGTCAGGTGCGCGGCGAAGGCCGATTTCTCGCCGACAACCAGGCGGGGAAACTCGACGAACAACTCCGTCTTATCGGTGAAGTGAGTCCGCTTTTCACCGGACGGACCGTGGTCGTGCCCATGTCCAGCCGCTTCGGCATGGCCGTGGCCATCATGGGCAGCCTGCGGGGAAGGGCCTTGGTTGCAGGCGGTAGCGAAGAGCGTGGCACACAGGAGTGCAATGAGTGTCTTGTTCATGGGGTCGTACTCCCGGTCAGGAGGTCATATTCGATTCGCGCCTGGCGAGCTTTCCAGTCGAGTTCCAGGGCATTGATTTCGGTATCCAGGGCGCCACGGTAGGCATCGAGCAGTTCCAGCAGGGACGATTCGCCGCCCTTGTAGGCTGCTTCGGCGATGCGTAGGAGTTCTGGCGTCTCGGCCAGCGCACCGGCGCGGTAGTCCTTGGCAGCGATGATGAGTCGTTCGAGTTGGCGATGGAGGCCGCGCAATTCCCCTTCGGCGCGTGCCCGCGCCAAGTTGAACTCGCCTCGGGCATTCATCGCCTCGGCAGCGGCTCGTTGCTGACCCGCTTGCTGACGGTCAAACAGGGGTAGCGGTAGCGAAACCGAGACGACGGTACTGTTTTCGTTGCCCGCCACGGTCTCACGCCGTTTCGGGCCGACACCGAGCGTCACGTCCGGTATCCAGCCACGGGCCGCGGCTTTCCCTTCCAGGTCAGCCGCCTCGGCACGCCGGGACAACACTTGCAGGTCCGGACGGCGTTCAATGTCCCGGACGGCATCGGCCACCGCTTGCGGTAGCACAGGCAGGAGCTCGCCGACGACATGCTCGGGCGCGTCGCCCGGAGCGCCAATCAAGGCTGCAAGGCGTTGGGATGCGCGGTCGAGGTCGCTTCTGGCGGAATTCAAGCGAAGCTCCGCATTCTGACGTTCCCGTGACAGGCGGCGGCGGTCATAACCGGAAGCTTCACCCGCCTTGGCCAGCTTCTCGATAATCCCTTCGACGCGCTTGAAACGCAGAGTCCAAGCCTCGGTCGCGCGAACGACATCCTGCTTGAACAGGGTTTCGTGGAAGCGATGGCGTATTTCTGAGGCCCACTCGGCATGGCGAAGGCGATTGCCCGAGTAGGCTGCCTCAACGCGCAGTTCAGCGGCTTCGCGGCGCAATCCACGACGGCCGGACAGGTCGAAACTCTGGGACAAGACCCAGGTTTCCTCGTTATTCAAGTTGGTGCTACGTCCCCGGTCACTGGTGTACCCCAGGGTCGGGTTGGGCAGCGTGCCCGCTGCCGTTACATCAGAACGGGCAATGTCGACCCGGGCGCTATCCAGGTCGGACAACTCCGGACGGGCCAATCCACGGCGAACCGCGTCGGCCTCAGTCAGGGGGGCAGTTTGAGCCCACGCGGCACAATGCAGCGTGAGCAACACAATCGGTAATAGGTGTCGCATCGGAAGCCTCGAAAATTGTCATGGGGACGAGGTTGCCGGCAGACGACAGCATGCCCTGCCAACGGGGCAGAGGAATACAGGAGCCAGCCAGCTTAGCGCAGGGCTAGCGGCGGGCGGTCAAATAGCGGAGGAATGTGTGAGGTAAACGACTGCGCAGGCCAAGGCGGGTGAGCGCCTGGCTGTGGAATGCCCAGATTCACGTTGGGCTCCACGATAAACATCGTGAAGACCGGATGAAAATGGCCCTCGTGGTGGTCGCCATCGTGCAGGTCTACGGCGAACAGTCCAGTGGACTCGTCGCCGTCATCATGATGAGCGTCACCGTGGAGGTCATTGTCATTGTGATAGTGAAACAGGGAAACCGTCTCGTCGTCGTCAAAATGCCCATGCAACGCTGCCGCCGCAGCCCAGGTGACCTGGAGCGGCATCAGGAACATCAGCAGGATGGCGAGGAAACGGCGCATTGGGCGATTGTAACTGTTCGAGGGAAGATTGGAGTGTCTACAATGCGGCAAGGTATCACCATGGGTTTGTTCATGAGGGAGTGCCAGCCATTGGCCTCTTTGTCGTTTGGCACGCATAGAAGACACCCAGCCCAGAAATGAGCGGAGATAGAAGCATGGGGCTCCGCCCCTTACCCCGCGCTCGCCGCGTGGCGGGGGTGTGGGGTTATAAAGACGAACCCCACCCCTTGCCACAGAGCATGAGGTCGCTACGGCCTGTAAAGGGGCTTTCGCGGCATAAACGGCCCCTCCCCGCAAGGCGGGGCCCTCCATTTATTCCACGGCCCCCTTGACAGCCCCTCGCTCAGTGCCGGATTTCGTTCAGCAAGGTGTGTGGTGTGATGTGGCCTCGATCGATACCGCGTTAGGATTGGCTGAGTCAGCAGGTATTGGGATGCGGCACATGATGTGCCTGTAAAATTCAGCCCTTCGATTGTTTTGGCTGCGTAGCAGGGATAGTCATTTATGCCTCTTATTACTTTGAGCAAGCTAGAGTTGGCTTATGGTCACTGGCCCCTGCTGGATGGTGCGTCCCTTGTTCTGGAAAAGGGAGAACGAGTCGGGTTAATCGGCCGCAATGGCACGGGAAAATCAAGCATGCTGCGGATTATTGCAGGCGAGATTCATGCTGACGCGGGAGATGTTTGGCGTCAGCCCGGTCTACGGCTGGCCTACGTACCTCAGGAGCCCGTATTCAAGCCCGGCCACACGGTGTTCGAGGCAGTGGCCGAAGGTGTCGGCGATGCCCATCGATTGCTTACCGAATACCATGCTGTGGCCCACCGTGTCGGCCACTCAGCCGAGGCGGACGATCTCGCGCAACTGGATCGACTCAGCCACGAACTGGAAACCGCCGACGCCTGGCGTCTCAATAGCCGGGTGGAGGAGACCCTGGGCCGCCTCGATTTACCCGCCGACGCACAAGTCGACGCCCTCTCCGGTGGTCAGAAGAAACGCGTGGCTTTGGCCCGTGCCTTAGTGGGCGAGCCGGAACTCCTGCTGCTCGACGAGCCA
>CALJZP010000099.1 GCA_937983545.1 uncultured Azonexus sp.
GACGTCTTGCCCGGGGCCGGATTTCCCGGCAACGTTGGGGCGGGCTGTTAAACGGGCTGTTGGTCGTGGCGGGCCTGTTCCTCGTTTATCGCCACATGGCTTGATCGTGGCTGAAGCGAGCGATCCGGGCGCGATCCTCCGCCATTTTTCGCAGGGTGGAATTCAGCCGGACCCGGCGCAGCATCTCGTCGCGCAGCAGTTGGCGCGGCTGCTGGCGGAGGTGGTGGCCGGTGCGGGCAAGCGCACGATGGGGCGGGGAGCGCGTGGCATCTTCCTGTGGGGCGGTGTCGGACGCGGCAAGACCCGGCTGGTGGATGCCACCGTGGCCGCCGCACCGGCGGGGATGGCTTGTCGATGGCATCAACTGGCCTTTCTCGATGCCTTTCACCATGTTTTTGCCGGACTGGCACGGCACGACTTTGGCGCCGCGATCGACCGGCTGGTCGGGCAGGCCCGGTTGCTGGCCTTCGACGAGTTTCATATCCACGATGTCGCCGATGCGCAGATTCTCCGCCGCGCCTTCGGCTACTTGGCGGAACGGGGTGTGCGCCTGCTCGTCACCGCCAACCCGCCGCCGACCGGATTCGTCGCCGAGGGAGACCGGCAACGCCATTTCGCCCCGCTGATCGAACAGCTCTCGGCATGGTGCCAAGCGATCGAATTGGATGCGGGCGTCGATTATCGTCGCGCGCATCGGCCGGTCGGGCGGCGGTGGCTGGTGCCGGATACGGCAGCTGCACGCGCCCGGTTGAAGGGCGATCTGGAAAGCGTATCGCCATGCGTTGTCGCGGCTTCGTTTGACGACCTGTGCCGGCGGCCGCGTTGCCATGGCGACTATGCGCGACTCTTCGAACCGGGCTCGGCCCTCGCTCTGTGGAGCGTCCCGCGTTTCGGCGAGCGCGATGGAGATGCCCTGCGTCGCCTGGTCTGGCTGGCCGACGTGCTTTGGGAGCGGCAGGTGCCGCTGGCGATCACGGCGGCGGGACCCGCTGAATCGGTTTTTCTGCACATCGGCGATCCGTTGCGCCTGACGCTCGGCCGCGATCTGGCGCGCGCCGAATCGCGCCTGATCGCCTTGTGTTCCTTGTCTGCCGAGTGTCTTACAGCAGCTTCTGCAAGCCCTTGATTTCGAAGCTCAGCGAGCCCGTCGGGCAGGTGTCGACGCACAGTCCGCAGCGCGTGCAGTCCGGACCGATCGGTACTTCCGGTTCGACGGCGCGCCCCTTGATCACCGTGTCGAGGACATGCGGAACCAGGCAGACCTTGCGGCAGTCACCCTCGTGGAAGCAGCCATCGAGCTTGTACTTGATGCGAACCGGGGAAATGATGCCGACGACGCCGTAGGTCAGGCCGATCGGGCAGGCATAGCGACACCAGGCGCGACGCGAGAAGAAGACCTCGAAGAAGAGCAGGGCCAGCACCCACAGCATGGCCAGTCCCGGGCCGTAGATCAGGGCGCGCGAGACGATGCCGGTGGGCGAGATGGCTTCATAGACGGTGTAGCCGGTGAGCAGCGCCAGCAGGGCGAAGACGATCCAGAACACCGTGCGCAGGCGGCGGTCCATGGTCTGGTCGGTGACCAGCTTTTTCCTGGCCAGGAAGAGGTGGATTTTCTCGGCCCATTCGGCCAGCAGGTGGTAGGGGCAGACCCACGAGCAGAAGGTGCGGCCGCCGAGCAGCACCCACAGGACCAGAACGGTGCCGGTGCCGATGAGCAGGTTGTTGATGATGTGCTTGTGGGCGAGCATCACCTGCAGGGCGGAATTCAGGTCGATCAGGTGGAAACCGACGAAGCGCGAAGCGGTGAGCGCACCTTCGAGAATCTGGATGTCCAGCGCGAAGGAGAGGGTGAACAGCAGGTTGGCGAAGATCAGCGTCGCCCAGCGCCGGTTGCGCCACTTGTTCGAGGTTTCCTGATGGGCGCGCTGATGGGCCTTGGCCGCCTGCAGGTCCTGCTTGTTGGTCATGCGCTTGAGGACATGAACCTCCTGCGCGCGCTCCGAAATCTTTTCCGGCTTGCTCGGTTCCCAGCCGAACATGATCTTGATCTGTTCGCGGAAACGGCGTTTGAGGAGATCGCTCATACCTTCCACACCTCCCGGGCTTCAATGCTGATGGCCGTGGGTTCGACCGGACAGACCATTTCGCAGACACCGCAGCCGACGCAGGGTTCGTGGACGACGGGGGATTTGCGCTGGCTGCCATCCGGTGCAAAAACCGTCTCGATGGAGATGGCGCCCTTGATCGGGCATTCGCGGACGCAGAGGTCGCATTCGCCGATGTCGTAAGGATGGTCGGCGATCTTGATCGGCTTCCAGCGGTCGACATCCATGTAGCGCAGTTTGCCCTTGAAGCCGGGGCCGCGGGTCTGCCCCTTGAAACCCTTGCCCTGAATGGCCAGGCAAGCCTCGGGGCGGACCAGTCGGGCGACACCCATGCGCTCATTCAGATTCAGGGTCGGCTCGGCATCCTTTTCCTTGGCAAGCAGGATGGGCTTGGCCGAGAGTTGCGCCCCGGAACGGACAGGCAGGAATTCCGGCTTGTGATAGGTCAGCGAACCGGTCGGGCAGGCGAGAATGCACTGCACGGCATCGCAGGAGAAGTCGCAGGCCTGTTCGCGGGCATCGATCATCGGGACGCCGACCCCCATGCCGTCGACAAGGTCGGCCAGCTTGATCGCCTGTACCGGACAGACCTGCACGCATTGGCCGCACTTGATGCAGCTGGCCAGGAAGTCCTTTTCATCGAGTGCGCCGGGAGGGCGCAGGCGTTGCTTCTTGGAGTAGATCAGCGGCAGAAAGCCGGAGGTCGCCGCGCCGAGCACGCCGCCGGTCAGCAGGATGGTGCGCAGCACGCGGCGGCGGTTGGTTTGTTTCCTGGCGATCGAAACAGCCGGTTTCGTATCGGCCGCAGGTTTGCGGTCGCCGTCTTCGGGGGCGCTCATGCGGTGGCTACCTTGGTCGGTTTGACGAAGCGCGGCTTCTCGTCACGCAGGATCAGGTCCGGTGTCGAGAACGGCGCGAGGCGTTCCAGAAAATCGAGCAGTTCCATGACCGGAGAGCTGCGGAAGAAACGGGCAATCGGCAGTTCCATCCAGATCTGGTCGGCGAAGGAGAGCAGTTCGTGCGGATTGTCGCCATAGCCATCGCCGTTGCGGTCGAAGCCCTGGTAGTCGTCCCAGTAGTTGCCTTCCCAGAAGTTCTTGCCACCCGAATTGCCGCGCCCGCCGTAGGTGACCTGGGTCAGGTTGCCTTCGAAGACGTTGTCGGTCAGGCGATTGCCGCCGGTCTCGCTGTTGAACTGGATGCCGATGCCGTTGAAGGCGAAGCGGTTCTGGCGAATCTCGATGGTCGAATCGGGCTGGAAGGGCGAGAGGTCGGAACCGATACCGATGGCACAGTAGATGATCTCGTTGTTCTCGATGAGGGTGCCGGACGCCTCCTTGAAGCCGATGCCCATGCCGGCCGCGCCGGTGGCATGCGAGATGGTGTTGTTGCGCACCGCGCCGCCTTCGGTATACATGAAGTAGATGCCGACCGCGTTGTCGTAGAACTGATTGCCTTCGACGACGTTGTCGTTGGCGAACATGAAGTGGATCGAATAGCGGCTGCGCTTGCCGATATTGTTGCGATAGATGTTGCGGTGCGAATACCAGGCCACCATGTCGCGCGAGTCGATGACCTGGTTGCCCTCGATCAGGTTGTCGCTGCTGTACCACAGGCGCAGGCCGTCGCCGCGCACACCGAGTTCGCGATCCTTGGAGCTGATGCGGTTGTTCTTGACGGTACTGTGATTGACCTGTTTGAGGTCGATGCCGAACAGGCAATTGTCGGCGACGACGTTCTCGATCACGTTGTTGTCGCCACGCACGTCGAGACAGGAGTCGTCGGTATCGTGCGAGTCGCCTGAGCCGGTCAGCCGCATGCCGCGAATGGTCGTGTTGCCGGCATTGATCATCATGACGGTTCCACGGTCGCCGGCATCGATGGTGACCTGGTCGGCACCGTCAATGGTCAGCGGCTTGTTGATGACTACCGGACCGGCATAGACGCCGGGGGGCGGCTTGATGACGGAACCCGGGGCGGCTTTGTCGACAATATCCTGAAAAGGCTTCAGTCCATGGACGCGCTTGTCGCGCTCGTGCAGCATGAACGTCGGCTTTGGGCGGTCGACATCGGCGCGGGCACCCATGCCGGCGGGCGGTTCCGACTGGGTTTCCGAAATGCCGTGGCTGATCGCCAGCAGGAGCGTCGCAGCCAGCCCCAGTCTGGCCAGGTGATTCAAGGTGCTCACGTCGCTTACTCGACCATGCCTTCGCGCAGTTGCTTGCGGCGGATCAGCAGCGCCAGCATCATGCAGACGAAGATGACCAGCAGCAGGCCGTAGCCCCAATAGGGGTAGGAGAAGGTCGAGAACTGCGCTACCTTGCCTTCGCCAAAGACGGTGGGCATGAAGGGCTTGACCGTGAAGGCGCCCCACGGGTGCAGGTTATGGCCGAAGAACCACAGCCAGCCGGCGTAGGTGATTACGAAGAAGAGCGGCAGCAAGGCCGGAACCAGTGCCAGGAGCAGCTGGAAGGAGCGGATTTTGGCGGTTGCCGCGACGACGATGCCCATGACGGCGACAAGACCGAAAATGACGATCTTGGAAATGCTCGTGACGTTGTCGCCCCAGACCTTGATCTTGTCGGGCTCCTTGAAGAAAGTGCCGGCTTCCTTCATGTAGTGTTCGACATGACTGGCGAGGTGGCCCAGGACGAACTGATCGACGATCATCCAGGCGGCCACGGCGGTGAAACCCAAGGCCAGGGTCACGATCCTGGCCTTTTTCTTGGTCATCGCGAAGGCGATCATCATCACGGCGAAGAAGCCGAAGAAGAACTTGGCCAGCGGCTTTTCGACCGGCGCACCGGTGGCGATCGGGAACATCCCGACATAGTGGTTGATGGTGTTCATTTCATGAACGCAGTCGAGGCCTTCGGCACCCTTGTCGACGTTCTTCTGGGCGTCGAGAATGGGGTTGTAGCGCTCGTCGTCATGGGCGAGATCCTTCTGGATGATCTCGTTGGCCATGCGGGTTCCCTTGCCGGCCGCCTTGCAGCCGTTATAGACGCCATCGAAATGAAAATGGATGCGGATGCCGTCCGGGAATGCGTCTTTCGGATAGTTCGGGGCGGTCAGGGAGACCCACCAGATTGGGGCAAAATAGGCGGCGACCAGGCAGATCAGAGAGATCAGGGTCAGTCCGCCAACGATCTTGTTTTGTTTTTCCATGTCGCTGTTCTCTGTTCGTTGCAAACCCGGTTCCTGACCGGGGTTGCGGCTGCCGAGAGGGCAGCCGCCATCCTGCAGTGATGCAGCTTACTTCTTCTTGGCAGCGCCGGCTTTCGGCTTGCACATCGCGCCCGGCATCGTCAGGCTCGACTGGTAGGCCGAGATGGCAACCAGTTGGTCATTGGTGTAAGGCTTGATGACCTTGACCATGTCCGGGTTGGCATTGCGGCGGTGACCGTCGCGGATTTCGGTCATCTGGCGGAGCAGGTACTTGTAGTGCTGGCCGGCGATCACCGGGTAGAACTTTTCCTTGTTGCCTTCGCCGTTCTTGCCGTGGCATTCCAGGCATTGCTTCTCGTACAGTTCCTTGCCCTGGGCAACCTTGATGGCAGCATCGGCGCCTTCGTACTTGCCGTGCTCGAGCGGAATGCACAGGCTTTCGATGTAGGCGGAAACGTCAGCCAGTTCCTGCGCGTCGGTCAGCGTGGCGGCAAACGGATACATCGTCGGGTTGTCGCGCAGGCCGGCACGGATGTCGGCCATCTGCTTGATCAGCACGGTGGTGTGCTGGCCGGCAAGCTGCGGGAAGGTGCCGTCTGGGCGGCCGGCGCCGGAGGGCAGGTGGCAGGCGCCGCAGACTTCATAACCTTCGGCACCGGCTTTCTTGTCGCCCTTCTTGTTCAGGGCTTCGGACTTTTCGCCGCCCTGTGCATTCCATTTGTAATCCTTGCCTTCGATGCCCTGTTGATGCGGTGCGGGGGGGCCGGCAAATGCGACACCCGCGCTGAGCAGGGCAACCATCAGAAGTGATGCTTTCATGTCAGATATCCTTTTATGGCTAGGTCCGAGGAGCGATGGGTGCATTATCCAATGCCCTATATCAGCACTCCTTGATGTGGGTCATAAGCCCGTCACTCCGGGCTCTTGGCTTATTTCAGCTTCGACAGGTAGTCGGCGAGGGCCTTGATTTCCTCGTCATTGACCAGTTCCATGACGCCCTTCATGGCAGCCGCCTGGCCGTTGGCACGCGCACCGCTCTTGATGTCCTTCATCTGTTGTTCGGCATAGGCGGCATTCTGGCCGGCAACCTTCGGGAAAGCGGGGGTCAGGGTCTTCTTGCCATCCTTGCCGTGGCAGGACCAGCAGGTCTTTTCCTGGTACAGGGTGGCGCCATCCGGTGCGGCGATTGCCGGTGCGGCGACGATGGCTGCCGCGATCAGAGTCATTACAAATTTCATGGTTATTCCCTCCTGAAAGTGAAACGGGGAGCAGATTGACTCTGCTCCCCGATAATTGCCTTAAGTCAGATCAACTTTGGGCTTACTTGACCTTCTTGGCGCCGTTCTGCTCAAGGTAGGTCTTGGCGCGCAGGCCGAGGTCGGCAGCCTTGACCTGGTACTGCCAGACTTGCTCAGCCCACAGGTTGGCTTGTTCCCAATCCTTCTTGGCGGCTGCGGCTTCGTGCTTGGCCTTGGCATCCTTCATCTTGCCGAGCTGGTCGGTTGCATCGTCGACCATGGCCACGACATCCGGGAAGTCCTTGAAGTTCACGCTGGTGATGTAACCCACCACGGAGTCGATGACGGCCTGGGTGTCAGCAACCTTCTTGATGGTCGCCTTGTAGTCGGCTTCGGTGTAGTTCTGCTTGGCCATCTCGGTCTTGGTCGGCTTCCAGCCCTTCGGCTTGACGAGCAGGTAGCCTTGCATTTCGAGGTGCAGCGCAGAGCAGAATTCCGTGCAGTAGTACGGATAGACGCCTTCCTTGTCGGCCTTGAACTTGACGGTGACCGTCTTGCCCGGTTCCACGGAGGCGTGGACGTTGTAGGTCGACACGGTGAAGCCGTGGGTTTCGTCCTGGGCGCGTTCGAGGTTGGTCAGGTGGATGGTGACTTCGTCGCCCACTTCAGCCTCGATGGTTTCCGGCGTGATGTGCGAACGGATCAGCGTACCCTTGACCTCGATCTTGTTGCCCTTCTTGGTGGTGACTTCCTCGCCGGCGCGGACGGCACCCGGGTGCGGTTTGTCCGTGCGGGAGTCAGTGCCGACCTTGTAGCGGACGCCCGGCTTCAGCT
Source organism: uncultured Azonexus sp. (assembly GCA_937983545.1). Classification (GTDB taxonomy): domain Bacteria; phylum Pseudomonadota; class Gammaproteobacteria; order Burkholderiales; family Rhodocyclaceae; genus Azonexus. Next base: position 7,346 of record CALJZP010000099.1, read on the forward strand.
TGGTGGCGTCGATGGCGACGGCGTAGTGCGGCTCGCCCAGCGGCAGCGGCATGTCGTACAACAGTTGCATCTTGTCGTTCGAGATGTCGATCAGCTGGTGGTTCTGCGGGTGCAGCGGGCCGACCGGCACGAAGCGGTCGATGGCCAGCTTGTTCAGCGCGACCAGGTAACGGCCCTTCGGATCGGCAGAATCGCCTTCCATGGACATCAGGTGGCCGATGTTGTAGTGCACCGAGATCTTGTCGACGACCTTGCCTTCGCAGTAGTTCCACTTGGCGACTTGCGAGTCGACATACAGCGAGGTGTAGGCCAGGCAGGGCTTGGAGTCATACTGGGTGTGCAGGGGGCCGAGGCCGAGTTGAACCTGCTTGTCCAGCGCATCCTTCATGCCGATGACCGGAATGCCGTACGGATCCTTGGATTCGAACTTGCCGGCCTTGATCGCAGCCTGGATCTTCTCGAAGGAATAGACCGAAACGTGGGTGTCGAGCTTGCCGGAGACGATGATGTGCTTGCCGTCCGGGCTCACGTCGACGCCGTGCGGCGACTTCGGCTCGGGGATGAGGAAGAGGACGCCTTCCTTGACGGAGACATCCATCGGCAGAACCTTGTGACCGTTGATGGTCTTGGCCTTGCCGGCGGCAACCAGTTCGGCAGCCTTCTTCCAGTTGATCACGTGCAGGTAGTCGGTGTCCTTGGCGGAGCAGCCGGCTTCGTACGGCGGGCGGCCTTTTTCGATGCCGCCGACGTAGCGCTCGGAGCAGAAGGAGTTGGTGAAGGACCAGCCGTCGGACGGACCCTTGCCGGCGTCGGACAAGTCCTGCGAGTACGGCGGCAGTTCGAGCGAGAAGGATTCCTTCGGATTGATGCGGCCTTCCTTGCGGTCGAACTTCCAGTAGGTCACGCCACCGCGATATTTCTCGTTGAATTCTTCGAGCGGGTAGAACTTCTTGTTTTCCAGCGGAGCAGCGTACTGGGCGGCTTCGATGACGTATTCGGTGTTCGGCGTCACGAAGGCGCCACCGTGTTCCGACTTGTAGATCGGGTTGACCACGATCTGCTTGGTTTCGAAGTCGCGCAGGTCGATCACGGCGAGGCGCGGGTTGGCCTTGTCGTTGATGAACAGGAACTGACCGTCGTACTTGCCCTGGGTTTCGGAAATGGCCGGGTGGTGCGTATCGCCCCAGGTGATTTCCTTGCCGTCGATGTTGCCCTGGCGCAGCACGGCCTTGGAGTTTTCGTCGAAGCCGTAGCCCTGCCACGGTTCCGGCGTGAAGACCGCGAGATACTTGAGGATGCGCATGGACGGAATGCCATACACGATGACCTGGCCGGACTGGCCGCCCGAACTGAAGACGACGAATTCGTCGCGCTTGCCGGTCGGGACATAGGTCTTGGCCGCCGCCAGCAGATCCTGCTGGCTCAGGTTGCGACGCTTCATCACGTCCTGCAGCGATTCAGCGGACCACGCGGTGGCGGCAAAACCGGCTGCGAGCAGCAACGCAGTTGTTTTCACTGCAAATTTACTCATTTTCATTACTCCCAAACAAGAAGTGAGAACTTCCATTTCCCCCATTACCGCGTGTGACCAAATGCCACTGCGACAATATGTCGCACACTGTATGCCCGGGTGTATGTGAAAGAATTGATCTTTGTTAAATTCAAGCTGGTTGTATCGGCGAAAATGCACGCTCCTCAACGCTTTTGTCCGGCTGCGCGACTTGGTGAATAAAAAAATACTGATGGACGTGATCGGCCTGGAGTTGATTGCGCTGGTCGTGGTTGCAGGCTACAAACTGTCGCCGATGCTGCTTCCCAAAGCCGATATCACGGTTTTTCCCGATCCGGCCTGCAATCTGCAAAAGGCGAACTGCCCGGTGACCCTGCCGTCGGGGGGTAAGATCGAACTTTCGCTGGGCGCGCGCGCCGTTCCGCTGGTCAAACCATTCGGGGTCGACGTGACAACCAGCGGCTTTGTTGCGGAGCGCGTCGAGGTGGATTTCGTCGGAGTCGACATGAACATGGGGTACAACCGGCCGGAACTAGCCCGGCGCGGTGAAGGGCGTTTCGCCGGCGAGGCAACATTGCCGGTATGCATTACCGGTCATATGGACTGGCAGGCAACCGTACTGGTCGAGGCAGGCAACCAGCGTATTGCCGTGCCTTACCGGTTTTCCACCGGAGGGCAGGAGTGATGGCCGAGCGTTTGCTGGGGTTGGCCGCGATCTTGCTGGCGATTGTCATTGCCGGCTTGGCGCTGTTCTGGAAACCCGAAATGCCCGAGCGGCCGATTCCTCGTGCCCAGATTGTGGCGGGCGGAGATTTCACGCTGCAATCGGCGTCCGGACCTGTTTCCCTGAGCGACTACAAGGGCAAGCTGGTGCTCCTCTATTTCGGTTACACCTATTGCCCGGACGTTTGCCCGACGTCGTTGGCGGCAACCGCCGAGGGCATCAAGCAATTGACGCCGGAAGAGCAGGCCAGGGTCGCGATGATCTTT
>CALJZP010000100.1 GCA_937983545.1 uncultured Azonexus sp.
TTATCCGGGAAATTTCGACGATCTCGTTCCGGTCGGCGGTCAGGATGCGTTCGACCCGGTCCTGCCAGAGCGTGCGGAAGAGATGGCTTTCTTCCGTACTGGCCGTGCCGAGGATGACGTTCGGCAGCAGTTCGCCCAGGCGCGGGTCGCCGGCCACCTTGTGCAGGCGTGCCACGCAATCCACCGCGGTGCCGGTGTCGCGCCGGGTGAGGCGGATGCCGGCGACCTCCCGGACTCCGAAGGAAAGCAGGTTGCGCCGACCGTATTGGCCGCCGAGTCCCTTGAAGCCGCCGGCAGCGGTGGCGCCCGTGAGCAGCGTCGCAATGCTGGCGATGACCCCGGCAACGCCTTCGTCGACGGCGTCGGGCAAGGCCACGGCGATATCGCCGCGAACCGGCGTCGCGTCGCCGTACAGGGCCTCCAGCCCGCCTGTCACGGCCAGCCAGGCGCCGGCTACCGTCGGGCAGGCGTGGCCGGCCAGCTTGACGGCATCGGCAAAACTGTAATCGATCAAGCCATCCGCCGCGGCCCCGAGCACTTCCGCGAGCGGGTCGTACAGGGTGATGACGGGGAGGCGGGCGATATAGTCGGGCAGGTTCATGGCGGTCTCCTTTGACCGGCATTGTTCTGCACCGCCGGAAATACCGCCTTGATGTGGATTGCCCGGGGCGATTACGCGCGCTGGATCAGTTCGATCTTGTAGCCGTCGGGATCTTCGACGAACGCAATGACGGTGCTGCCGTGCTTCATCGGCCCCGCTTCGCGCACGACCTTGCCGCCGCGCGCCTTGATCTCGGCGCAGGCGCCGGCCGCATCGGGGACGGCCAGGGCGACGTGACCGTAGCCATTGCCCAGATCGTAGTGCGGCGTATCCCAGTTGTGGGTCAGTTCGAGGACGGCTTCCTTGTCCTCGCTGCCATAGCCGACGAAGGCCAGCGTGAAGCGGCCTTCGGGATAGTCGGTGCGGCGCAGCAACTGCATGCCGAGGATTTCGGTATAGAAGGCGATCGACTTGTCGAGATCGCCGACGCGAATCATGGTGTGGAGGATGCGCATACGGGTTCCTTTACAGACGGGGGATGATCAGGGCTTGCTGGCGCAAGGCAAGGCGCAGGGCGCGCCAGTCCGGGCAGAGTTGTTCGACGACAGACCAGAAACGCGGGCTGTGGTTCATTTCCTTGAGATGGGCGAGCTCGTGGCAGACGACGTAATCGATGATCGGCAGCGGCATGTGGATCAGGCGCCAGTTGAGCGAAATGCCGCCATGGTGGCTGCAGCTGCCCCAGCGGGTACGGGCCGACGACAGGCGCAGCGGCGGTACCGGCACACCCAGCCGGGGCGCATGAATGGCAAGCCGCTCGGCAAAGACGGTTCGTGCCTTGTCGCGCAGCGCCTTTTCCAGCAACTGCGCGGGGGGCAGATTGGCGCCGGGATGCAGATAGATGGTGGTGGGGCCGAACTGCCAGCGGGCGCGGCTGATCGAGGTGAGGGCGATGCGCCACGGTTCGCCGAGCAGCGGCATGGTGGTGCCGTCGGCAATCGGCTGCGTTTCGGGCGGTGTGCGTTCGCGCCAGGCGGCCAGCTTGTCGAGCACCCATTGGCCGTGTTGGCGGATCAGGCTTTCGATATCGCCAAGCCGGGCGCGCGGCGGGGCGCCGACACGCAGGCCACGGTGGTCGATGGACAGGCCGATGGTCCGCCGTGCGCTGCGCCGCAGTTGGTAGGCGACCGTCTGGTCGCCGATGACGATGCTGCGCGCGGTCTCAGGTGCGGCTGGCGGCATCCGGGTAACGATGCGGGGAGATGCGGCGCATTTCGCCTTCGATCCAGGCTTCGGCCTTTTCATTGACCTCTGCCTCGGTCATGCCGGTGGCGTCGAAGGCGGGGCCGATGCTGATGGTGACGGTGCCCGGTTTCTTCAGGAAAGCCTGGCGCGGCCACAACTCGCCGGCGTCGTGGGCGATGGGCACGACCTTGCAGCCGACATGGGTGGCCAGATAGGCGCCGCCCGGCTTGTAGCGCTTCTTTTGGCCAGGCGCCACGCGCGTGCCTTCGGGGAAGAGAATGACGTAGAAGCCCTGCTTGAGGCGTTCGCGGCCCTGGCTGACGACCTGGTCGAGTGCATCCTTGCCAGCGGCACGGTCGATCGAGATCATCTTCATGGCGGCCAGGCCCCAGCCGACGAAGGGCACCTTGAGCAGTTCCTTCTTCAGCACGAAGACGCAGTAGGCGCCGGCCGGCACGCAATCCTGCAGGGTCATCGTCTCCCACGCCGATTGGTGCTTGGAGAGGATGACGCAGGGCTCGGCCGGCATGTTTTCGCGGCCGATGACTTTCGGGCGGATGCCGAGGATGTTCTCGACGCCGAACTGGGTGCCGAGGCGCCACAGCTTGCCGAAGCGATAGGCCCAGATGCCGCGCAGCAGCGGGCCGGCGATGACGACCAGCGGTGCGCTGAGCACCGACCAGACGATGGCGTAGGCCATGAACAGGGTCGAGCGGATGGCGTTCATTTCTTGGCCTTGGCGAGGATGTGATCGACCGCCGCGGCGAGGTCGGCGAATTCCAGCGTGCCATCGGGCAGGCCGCCGTCGGCCTTGGTCTTCTCGCCCTTGCCCGACATCACCAGCATGGGCTGGCAGCCGAGCGCGACGCAGGCCTGCAGGTCGCGCAGCGAGTCGCCGATGGCCGGAACTCCGGTCAGGTCGATATTGAGCGTTTCCGAAATGCGCTTGAACATGCCCGGTTTCGGCTTGCGGCAGTCGCACTTCGAATCCGCCGCATGCGGGCAGTAGAAGATGGCATCGATCTGCCCGCCGACGGCGACCACCGCCTTGTGCATCTTCTTGTGGATGCTGTTCAGGGTATCCATGTCGAACAGGCCGCGTCCGACGCCGGACTGGTTGGTCGCGACAACCACGCGGTAGCCGTTCTGCTTCAGCTTGGCGATGGCTTCCAGGCTGCCCGGGATGGGCTTCCATTCTTCCGGGCTCTTGATGAACTGGGCGGAATCGAAATTGATCACGCCGTCGCGGTCGAGAATGACGAGCTTGTTGGGCATGGCGACCTCCCTGGGTTAGGCGGAGAGCTTCGACAAATCGGCGATCTGATTCATCGCCGCATGCAGCTTGGCGAGTAGGCCGAGGCGATTGGCACGCAGGGCCGGATCGTCGGCATTGACCATCACCCCGTCGAAGAAGGCGTCCACCGGGCTGCGCAGCGCGGCGAGCGCGGTCAGCGATTCGGTGTAGTCGCCGGTGACGAAGGCGGCATCGGCCTGCGGCACGACCTCGACCAGCGCGTCATGCAGGGTGACTTCGGCGGCCTCCCGGAGCAGGGCGTTGTCGACCACCGCTTGCGGCCAAAGGTCGAGCTTCTTCAGGATGTTGCCGACGCGCTTGTTGGCGGCGGCCAGCGCAGCGGCTTCCGGCAGCGCCGAAAAGGCGCGAACGGCGGCCAGGCGCTTGGGGATGTCGCCCAGGCGCTGCGGACGCTGCGACAGGACGGCATCGACTTCCTGGGCGGTGTAGCCCTGGTCGCGCAGGTTGCCGGCCAGACGGTCGTAGATGAAGTCGGCCAGGGCGTTGATGTTGAGCTGGAAGCCCTCGATCCCGTTGAAACGGGCGAACGTTGCGTCCAGCAGTTGATACAGCGGCAGGTCCAGATCACCTTCCGCCAGCATGCGGATGACGCCCAGCGCATGGCGGCGCAGCGCGAACGGGTCCTTGTCGCCAGTCGGGATCTGGCCGATGCCGAACATGCCGACCAGGGTTTCCAGCTTGTCGGCCAGCGCGACGACGGTGCCGACGCGGCCGCGCGGCAGGCTGTCGCCGGCGAAGCGTGGCTTGTAGTGATCCTCGATGGCATCGGCGACGTCGGCGTTCAGGCCGTCGTGCTGGGCGTAGTAGCGGCCCATGATGCCCTGCAGTTCGGGGAATTCGCCGACCATGTCGGTCAGCAGGTCGGCCTTGGCCAGCACGGCGGCTTGCTCGGCCTGCTGTGTCAGCGCGCCGCCGCCGAGGTGATCGGCAATGGCGCGGGCAATCGCGGCGACGCGCTGCATGCGCTCGCCCTGGGTGCCCAGCTTGTTGTGATAGACGACCTTGGCCAGGCCGGCGACACGGGATTCCAGCGACTTCTTGCGGTCCTGGTCGAAAAAGAACTTGGCGTCGGCCAGGCGCGGGCGAACGACGCGCTCGTTGCCGCCGATCACGGCGGACGCATCGTCCGGGCTGATGTTGCTGACGACGAGGAACTTGTTGGTCAGCTTGCCGGCGGTGTCGAGCAGCGGGAAGTATTTCTGGTTGGCCTTCATTGTGAGGATCAGGCATTCCTGCGGCACGGCCAGGAATTCGGCTTCGAACTGGCCGATCAGCACGTTCGGACGCTCGACCAGCGCGGTGACTTCGTCGAGCAGCGCCTCGTCCTCGATGGGCTTGCCGCCTGCCTTGGCGGCAGCCGCTTCCAGTTGGCGCACGATTTCGGCGCGGCGCTCGGCGAAGGACGCGATGACCGAACCATCCTTGAGCAGGGTGGCGGCGTAGCTGTCGGCATCGGCGATCACGACCGGATCGACGGCCGCTTCAAAACGGTGTCCCTTGGTGGCGCGACCGGAGTCCATGCCGAGCACGGAGACCGGCACCACGTCGGCATCGTGCAGCGCAACGAGCGCATGCGCCGGGCGCACGAAATTGACGGTGCTCCAGCCATCGGCCAACTGGTAGGTCATGACCTTGGGGATGGGCAGCGCGGCCAGCGCGGCTTCGACAGCCTTCTGCAGGCCTTCGGCCAGCGTGGCGCCCTTGGCCAGGCTGTCGTAGAACAGGATGTCGGCCTTGCCGTCATTTTCGCGGCGCAGGCTGGCGACGGCAGAAGCGTCGGCGCCGAGGGCGCCCAGTTTCTTGAGCAGGGCCGGGGTGGCGTTGCCGGCGGCATCGAGGCCGACGGCGACCGGCATCAATTTCTGGACGACCGGCTTGTCGGCGGCGACCGCCGAAACGCCGGTGACGTGCGCGGCCAGACGACGCGGCGAGGCGTAAGCGGTCACGGTGGCATTGTCGCCGGCCAGGCCGTCCTTCTTCAGCGAGTTGGCCAGCGCGGCGGAAAAGGCTTCGCCCAGCTTCTTCAGCGCCTTGGGCGGCAGTTCTTCAACGAACAGTTCGACGAGGAGGTTCTTGGCGGTCATGATCAGGCTGCTTTCTTGGCGTTCTGTTCTTCGAGCTTGGCCAGCACTTCGGCGGCCCATTCCTTCGGCGCCATCGGGAAGCCGAGGCGGGCGCGGGAGTCGAGGTAGGCTTGGGCCACGGCGCGCGCCAGATTGCGGATGCGGCCGATGTAGGCGGCGCGCTCGGTGACCGAGATGGCGCCACGGGCGTCGAGCAGGTTGAAGGTGTGGGCGGCCTTGAGCACCTGTTCGTAGGCGGGCAGCGCCAGCTGGGCGCCCATCAGGTGCTGCGCCTGCTTTTCGTGCGCGCCGAAGGCGTGGAACAGGAAATCCACGTCGGAATGCTCGAAGTTGTAGGTCGATTGCTCGACTTCGTTCTGGTGATAGACGTCGCCGTAAGTCAGGCCATCGGTCCACACGAGGTCGTACACGTTCTCGACGCCCTGCAGGTACATGGCGAGGCGTTCGATGCCGTAGGTGATTTCGCCGGTGATCGGTTTGCAGTCGATGCCGCCGACCTGCTGGAAGTAGGTGAATTGGGTGACTTCCATGCCGTTCATCCACACTTCCCAGCCCAGGCCCCAGGCGCCCAGGGTCGGGTTTTCCCAGTCGTCCTCGACGAAACGCACGTCGTTCTTCTTCAGGTCGAAACCGAGAGCCTCCAGCGAGCCGAGGTAGAGCTCGAGGATGTTGTCCGGCGCCGGCTTGAGCACGACCTGGTACTGGTAGTAGTGCTGCATGCGGTTCGGGTTCTCGCCGTAGCGGCCGTCCTTGGGGCGGCGCGACGGCTGCACGTAGGCGGCCTTCCAGGGCTCCGGGCCGATGGCGCGCAGGAAGGTCGCGGTGTGGCTGGTGCCGGCGCCGACTTCCATGTCGTACGGCTGGAGCAGGGCGCAGCCCTTGTCGCCCCAGTATTGCTGGAGACGCAGGATGATCTCTTGGAACGTGGGTTTCTTGCTGGTGGTCATGGGACGCACTCGTTCTTGATTCGAAACCCTCGATTTTACTTGCTTTTCCCGGCTATGTTCAGGGCTTCGCCCGTGCCCGCAAAAAGTGGACGGCGTTCAACAATTTTCGTCGATTTGCGTCGCCGACTATGTCGGCCGGGGCAATGGGGCCGAATGGCCGGCAGGGTGCGGTAAGCCGGCTGTCGTGTTGTCGCGACGCAACATGCAATCCGGTTGGCGGAAGTGGCTGAGTTGACTTAGATCAACTAAATCAATAAACTGGGTTAATGTTGCGGTGCAACATCGGTTGCGCGATGCCTGTCTTCTTCCGGCCTCGCTTTGGGGAAAGCCTTCCCTCTCTCGCTTTCCGCCGATGTCGTGCCCCCCTGTAACCGTTCGCTGCGAGGTTGTTTTTCGCAGTGGCAACAGTCAAGGAGGTCGCATGAACGCTACGACCCTTACTTCGCCTTCTCTGCAGCGTGTTTCCGTGCTGGTGATGGCGGTTTTCCAAAAAATGCTGATGGCTGCCGGCGTGGTTTTCATTGTCGGGGTGGTCGGTATCCAGAGCGGATTCATCGGCCCGGACTTGCCCTTGATCCAGAAATTGTGGCCGGCCGAAGCGGTGGCCGACGGTGTCGACGAAGCCGATGCAGTCGAAGCCGACGAAGATGCCTCCGCCGAGGTGCTGGCACCGCGTTTGCGCGGCGCCATGGACTACGTGACCCGTCGCTACAAGGTGTCCACCGAGGCGGTGCAGCCCATTTTCGCGACGGCGCAGGCCATCGGTCGGGAACTGCACATCGACCCGCTGCTGATCATTGCCGTCATTGGCGTCGAGTCGGGGTTCAACCCCTTCTCGCAAAGCGTCTTTGGCGCCCAAGGGCTGATGCAGGTGGTACCGCGCTTCCATCAGGACAAGCTGCCGGAGGAGAGTGCTTCCTTCCTCGATCCGGTAACCAATGTCCAGATCGGGGCGCGGGTGCTGAAAGAGTCCATTCGCCGGCAGGGTGGCCTGGAAGAAGGTTTGCAGCAATTCGGCGGCGCCCTCGGCGATGCCGGCCGGCGTTATGCCGGCAAGGTGCTGGCCGAGCGTCAGCGTCTGGAGCAGGCTGCTCAGCGTTTGCGCGCTGCCTGATACGCCACCGGTCAGGGGAACTCCTTCGGCGCAGCAGGGTCGGAGCAGCATCCCCACGATACGTAAAAGACATGGAGCAAGCCCGACTGTCCGTAGCCACCCTGGCTGGTGGCTGTTTCTGGTGCCTGGAGGCTGCCTTCGAGCAACTCGAGGGCGTTGTGTCCGTGTTGCCCGGCTACATGGGCGGGCATGATCCGCGTCCGAACTACGAGGCGGTTTGTCGCGGCGATACCGGGCATGCCGAAGTGGTGCAGCTCCGTTTCGATCCGGCCATCATCGATTACGAAACCCTGCTGACGGCGTTTTTCACCATTCACGATCCGACGACCTTGAATCGGCAGGGCCACGATGTCGGCACCCAGTACCGTTCGGCGATCTACTTCCACGACGAGGCTCAGCGGGCGACAGCCGAGGCCCTGATTGCCCGCCTGAATGGCGAAGGCGTCTGGTCGGCGCCTGTCGTGACCGAGGTGACGGCGGCAACGACCTTCTTCGAGGCCGAGGAATACCATCACCAGTATTTCCGCCGCAACCCCAATCAGGGCTATTGCGTGGCGGTTGTCGGGCCCAAGGCGGCCAAGCTGCGCAAGGCCTTCGCCGATCGCCTCAAGGCAGGCTGATTTGGGGCCGCATTGAGGCAGCTTCGGGTCGGTCTGCTGACCACGCTGGTGCGGAAATTATTCGGGACGACTCTTTTTGGTGCGACGCAGCAATTCCCAGCTGGCGATCAGTGCAAGCGGTGAAAAGGCCCCGGCCGTGACGCCCAGGAAGATTTCGGTCAGTCCGCCGTCCATGATGTGTGCTCCTGCAGAGGGTTGATGCCTTCCTCTCTGCATGGAGCGTGCCAGCAAACAATCTCTAGCGTCTGCGAAGCAGTCCGGCCAGCAGCAACAAGGCGATCAGGGCGATGGCCGGCCAATCTCCCAGCCGGCCGTACGGCGTTATGCCGCCATGGGCCCGGATGCTGCCATTCAGCACGCCGGTCGTGAACGGCGGCAGGGCGGCCTGCACGGTGCCGTCCGGGGTGACGATGGCGGTCATGCCGGTGTTGGTGGCGCGCAGCATCGGGCGGCCGGTTTCCAGGGCGCGCATGCGGGCGATCTGCAGGTGTTGCGGCTGGGCCAGCGAATCGCCGAACCACGCGGTGTTCGACAGGTTGGCCAGAATGCCCGCCTCGGGCAGGGCGCGGATGATCTCGCTGCCGAAGACGTCCTCGTAGCAGATGTTGGCCGCTACCTGCTGCCCGGCAACGGCCAGCGGCGCCTGCTTTTCCGGGCCGCGCGAGAAGGACGAGGCCGGGATGTTGGCGTAGGCCATGAACCACGCGAAGCCGGGCGGGATGAATTCGCCGTAGGGCACCAGGTGGCTCTTGCTATAAGCCTGCAGCGGCGAGGCGCCGAGACTGACGGCGCTGTTGTAATAGGCGTTGCCGTCACCGGTCAGCGTGCCGAAGATGACGTCGCCGTTCTGGCGGCCGGCCAGCGCCTTCAGCGCGTCGATGTAGGCTTCCGGCAACTGGTCGAGGAAGACCGGGAAGGCGGTTTCCGGCAGGAGCGTCAATTGCGCCGGATTGGCCTCGATCAGTTCGCGATAGAGGTTCAGGGTGCGGACGAAGGCCTCGGGCCGGAATTTCATTTCCTGCGGTATGTTGCCCTGGATCAGCGCGACGCTGACCGGTTCGCCTTGGGGCGTCGTCCATTCGATCTGGCGCAGGGCGAATCCGGCGCTGGCCAGCACGGCCAGCATCGGCAAGCCGATCCGCCAGCGCAGTAACAGGGCGCCGCTCAACGCAAGCAGCGCCGACAGCCCGAATACGCCAAGCAGCGGGGCAAAACCGGCCAGCGGGCTGGGCGGTGTTTGCGAATAGCCGATGGCCAGCCATGGAAAACCGGTGAACAGCCAGCTGCGTATCCAGTCGCCGGCGGCGAGCAGGCCCGCGAAGAGGGCCGCCTGTTGCCAGAAGCCGGCCGGCTGCCAGCGCTTGAATACCCAGCCGGCGGCCATCGGGAACAGCGCCATGACCGTGCAGAACAGAAAGGCCGCCGGCCCGGCCAGCCACCACGGCATGCCGCCGAACACGGAAAGGCTGACATAGACCCACGATACGCCGCACAGGAAGAAGCCGAGCCCGAAGGCAAGCCCGGTCAGCAAGCCCTGGCGGGGCGATTCGGCGCGCCGCAGCAGGGCGAAGAAAGCCGCCCAGACGGCGGGCGCCAGCCAGAACAGTTCGAGCGGGGCGAAGCACAGCACGCCGAGCGCGCCCAACAGGGCGGCCAGGGCAAGGCGTGCCGGCGACCGCTCAGGCAGTCTCGTCAGCACCGGTCTGCGGCTTGGGTGGATCGACGAGCAGGGTATACAGCCGGCGGCTGTCGGCGCGCAGTACCTGGAAGCGCATGCCGTCGATGTCGACGACCTCGTTGCGCTTGGGAACGCGGCCAAGATGGCGCAGTACCAGCCCGCCGACGGTGTCGAATTCGTCGTCGGAGAAGCTTGTCGAGAAGGCTTCGTTGAAGTCTTCGATCTCCGTGCGCGCCTTGACGCGGTAACGGCCGGTCGAGTCCTGGCGGATGTTGTCGTGCGCCTCGTCGAAGTCGTATTCGTCCTCGATGTCGCCGACGATCTGTTCCAGCACGTCCTCGATGGTGACCAGGCCGGCGACGCCGCCGTATTCGTTGACCACGATGGCCATGTGGTTGCGCGACACGCGGAATTCGCGCAGCAGCACGTTCAGGCGCTTCGATTCCGGAATGAAGACGGCCGGGCGCAGCCAGTCGCGCAGGTCGAAATTCTCTTCAGTGTGGATGCGCAGCAGGTCCTTGGCGAGCAGGATGCCGAGCACGTTGTCGCGGTCGCCGTCGACGACCGGGAAGCGGGAGTGTGCGGCCTCGATGACGATCTTGACGATCTCGTCCATCGGGTCGTCGACGTCGATGACGTCCATCTGCGCCCGGGGAATCATCACGTCGGTGACGCGGGTGTCGGAGGCGGCCAGCGCGCCTTCGATGATGGTCAGCGCATCGGCGTCCATCAGGTTGCGCTCGTAGGCCGAGTGCAGGATTTCAAGCAGCTGCTCGCGATCTTCGGGTTCGCGCAGCAGCAGGGAAGTCAGTCGTTCGATGAAACTCGGTTTACTGTCACTGTCCATATTTTTCAGGCGGCGTACGGGTCGGGATAGCCCAACGCGGCGAGGATTTCCTTTTCTTCGTTTTCCATGGCGTCGGCATCATCGTCATTGTCATGATCCCAGCCTTGCAAATGCAGCATACCATGCACCGTCAGGTGGGCGTAATGCGCCGCCAGCGGCTTGTTCTGCTCGGCCGCCTCGCGTGCCACGACACTCGGGCAGATGACCAGGTCGCCCTGTGTTACCGGTTCGACTTCATAGGGGAAGGACAGCACGTTGGTCGCGTAATCCTTGCCGCGGTACTCGTTGTTCAAGGCCTGGCCTTCTTCGGCGTCGACCAGGCGGATCGTCACTTCGCCGCCGCCGACCAGCGCGGCGCGGGCCCAGCGCACGAAATCCGCCCGCAAGGGTAGGCCCTCGCGGTTACAGGCATATTGCACGGACAGGTTAAGCCGATTGCTGGCGTTTTTCATAGGCGTCGACGATGCGGGCGACCAGCGGGTGGCGCACCACATCTTCCTTCTTGAACTGGGTAAAGGCGATGCCGCGCACGTCGCGCAGCACCTCGATGGCTTCCTTGAGACCGCTCTTGTGTCCCTTGGGCAGGTCGATCTGGGTCACGTCGCCAGTCACCACGGCCTTGGCGCCGATGCCGATCCGGGTAAGGAACATCTTCATCTGCTCCGGCGTCGTGTTCTGCGCCTCGTCGAGGATGATGAAGGCGTGGTTCAGCGTGCGGCCGCGCATGAAGGCGAGCGGCGCGATTTCGATGGCGCGCTTCTCGTACAGCTTGGCGACGCGGTCGGCGCCCATGAGGTCGTACAGCGCATCGTAAAGCGGGCGCAGATAGGGGTCGATCTTCTGCGTCAGGTCGCCGGGCAGGAAGCCGAGGCGCTCGCCGGCTTCGACCGCCGGGCGGGTCAGGATGATGCGCTCGACCAGGTCGCGCTCGAAGGCATCGACGGCGCTGGCGACGGCCAGGTAGGTCTTGCCGGTGCCGGCCGGGCCGATGCCGAAGGTGATGTCGTGTTCCTGGATCTGCTTCAGGTACTCCACCTGCCGTGGCGTGCGGCCATGCAGTTCGGTCTTGCGGGTGACCAGTTGCGGGCCGTCCACCGGCCCTTCGGCGCTGCGCGAAATACGGCGCACCGGGGCGTTGAGGAATTCGATCAGGCCGAGCTGGATTTCATCGACCGACAGCGGTTCGCGCGCCAGCGCATAGAAGTGGCGGAGGGCGTCGGCCGTCAGCTGCGCCTTTTCGCCGGTGATCGACAGGCGCTCGTTGCGGCGGCGGATGATTACGTCGAAGCCGGTTTCGATCTGCCGGATGTTCTCGTCCAGCGGCCCGCACAGGTTGGCGAGCAAGGTGTTGTCGACCGGCGCGAGGGCGAACTCGACCGGTCTTTGTTTCGGGGCTGGCTTAGCCTTCGCTGATGACAATTTCGCCTCGCAGGCTGTGCGGCAACGCTTCGGTGATGCGAACGTCGGCAAAGGTGTTGATCAGGCGCGGATTGCCGGCGAAATTGACGATGCGGTTGTTGTCCGTGCGGCCGGCCAGTTCCTTGGCATCCTTCTTCGAAGTGCCTTCGATCAGGACGCGCTGCACGCTGCCGACCATCGATTTGCTGACGGCCTGCGCCAGCTCGTCGATGCGCTTCTGCAGGCGCGACAGGCGGGCCGACTTGACCTCGGCCGGCGTGTTGTCCTCCAGTTCCAGCGCCGGCGTGCCGGGGCGCGGGCTGTAGATGAAGGAGAACGAGGCGTCGAACTCGACGTCGTCGATCAGCTTCATGGTCTTCTCGAAATCCTCGTCCGTCTCGCCGGGGAAGCCGACGATGAAGTCGGTGGACATCGAGATGTCCGGCCGCGCGGCGCGCAGCTTGCGGATGATGGACTTGTACTCGAGCGTCGTGTAGCCGCGCTTCATGGCCGCCAGCACGCGGTCCGAACCGGCCTGCACCGGCAGGTGCAGGTGCGACACCAGCTTCGGCACCTTGGCGTAGGTATCGATCAGGCGCTGCGACATTTCGCGCGGATGCGAGGTGGTGTAGCGGATGCGCTCGATGCCCGGCACTTCGGCAATGTACTCGATGAGCATCGCCAGGTCGGCCTTCTCGTCGGTGCCTTCCATGTCGCCACGGTAGGCATTGACGTTCTGGCCGAGAAGGGTCACTTCGCCGACACCGTGGGCGGCCAGGTCGGCCACTTCGGTCAGCACGTCGGTGAATGGACGCGATACCTCGCCGCCACGTGTGTAGGGCACGATGCAGAAGTTGCAGAACTTGGAGCAGCCTTCCATGATCGACACGAACGCGGTGGCGCCCTTCACTTCGGCCGGCGGCATGGCGTCGAATTTCTCGATCTCCGGGAAGGAGACATCGACGGCCGCCTTGCCCTTTTCCTTGCGCTCGGCAATCAGTTGCGGCAGCCGGTGCAGCGTCTGCGGACCGAAGACGATATCGACGTAAGGCGCGCGGGCGACGATGGCGTCACCCTCCTGGCTGGCCACGCAACCGCCGACGCCGATCACCAGGTTCGGATTCTGCTGCTTCAGGTGCTTGACCCGGCCCAGATCGTGGAAAACCTTCTCCTGCGCCTTCTCGCGCACCGAGCAGGTGTTGAACAGGATGATGTCGGCTTCTTCGGGATTGTCTGTCTTGACGATGCCTTCGGAGGCGTTGAGCACGTCGGCCATCTTGTCCGAATCGTACTCGTTCATCTGGCACCCGAAAGTGCGGATGAAAAGCTTCTTGGTCATGGAAATGCTTTGAAAATCAGTGGGTGCCGCTTGGGCAAGCCGGCCGCAGAAAAGTTGCGCATTATAACGCGGTTGACCATCCATCCGTCGCCCCTCTATAATTCGCGCCCTCCAAGTGTGGTGATGTAGCTCAGACGGTTAGAGCGATGGATTCATAACCCATAGGTCGGCAGTTCGATTCTGCCCATCACCACCAAAGCATTCCTAAACTCCTGTTATTATGAGAAACCCTCAAAATAACAGGAGTTTTTTTGCTCATGGGTGTGGCTCAAACTGTGGCTCAGAAAGAGTCCAAGATGCCCAAGTATGTTGAGCGCCGTGGCAATGTCCTCTACTTCCGTAGGCGTGCCCCATCTCCCCTCAAGCCTGGCGATTCGCTTTATCTGGATGACCGAAAAGAATCGGTTCACGCCAATGGCTATGTGCGGTTTTCCCTAGAAACCTCTGACCTCAAGGTCGCCGGACAATTGGCGCGTAAGTACGCGCACTTTGTCGATGAGGCCGCCAAGGATGCAGCTACCGGGGTATTCAGGCCCAAACTGAAGGACTGGGAGCCGGCTAAGCCGCTGGAACCCGGGGCGCCAACGCCAGAAGAAATTCGCTTCGCCGCAGAGTCGATGTATGTGAGTCTTCTCGGGACGGATGAACTCGTCTTCAATAGCAGCCTGCAGAAGGCATTCGACCAAGCTTTCGGTAGCGCAGCGCCAGCAGAAGAGGATGAGGAAGAGCGTCAGTCTGACCGGCATCACTGGTCTGCCGCCGATTTGCCTCCTCTGACACCGCAAGGCCAGGCCCAACTCATCAAGGAGTGGATTGGTCCGATTACGTTTGCGCTCTACCAGCACACCGGCAAAACCATTACCGAACCAGGGCCGACACTTCTGCCGTTCGCTGACGCCATTCGGCGCTTTGTAATCGCAATGGAAAAGCGGCGTGTAGAAGCGCATGTACCAACTCCACCACAGCCCCACAAGGGCGAAATCTGGACGTGGCAGCAAGCACTTGAATACTGTTTTGAACAGCGCCCGGATTTGAGTGAGGGAAGCCGTGCGAACTATCGGATTGCTTGGAATTCGCTTGCTGAGTCGGCCAAAGGCACGCCTGCCGGGCTGACGAAGGCTGCAGTCGTAGCCTGGCGCGATGGGATGTTTAAGAAGCTAGCGCGACGTACGGCAAAAAATCGACTGACTCAAGTCGGCTCTATTTGGCGGGAGAGTTTAGTCAACGCGAAGATTCCTCCAGGGGTAATCGACCCATTTGATGGACTGCAGGTTCGTGTTGATGAAAATGGAGGTTCATCAAGGGAAGAGTTCAGCGTCGCCGAATTGAAAACGCTGTTTGATGCTCCTCCCTTAAGCACAGACCGTGCTGTAAGCGTTCAGGCAGGCTATTGGCTTCCCTTGCTTGCGTTGTACCACGGGCCTCGGTTGCTAGAGATTACCGGGCTGGAAGTTCGAGACATCGAGGATTGGGGTGACTCGCTCGTAATGCATATCCGAGAGAACACCATACGTGAGAACTTAAAGCATGGAAAACTCTCAGAGCGTTCAATGCCAGTCCATCCGAAATTAATTGAATTGGGCTTCAAGGACTATGTCACGGCAGCTCGCGAATCTGGACTTGAGCGTTTGTTCCCCGGCTATTCGCGCGGCGCCACATTCGGTGAGGCGTTTGTGGCGCATGCAAAGGAGTTGTTGAATCCAGTGGAGGGACGTCTTGTTGGGATGCATTGTTTTAGACATTGCTGGGAAACGGCGCGTCGCAACGGTCGGTTGGATACCTCAGCCTCTCAGTACATGACGGGAAGAAAAATGGAAAAAGGCTCGTCTGCTGATTACGGGAGCCAAGCGGGTCTATGCGTTCTTCTTGAAGAGCTCTCCAAGATTGAGTACCCGACTTTGAAGTTTGGAAAGGCGCCGCCGGTGACAGCGGCACAACTGAAGCAACAGGATGCCGTACGAAAGCATGCCCTGCGTGCGAAAAAAGGGAGAAAGATTAAGGCAGCCATTCGCTGAGTCTCGTGCGCAGCTCCTAAGCGTCACTTATCCCGACGTTTCTCGGCTCCGAAGCAGGTCGTCAGAAAGCCCCATGTGTGGCTACACGGGGCTTTCGTCTTTTGGTGGCAAGTTGGCTTTCAAACTTGAGGCTCGTCATCGGTCGGGGGGATATTTGACCAAGATACCCTTGCATATGCTCCGTCCCCCTTCGATAGGCTCTTACGCTTAATAAAGCGCCCCTCAAACTCAAGCTGCTCGCTGATTTTGATTACTAAGAGCCTATTGAAATTTCCGGCGCGTTTAACTTGAACTTTCTCACCTTCTTTTTCTGGAGAGATGGTTTTGATTTCTACGAAGTCGTTTCCAAGCTTGCCATCTGACCCTCTGGTATGTGGTTTGTGGCGCTTGATGCCATATGTCACTTCGGCGTATAGCTCCCCTAATTCGCCCCAAATTTGTAGGTAGCGCCCCGTGAGAGCATGGTAGGCCCTCGCGTTCTCAACCAAGTTCTCGAAAATTGCTTCAATTTCAGGGTCTACTTGAGGGCATGACGTAGAGAACTCTTCGTCGTCTTCATAATCATCCCCCCATTCCCACGGGTTATAGCCGCAAGCTGCTGCATCGGCTATCTGCTCTGGGCTGTAGCCATCGTGGTGCATATCGTGCAGAAAATCCCAGTCGCTCATACTCCGTCCTTTCGAACCTCTAAATTGGGTTATCAAACCCTATTTACATGGCATCTTATCAAGACTTCGGTATCACCGTGCCTGAACTACCGGCAAGCCACTCCACTCTGTCGTGTAGCGCGGCGACAAATTACCTCTCCGCATCTGC
>CALJZP010000101.1 GCA_937983545.1 uncultured Azonexus sp.
GAATCGAGCAGGCCGCGCCGAATCCCGGCAACGGCGGCGGCGCAAGCGCCGGTACCGCAGGCCATGGTTTCCCCCGAGCCGCGCTCATAGACGCGCAATTTGATGGAATGACGGTCGATGATCTGCATGAAGCCGGCATTGACCCGCTTCGGGAAACGCTCGTGACGCTCGATCAAGGGGCCGTGCTGCCCGACTGGATGGGTTTCGACGTCATCGACAACCTGCACGGCATGCGGATTGCCCATCGAGACGACAGTGGTTTCCAGCGTTTCGTCGGCCACGTCGAGCAGGTGGATGATTACGTCTTCGTCGGCCAGGAAGGGAATCTCGGCCGGCAGGAAACGCGGCTCGCCCATATCAACGGTGACATTGCCGTCGGCCTCGAGTCGTGGCTCGATGGTGCCCTTGAGCGTCTCGACTCGAATCTGCCGCTTGTCGGTCAGTCCCTGATCATGCACGAAGCGTACGAAGCAGCGGGCACCGTTGCCGCACTGCTCAACCTCGCCGCCATCGGCATTGAAGATGCGATAGCGGAAGTCGATCCCCGGCTGTTCAGTCTTTTCGACCAGCAGAATTTGGTCGCAGCCGACGCCGAAATGGCGGTCGGCCAGATAGACCAGTTGTTCCGGGCTCAGGGAAACCTGTTGGCGCACGCCGTCAAGGACAACGAAATCGTTGCCCAGACCATGCATCTTGGAGAATTTGAGTTTCACGTGCGGCTCCGCTGAATGACTCGGAAAATCATAGCAGAGACAGCACGTTGCCCAAAATTCTTAAAGCTTCTTCTCCATCACGTAATCGTCCATGACGTAGCCGCGGCCAATGTCATCGACCATCACTTCGCGGACGACGAAGCCGTATTTTTTGTACGAGTTGATGGCATTCACGTTGCGCTTGTTCACCTGCAGGATCACACAGGGATAGCCTGCCTTTTTGGCCCGCTCGGCCACGTTGGAGATCAACTGTCCGCCCACGCCCCGCCGCTGGACGTCCGGGTGGATGTACAGCTTGTCGAGCTTGAACTCGCCCTTGTAGATTTCGCTGAAGGCGAAGCCGACACGACGCCCCTCGTGGAAAGCCTGGTCGAGCCATTTGTGGAGATCTTCCAGATCGTCGTATAGACGCTCATGCCCATAGCGCTGCTCGAGCATGAAATCGATCTGCTCCTGGGTGATGATGCCGGGGTAAGTCGCCTGCCAGATTTCGCGGGCCAAGGCAGCGATGGCCGGCACATCGGGCGGCGTCACGGGACGGATTTCGACGTTCAGGTTGCTGTTCATTTATAAAACCTCTGTTCTCCGGGTGGCCGGGTCTTGAAGCGCTTGTGCAACCAGAAATACTGCTCCGGCATGCGCAGTACCTGGCTTTCGATGAACTGGTTCATGAATTCCGTATCGGCTTCGACGCTCTCGCCGGGGAAGTTCTCCCAAGGCGGCATCACTTCGATGTCGTAGCCGTCAGGAGACTGCCGGCAGATCACCGGCACGACGCGGGCGCCGGTGAGGCGCACCAGGCGCGACAGCGCCGGGATGGTCGCCGCCTGGACACCGAAAAAGGGCACGAAAATCGACTCGTTCGGCCCGAAATCCATGTCCGGCAAGTAGTAGAACGGGTGGCCATCCTTCATCGCCTTGACGATCTTGCGCATCCCGTCCTGTCGCGATAGCAGGACAGCCTTGTTGAAACGCATCCGCCCCTCATAGAGCAGCTTGTTGAGCACGGGATTCTTCTGCATGGAAAAGACGCTGCAGCCGACCACGTGCATCGACACCACCGTCCCACCGGCGTCGAGTCCGACGAAATGCGGCGTCAGCAGGATGACCGGACGCCCCTGCGAGTCGGACAGGTGTTCCGTTCCGTGGATACGAATGATGCGCTCCAGGCGCTCCTTCGAAGCCCACCAGCCCAACGTGCGATCCAGCACGGCCTGGGCGAAGGCGACGAAATGCCGCTTGGCAATGTCTTCGCGCTCAGCTTCGGTTTTGTCCGGGAAGCAGAGGCGCAGATTGATCAAGGCAACCTTGCGCCGCTCGCGCCCCAGGGCGTAGAGCAGTCGCCCCAAACCCCGGCCGAGCAGCCGCAGGATCGGCAAGGGCAGCCAGTGCAACAACCACAGAAAACCAACAAGAAGGTAGGTGAAAAAGACTTTCAAGGATCACTCCGCCGGCGGCGCTTCGGCGCCCCCCGGTCGCTTGTAGCGGTTATAGCCCCACAGGTATTGGGTCGGGCACTGGCGAATCAGGGCCTCGATCTCATGATTGATCTGCTGCGCCCGCTCGATGGTCGAACCAGCCAGGGGACTGGTCGGCTGCGAAAAATGGATGCGGAACCCGCGCCCGCCCGGCAGGCGCTCCCCCCAGGTGAGCAGGGAAACGGCATTGGTCTCGGTCAGCCGCGCCGCCAGCGTCATGGTGTAGGCGTAGCGCCCGAAAAACTTCAGCCAGACCCCCTCCCCGGTCTTGGGCGCCTGATCCGGCAGCATGCCCACCATCTCGCCCTTCTTCAGCGCCTTGATCAGCGCACGCACGCCGGACAGGTCAGCCGGCGCCAGGTGCAGATGCTCACGCTTGCGCCCCATCAGAATCAGTTCGTTGGCAGCGGCCGATTTGGGCTCGCGGTACAAGACCGTGATATCGCCAAAGGATGACAGGTACTGGGCGGTGATTTCGAAACAACCGAGGTGGGGCGTCAGGAAGACAATGCCCTTGCCGGCGGAGCGTGCCGCTTCGACATGCTCCCAGCCGACAACCTCGGCGACCAGCGGCACCGCCTCTTCCAGCGGCCGCATCCAGATGCGCGCCAGTTCGACCATCTGCTTGCCGGTTTCTGCGGCAACGGCACCGCGAACGGAGGCATCGATACCAGCCTGGGCCAGGTTTTCCTGCACGTGGCGACGATAGGTCGGCGACAGCCAGTAAATCAGCCGGCCAAGCACTCCGCCAAGGGCATGCAACACGCACAACGGGAGCAGGGAAAGAAGGTGAAAGAGAAAAACCATGGAGCCCTGGGGGTTGAATCCCCCTGAGAAAAGGTTACCATTATGTAATCGCCGAGTTAAACAGACAACTTGCGGGGCGATTCA
This sequence comes from uncultured Azonexus sp., assembly GCA_937983545.1. Taxonomy (GTDB): domain Bacteria; phylum Pseudomonadota; class Gammaproteobacteria; order Burkholderiales; family Rhodocyclaceae; genus Azonexus. The sequence continues at coordinate 3,083 of CALJZP010000101.1, forward strand.
CAAATTCTGCTAAAGCGTCGCCTGCTCGTGGTCTAAAGCTGGTAACGCCGGATCAAAGGACCACTGGAGCACCGCATGAGCGATTACCTCTTCACCTCGGAATCTGTCGGCGAAGGCCATCCCGACAAGGTTGCCGACCAGATTTCCGATGCCATCCTCGACGCCATCCTGGCGCAGGACAAGCATTCCCGCGTCGCCGCCGAAACCCTGTGCAATACCGGCCTGGTCGTGCTGGCCGGTGAAATCACCACCAACGCCAACGTCGATTACATCCAGATCGCCCGCGACACCATCAAGCGCATCGGCTACGACAATACCGACTACGGCATCGACTACAAGGGCTGCGCCGTGCTCGTCGCCTACGACAAGCAGAGCCCGGACATCGCCCAGGGCGTGAACGCCGCCTACGACGACAACCTCGGCCAGGGCGCCGGCGACCAGGGCCTGATGTTCGGCTACGCCTGTGACGAAACCCCTTCGCTGATGCCGTTGCCGATCTACCTGTCGCACCGCCTTGTCGAGCGCCAGGCCATGCTGCGCAAGGACGGCCGCCTGCCGTGGGCGCGTCCGGATGCCAAGTCGCAGGTCACCATCCGCTACGTCGACGGCAAGCCGCACGCGATCGACACCGTCGTGCTGTCCACCCAGCACTCGCCGGACATCAGCCTGGAAGACCTGCGCGAAGCCACCATCGAGCAGATCATCAAGCCGGTGCTGCCGAAGGAACTGATCAAGGGCGACATCAAGTTCCTGGTCAACCCGACCGGCCGTTTCGTCGTCGGCGGTCCGCAAGGCGACTGCGGCCTGACCGGCCGCAAGATCATCGTCGACACCTACGGTGGTGCCGCACCGCACGGCGGTGGCGCTTTCTCCGGCAAGGACCCGTCCAAGGTCGACCGCTCGGCTGCCTACGCCACCCGCTACGTCGCCAAGAACATCGTCGCCGCCGGCCTCGCCTCGCGCTGCCTGGTGCAGGTTTCCTACGCCATCGGCGTGGCCGAACCCACCTCGATCATGGTCGAGACCTACGGCACCGGCAAGGTCAGCAACGAAACCCTGACCGCGCTGGTTCGCAAGCACTTCGATCTGCGCCCGAAGGGTATCGTCAACATGCTCGACCTGCTGCGTCCGATCTACCAGAAGACCGCCGCCTATGGCCACTTCGGTCGCGACGAGCCGGAATTCAGCTGGGAAGCAACCGATCGCGCCAACTTGCTCAAGTCGGATGCCGGTCTGTAATACGCAGGCTCTGTGAAGTTTTGCGAAAAGGGAGCCAAATGCGCTCCCTTTTTCGTTAAAATCGCCAAATATGTTGAAGAAAATCCCTGTCGAAAAACTCACACTGGGCATGCACCTGCAAGCCTTCTGTGGCGCCTGGCTGGATCACCCATTCTGGCGAACCAAGTTCGTCCTGACTGACCCGAACGATCTGCTCCTCATTGCAGAAAGTCCGATCAGGGAGGTTTGGATCGATATTTCCAAAGGCAGCGATGTGGACATTGCCGCCGGCGAGATCGTCGCCGAAGTGGTCTGTGCGGCAGATATCCCACCCGAACACCCCATAGTCCAGGAAAAAGCGTCGTTCACCGACGAGGTCAAGCGCGCCACAAAAATTGTCGCCAAGGGCAAGGAAGCCGTTGTTTCCATGTTCCAAGAAGCGCGCATGGGCAAGGCCATCGAAGCCGAAGCCGCCGCCCCCTTGGTCGAGGAAATTTCGAATTCCGTCATGCGCAACCCGGGGGCGCTGATCAGCCTGGCTCGACTGAAGACGGCCGACGACTATACCTTCATGCATTCCGTGGCTGTGTGCGCGCTGATGATCGCACTGGCCCGCCAGTTGAACCTCGACGAACAGCAGGTCCGCGAGGCTGGCATGGCCGGCCTGTTGCACGACTTGGGCAAGGCGATGATTCCGCTTGAGGTGCTCAACAAGCCGGGCAAGCTGACCGACGAGGAATTTGCGCTGGTCAAGACGCACCCCGAGGAAGGCTACAAGCTGCTGCTGGAAGGCAGCGGCGTCAGCGAGGTGACCAAGGATGTCTGCCTCCACCATCACGAAAAGATCGATGGCAGCGGTTATCCCAAGGGCCTGAACGGCGAAACGATGAGCCTGTTCGCCAAGATGGGTGCGGTCTGCGACGTATATGACGCCGTCACGTCCAACCGGCCCTACAAGGCTGGCTGGGACCCGGCGGAGTCGATCAAGCGCATGGCCGAATGGACCGGCCATTTCGACCCGATGGTCTTCCAGGCTTTCGTCAAGAGTCTGGGCATCTACCCGATTGGCTCGCTGGTCAAACTGGCGTCCGGGAAATTGGGCGTCGTCATCGAACAGGGCGAACAATCCCTGCTCAAGCCGAAGGTGAAGATTTTCTTCTCAACCAAGTCGCAGGCCTATATCAAGCCGGAGGTGATTGACCTTGCGCGCAGCCCGGAAAAAATCGCCGGGCGCGAAGATGCCGCCAAGTGGGGCATCAAGGACGTCGACCACTACTGGGCCGGCGACAAAGGCTGAAATCCGGTCGAAAACCGGTTTATAATCCGCAACCTACCGAGGGGCGCTGCAGGAGCACGATGGACACCATCGCTCCCAGGCTCGGTTTAAAACGGCGCTCACTGATCAACCCTGCCGGGCGCAGGGGGCCGCCGGTGAGCAACAACGCCGCATTTCCCCTCCCCGTCACAGTTATTTAGGAGCTTACTGTGGCCGAATTCAAAGACTACGTCATCGCCGACCTTTCCCTTGCCGACTGGGGTCGCAAGGAAATCAACATCGCCGAAGGCGAAATGCCAGGCCTGATGGCCATTCGCGAGGAATTCGCGAAGACCCAGCCGCTCAAGGGCGCGCGCATCACCGGTTCGCTGCACATGACCATCCAGACCGCCGTGCTGATCGAGACGCTGACCGCGCTCGGCGCCGAAGTTCGCTGGGCCTCGTGCAACATCTTCTCGACCCAGGATCACGCTGCCGCGGCCATCGCCGCGCAGAACATCCCGGTCTTCGCCGTCAAGGGCGAAACCCTGGTCGATTACTGGGATTACACCCACCGCATCTTCGAATGGGCCGACGGTGGCTACTCGAACATGATCCTCGACGACGGCGGCGATGCCACCCTGCTGCTGCACCTCGGCGCCCGTGCCGAGAAGGACATCTCCGTGCTGGCCAAGCCGGGCTCCGAGGAAGAAACCATCCTCTTCGCCGCCATCAAGGCCAAGCTGGCTGTCGATCCGACCTGGTACTCCGTGCGTCTGGCCCAGATCAAGGGCGTCACCGAGGAAACCACCACCGGCGTGCATCGCCTGTACCAGATGCACCAGCGCGGCGAACTGAAGTTCCCGGGCATCAACGTCAACGACTCGGTCACCAAGTCCAAGTTCGACAACCTGTACGGCTGTCGCGAATCCCTGGTCGATGGCATCAAGCGCGCCACCGACGTCATGGTTGCCGGCAAGATCGCCGTCATCTGCGGCTATGGCGATGTGGGCAAAGGCTCAGCCCAGGCCATGCGTGCCCTGTCGGCGCAAGTCTGGGTCACCGAAATCGACCCGATCTGCGCCCTGCAGGCCGCCATGGAAGGCTACCGCGTCGTCACCATGGAATACGCTGCCGACAAGGCCGACATCTTCGTCACCACCACCGGCAACTTCCACGTCATCACCCATGACCACATGGTGAAGATGAAGAACAACGCCATCGTTTGCAACATCGGCCACTTCGACAACGAAATCGACGTCGCCTCGCTGGAAAAGTACCAGTGGGAAGAGATCAAGCCGCAGGTCGACCACGTCATCTTCCCGGACGGCCGCCGCATCATCCTGCTCGCCAAGGGCCGCCTGGTGAACCTCGGCTGCGGCACGGGCCATCCGTCCTACGTGATGTCCTCTTCGTTCGCCAACCAGACCATCGCCCAGATCGAGCTGTTCACCAAGACCGCCGACTACCCGGTCGGTGTGTACACGCTGCCCAAGCACCTCGACGAG
>CALJZP010000102.1 GCA_937983545.1 uncultured Azonexus sp.
TTTTCTTGTCGCCCTTCATGGCTTTCTCCTTGGGGAATCAGTTTTCCAGAATGGCATAGGGGGGTGTGGAAAGCAAGGCGGGAGAAGCGCCCGTGCCTGCCTGGGCGCTAGCGGTCGGCGGCAGCCGGAGGCGTTTGTCCATGCATGACGATGCGGGCCACGAACCAGATCGCCAGCAGGTTCGCGGCGACGGCCACGTAGCCGACCAGCGGATAACCGACGATCTTCCCGCTGCCGTCGAGGCCGGTCAGGAAGCCGGCCAGCGTCGTCGCCAGGCCCATGGCCAGCGACTGCACGGTGCCGTTCAGCGACATGAAGGTGCCGCGCAGCTTGGGCTGGGCCGATGAGGCGATGATCGCCATGGCCGGGATCATGCGTCCCGAGACGAGCACGAAGAAGGTGGTGCTGAAGATCAGCCAGATGCCCAGCGGCAGGGTGCCGGCGTGGGTCACGGCCAGGAGCGGCAGCATCGCCAGCAGGGCGATCCGGCGATAGACCTCGATCTTGCCGTAGCGGTCGGCCCAGTGGCCGATCAGCCGCGCACTGATGAAGGTGGCGGTACCGCCGACCAGATAGACGATGGGAATGTCGGCCTGCGCGATGCCGACGTTGTTCACCGCATAGACGGTGATGTAGGGAATGATCGTGAAGCCGGAAAAGATGATCAGCGCCGAGAAGAGCAGGGCGCGCAGATGGTTGGCGTCGCGCAGCACATTAAAGGTCGCCGACAGCAGGTGGTCGCGCTTTTCCTCGTCCAGGTGGTGGCGCAATTCGGGCAGGAAGCGCATGCCGACGACGATGAACAGCACGCTGAGCACGGCGATCAGCACAAACGGCGCCCGCCAGCCGAGGTGGTTGGCCAGCCACAGCGACAACGGCACGCCGGCAATCGTGGACAGCGAAAAGGCGCTGGACACCACCCCGCTGGCCCGGGCGCGCCGGGAGAAGGGAATGGCGTCGCCGATCATGGTATGGATCAGCGCGCCCATGATGCCGCCGAAGACGCCGGCCAGACCGCGGGCGACGAGCAGCGTGGCAAAGCCTGGGGCCAGCCCGCAGGCCAGCGTGGCCAGCCCGAATAGCGCAAAGCAGGCCAGCAGGACGCGCTTGCGCTCGAAGAGGTCGATGAAGGTCGCCGCCAGGATGCCGGACACCGCCGCGCTGAAACTGTAGGAGGCGACCAGCAGACCGAACTCGTGGGTGCCGATGCCGAAGGCCTGCATCAGGATCGGGCCGAGCGGCATCATGATCATGAAATCGAGCACGTGGCTGAACTGGATTCCGGCCAGCGTGAGCAGGAAGAAACGTTCGGTGCGAGGCGTCAGGGTAGCGGTCATCGACGGATTCGGCGGGCGAGGGGAGCAAGGATACGCGGTGCGGCGCGGCGCGGTACACTGCAGCCCCTTCCGTCACACGAAAACACGAGAAAATCCCCATGCCCACTTTGGTCGACCGCGTTGCCGCACACATCAAGGCGCGATTCCTCGCCGAAAGCTCCGGCCACGACTGGCATCACATCAACCGCGTCTGGCAGCTGACCCGCCGGATCGCGGCGCAGGAAGGCGCGGACAGCGAAATCGCCGAACTCGGCGCGCTGGTGCACGACATTGCCGACTGGAAATTTCACGGCGGCGACGACAGCGTCGGCCCGCGCGAAGCCGAAAAGCTGCTGCGCAGCGAAGGCGCGAGCGAGGCGGCGATTGCCGCCGTGGTCGACATCGTCGCTACCATTTCCTTCAAGGGTGCCGGCGTCGTCACCGCGATGCGTACGCTGGAAGGGCAATGCGTGCAGGATGCCGACCGCCTCGATGCCATCGGCGCCATCGGCATCGCCCGCTGCTTTGCCTATGGGGGGCATGCCGGGCGTCTCCTGCACGATCCCGACGAGCCGCCCGTGCTGCACCAGAGCGCAGCCGCCTACAAGGCCTCCAAGGGCGCCAGCCTCAACCACTTCTACGAAAAGCTCTTCCTGCTCAAGGACCGGATGAACACACCGACCGGCCGCGCCCTGGCGGAGCAGCGCCATCGCTTCATGGAGGAATTCGTGGCGCAGTTTCTCGCCGAGTGGAACGTTGCCGGCTGAGACCGGCGTTGGGTGCTCGCCGGCCCGCCCCCGGGCGAGCAGGGACGATCGTGATTATTTCGCCACGAAGGTGTCCGGCATCTGCAGAGCCACCACTTCGCCGCGTGCCGTCGCCACGCCCTTGGCGTAAACCGTCACCTCGACCACCACCTTGCGGCCCTTGATTTCCTTGACCTGGCCGCGCAGCACCAGTTCCGGACCAAGCGGTGTCGGCTTCAGGTAGCTGACCTGCAGCGAACCGGTCACGAAGCGGAAGGCCGGCAGGCTGTCCATGGCGCGATTCTCGGCACGATACATCGCGGCAGCGGCTGTTCCGGTGCCATGGCAGTCGATCAGCGAGGCGAGCAGCCCGCCATAGACGAAGCCGGGGATCGCCGTATGCTCCGGGCGCGGCTGAAAGCGGGTGACCGTTTCGTCGCCCTCCCAGAAGGTCTTGATCTGGTGGCCGTGTTCGTTGTTGCGGCCGCAGCCGTAGCAATGCGCGAGATTCTCCGGGTAGTAGTCCTGAAAGGCCTGCATGCTGTCTCCTCGTTATTTTGTGCAAAAAGGCATCCTAGGCGAGGCGGCCCCAGGTGGCTACTGCCGGGGAGGACAGGATTCGTGCAATTTCCGCCAGCCCTGCATCGCGTGCCGTGCGCTTTGGCGGGTGTAATGCGAGGGAACGCTTGGCGGGCCGGCCCGTCCAAATACCGGGTCATCAAGATCGAGGAGCATGTCATGCAGGCACCGGTGCATACCCTGAACAACCTGTTTGCCCAGTTGGGTCTGCCGAGCGACGATGCGGCGATTGACGCCTTCATTGCCAGCCATCGTCCATTGGACAACAGCGTTGTTCTCTACCAGGCACCTTTCTGGAGTGCCGCGCAGCGGGGGTTTCTCAAGGAGGAAATCATCGGGGATGCCGACTGGGCCGCGGTGATCGACGATCTCGACCGGCGCCTGCGCTAGGCCGGACGTTTCCGGCAGAAGGTACTGTCGCTTAGTTGCCGTCGGCGTCGGCCACCAGCTTGCCGCCCGAGGCCATCACCCGCTCGCCGAGCGCCTGCACCATGGCCTGCGCTTCCTCGGCGGCTTCCTGCATCTCCTCGGCGGTCAGCGGCCGGGCCAGCGCTTCCAGCTCGATGCGCTGGATATTCGGGCATTTCTCGACCACCCCGTGCAGGATCGAATCCACCTTCTTCGCTCCCAGGCCGAACAGCACCTTTTCCAGCACGAACAGGCGCACGACGATGATCTCCTCCGGGCTTTCCGCACTGGCTTGCACCGCCTGGATTTCCTTGCGCAGATAGCCGCGGAACTTGAGCGGCGTGACCTCGGCGGGAACCTGCAGGACGGAGGAGCGGAACTGGCCTTGGATCATGATCGGCAAAAGGACGGAAAGAGGCGATTCTCGCAGAAGGGCGGGAGAGGGGAAAGCCTGAATGCAGGTCGCTACATCGAAATCGTCCGGCCGGAAGGCGGCAGGCGATAGACCTCCATTTCCGTATCCGGCGCCAGCGAATTCAGGAACAGGCTGAAGAGGGAGATGAACAGGCCGGCGAAGAACGCCGTCCAGAAGCCGGAAATCGTGAATCCGCGCACCAGTTTGGCGACCAGCAACAGCATCAGCGCGTTGATGACGAGCAGGAAGAAACCGAGCGTCAGGAACGTTAGCGGCAGCGTCAGCACGACCACGATGGGCCACAGCACGGCGTTCGCGAAACCCAGCAGCAGGGCCGACACGATCAGCGCCGACTTGTCCGCGAAGCGGATGCCGTTGAAGACGAGGCTGGCCACCCACAGCGAAAGCGCGGTGATGCCCCACTGGATCAGAAAGCCGGTCAGGTTGGCGAGCATGGTTTTTCCGATTGAGCGATGCGGCCATTATCGGGCAAGTGCATCGATGTCGGAACGGATGCTCGCTCCGCCATACGGCTTATCGTCAGCCGCCAGGAACTCCATGGCCTGTACACTGCCTTAAGCCCATCTTTTTACGGAACCCAGTCATCAATCATGAAAATTGTCGTCAGAGCCTTCTTCAAAACGCTTCGCATCATCCTTGGCCCCTTCATGCTGCTCGGCGAATTCGTCACCCGGCCGAAGGCCATGTCGCGGCCGGCTGCGAGTCAAGCCGAGGTCGATCGGCAATGCGCCGGCATCGTCCTTTATCAGTACAAGACCTGCCCGTTCTGCATCAAGGTGCGCCAGGAGATGCGGCGTCTGGCGCTCAACGTGCAAAAGCTGGATGCGCAACAACCGGGCGCCAACCGCAGTGATTTGATCAATGGCGGCGGCAAGGCGAAAGTGCCCTGCCTCAAAATTACCGATCCGGCCGGCAATACGCAGTGGCTGTACGAATCCGGCGAGATCATCCAGTACCTGCGCCGCCGTTTTGCCACTGCCTGACGCACCCGGCCGATACGGAACGATCCTTCTGTCAGCTAGTTTGAGCAGCAGCCTCGGCTTCTTTCAAGCCAGGCTGCTGTTTCATTCGCACTCAAACCGCCGGTTCAGGCAATACCGTGCTTCGCGTTGTAATTGGCCAAAGCCTTGGCCAACTGCCCAGTCGGCTTCGCCGGGTCGCCCAGGCCGAATTCGGCCTGCAGCGAGGTCATGTTGGTGTCGATGTACGCAATGACGCGCGATAGGTTGTCCAGACGGTTATTGATGAAATTGCCGGCTGAATTCAACAGCTCGGCTGTCTTGGCGAAATGGGCGGTGAATTCGTGCAGCGCACCGATGGCGACTGACTTGCCGTTCGCCAGTGCCGCATCCAGCCGGGCGTTATCGACGGTTGCCAGCTTGGTCACCGGGTCGATGCTCAGGCCCAGGCCGGCCATGCCGCGCAGCCCGTCCTTGGCGCCATGGAACGGGTTGGCAACGCTCTGCTCCAGCTCCCACTGCGCCACCCGGGCCGCCTGCGTACCGGCGAGCAGGCCGCCATCCTTCAGTTCGCTGCCGAAACGCTGCATCCAGCCGTTGTAGGCATCGGCAAAAGCCTGCACGCGGGCGCGGATTTCCTCGCTGCCGGAAGAAGCATCGACGCCGCCCAGCTTGATGGCCTCCTGCTGCAGCGTCGACACATAGGCCTTCATGTCGGTCATTTCTGACGACTCGGCCTTGTAGGCCACGGCCCGGGCGTTGATGTTCGTCATCATCCGGTAGGCCGATTCCGGGTCGAACAGCGCCATGTTGCGCCCCGTGGCTGAAATGCCATTCGTGCCGCTGATGCCGGCCGCACTACCCAGCAGGGCATCCAGCGCTGAATTGCCGGAGATTTTGCCGGCTCCAAGGATATCGGCAAAATTTGCCCCGCCCGATGCCTTGCCGGAACCCGACGCGGAGGTAGCCAGCGTATTGAGCGCTTGCGACTGAATGCCGGCCACCTGCAACTTCAGCGCAGACGAGAAATCCATCGCACCCGCCGAGCCAGCGGCCGGTGCCGCCTTGCCACCCTGGAGCTTCGAGAAATCGAAACCCTTGCCGTTGATTTGATTGATTGACATATCGCCTCCTGCTGTCTGGAAGGCCAAGGGCCTTCGTGCTGCGTTACGTCCAATGATAAGCAACAACTACACCTGTCTCGCGCACGGCTTGGGGGCAGCGTAGCTCAAAGTCGAGCCTCCCGGCCGGGCCGCTTGCCGCACAAGAAACCCGAAGGCATCGGAAGGTACAGGACTGAACTTTAACGGCCAATGACAGACCGAAAATCAGGGGTGTCTTCCCGGTAACACTGGTGACTTTGCCGGCGAAGCGGAAGACACGGGAGGAAGAAGCTGGCAGATTTTTTGGGCTATTTTTGACTTACTCAGATTTGTTTTCTGGCAAGTCAAATAGCCCGACCAAATGCACTGCATGGGCGACCCCTCCAGCACTATTTGGGTAATGTTGCTGCCCAGTGACAATGCCGCAGAACTTCACACGACTTTGTTCAATGATCTCACCGGTCGATTTCAGTGCCACGAAACGATAAATTCTCCCGCTATCGTCAAATGCTCCTCCTAAGAAAACCTTGCTTCCTGGAACAGACTTATCCACTACGATTTCAATAACATTGCCGTTAAAGCAGAGCTTCTGTCCCCGTTGAGAGTCGGAGTCTTTCATTACCAAGCCGTATTTGGTCGTTTGGATTTCTTGTAGTTCGGACCAGCGCATATTCTCCGCTCCCCATAGTGCTAGTTTGGCTGCACCAGCGCTTAAGCCTCCCCCTTGAATATCACTCATGTCCAGCCGGGTACTGGCAATTGCTTGGCGTAGATTCGCCCAAGGCTTTACCTTTGGTCCGATCAGCTTTCCTTGTGCGTAAGAATGGTACTCGCCATCGATTCCGGTCATGTCATCGCCGGTACAAAGCCAGGCGCAGGGACGCTTCGAGACAGTAGCCTGTGACTTATCAACACTGAAATGGCAGGTATGCCCCATCCCGTAGGATTGAGGGGGAAGCACCGTTGGTTTCTTGACTACCGTGACCAGAAAGTCAGCATGGCCTTGGCTCATGTACTCGACGCTTTCAACATCAGTCTTGTACTTATAAATACCGGGGCAATGTCCAACCAACAGCTTGAACTTATCGATTGCGCCGTCCATGCTAGTTCCCGGTGCAGCTGTCAGCGTAAAGTCATTTTTGCGAGCCTGCTCAGGTTCTTTTCCCGATTGGTTGCAGCCCGCAAGTACAGAAATCGAGAGGCCGATAACAAGCGCATGAAATTCATTCATTTAGTGTTCTTCCAAAGGATAAAAGAAGGAATTAAAGGGTCTGAATCATTTAATTTCATTCTCCGACGACCACCAACTCCCTATGCGCCGCGCCCGAGTCATCGCGACATACAACAACCTCGCCTCCTCCGCCCTTCATCCACCGCACGGCCAGCCCCGAGTATCGCCACCAACGGGAACTCCAGCCTCTTCCAGCTATGCATGGTCAGGAGTTTCACCGTGTCTTTCCGTAGCGTCGGCAGTTCGATGACCAGCGGCTTGGGGCCTTGGCTGCCGGCGCTGATCGGCGCGACGAGCGGGACGCCGTCTTCGTCCGAGGCGCTTGGCTTGAGCAGGTCGCTGGCGATGCCGCTGGCGAGTTCGAGCACTTCCTGCGTGTTGCGGTAGTTGATCTTGAGGATGGTGGTGCGGCCCTGGGCCTGGATGCCGAGGCTCTTGAAGCTGATCTTGCCGCGTTTGTCGCGGCCGTAGATGGATTGGGCGTTGTCGTAGAGCGCGGGCAGCCAGTCGTCTTCCAGCTTTTGTTCGAGGCGGTAGGCGAGGCGGCGTTCGCCACCCGTCATGTTCGAAACGCAGGTTCCGATTGCCGGAATCAGTGCAGCCAAGAACTCCCCCTACTGTTTTTGTATGTTCTTGGCGTTTGATTATGTCATGCGTTCATGCTGCATGAGTGTGAAAAACTTGGCGAAAGGCGCTTCACGTGGGGAAAGTGCAACTTGCCTGATTTTCGCGGCAATTTGTACTGCCTTGTTGGCTTGAGCACTGGATTTCGTGCCAGATGTGGGGATGGTCGTGCCGGCTATTGGAAGGTCGCGCTCAGGCAATAAGGGGGCGGCCCCTTATTGCCCTGAAGGCTGTTGCTGTTAGCGTGCGCGAATCGCCTTGGCTCGCAGTTCGGTGCAGTACGACGTACCGACGAAGCCGTAGGACCAGCGTTCCTGCACCTCGACATCGGTGATGAAATCGCCGCCGGCCTTGGCTTCAAGCTGGCTGTAGGCGGATTCCAGGCGACCGTTGATGGCGATCGGGATGAACAACAAAAGTTGGAAACCGCAGGCTTCGGCGGTAATGGTGCGGGATTCGCCGGTCGGTACCTTGCCGGATACCGGGCTGCCCAGCATGACGGGCTTGCCGGCACAACCGGCCAGCAGGGCCAGAGCCATCGTCGCGGTGGCAATACGTAGCGTCAGCTTGTTCATTTGACGGCCTCCCCACTGATGGTGACACAACGGGCGGTGCCGATCAGCCACCAGAACCAGTCTTCTTTCATCGTCACATTGGTGAGCGACTTGGCGCCCGGCACCTTGTTGAGGGCGTCGATATAGGCATTCTCGACCCGGCTGTTCAGGCCCATCGGAATGACGTAATAGGCGGTTGCCACAATGCCCTGGCTGCCGCAGGCCTGGCCGCTGGTCTGGCCCAGGCTCTGGTAGTTATCCGGCGGCGTCGGTGACACCTTGGTAAAGCCGGACGCACAGGCGCCCAGCAACAGTGCCATCAGCAGCGGCGCTGCGACGGTGAAGCATTTTTTGAAATTCATCTTCCCTCCCTGGTTTGCGTAGTCGATATGAATACGGCGTTGTTCAATGGATGCCGTATTCATACGTGATTGTGCGCGTCAAATGACCGCCAGGCAATCGTTTCCAGCTATGGCGATGACTTCGGCATGCCGGAATTCAACAGCTTGGTTGCCTTGGCGAAATGGGCGTTGAATACGCGTAGCGCACCGATGGCGGCCGGATGGGTTTGTTGCGGCCGAAAACGTTATGGCCGGGCTTGGCGGAACCTTTCGAAGCTTGGGTTCATTGGACGCCCGGACGGGGCCGGCTGGCGCTTTCAGCGAAGACCCGACTAAACATCGGAACCAGCAACTTGTTGCCGGTCTCGCTGAGATGGTCGTCATCGTTATAGATGGGCTGCAAGTCGCGGCTGCCATAACAGCGCTCGGTATCGCACAACTGCTCGGTCGGGTCGAGGATGGTCACGCCGCACAGCCGTTCCGCCTCATCCTGGGCTTCCCATACCCAGCGGTTTCGCGCCAGATATTCTGTCCGGGGAATGGAAACATCCTCGCGAAAACCGAATCCCAGTCGCCGCGACAGAACCTTGGGTACATCAAAACCCATTTCCGGAATCGGGCGAACCAGATAAACCTTGCGCCGTTTTGCCGCATGGCAGGCCGTTTGTACGATAGCGTTGGCATATTCCGCGAAGATCCGCTCGTCACGCTGGTCATAAGGTATCGAAAAATAGACGTCGGGCCGCGAAGTTGGCTTGCCGTCTTCATTGGCACCAAACACATTCGCGGCGTAACGATTGACAATGACGAGAGGCATATCCGCCGGTAGTTCGTCGAGGCGTTCCGCTGCCCACTGAATGAAGCCCTCGCACGAATAGTCATTCTTTTGCCGTGCCTTCGCTTCCGGAATGGCTTTCAGGCCCAGCACATACGCGCAACCGCTATACGACCATTGCACGACACCGGCCTGCTGCCCGCCGGCTGCGGAAAGCGCCGTGACGGTCGCTGACGTGTGACTGTCGCCCAGCGCGAGGACCCGCCATTCTTCGCCGCCCCAGACGCACGATGGGGATTGGCGCCCGCTCATGGTGTGGCATTGATCCCGCCTTGGGTTGACGTTGGACGAGGCGGCCGCGACGCTTTCCACTTCCGGTCCAAGCCGTCCTTCGATTCCTTGCGCCAGCCGAACCGCGACAGCCAGCGAGGCAGGAACGGCAACGGCGACGCTGGCAACGCCCCAGAAACGTCGTGGAGACAAGCGGCCCATATAGCGCCTTATGGGCAGCTCGACCCATTGGCAGGAAGCGTGGCCGAGCAGAAAGGTGGCCGCGATCCCTGCCGCGATGGCCAATGGATTGTGCCGCTGTTCGACGAACGCCAGGGCTACCACCATCGGCCAGTGCCATAGGTACAGCGAGTACGAACGATCGCCGAGCCATTGCGCCGATGGGAAGGTGGTCCAGATTGAGCGTTCTCGGTGGGCGCCCAGGATCATCATGGCCCCCAATACCGGAATGGCTGCCCGCCAACCCGGCCACGGAGTGAGGCCATCGAAGAGCAGGATGGAGAGGACGATCAGCACGAACCCGCAGAACTCCAAGACCGCTTTCGCCCGGACTCCCAGCGCCAGATGCCTGGCCAGCAAAAACACCAATCCGCCGGCCAGCATTTCCCAGGCGCGTGCCGGCAGAAGATAGAAGGCGCTGCTCGACGATTCGGCGGTAAGCAGCACCGAGGCAGCGAACGATAGCGCCCCGCCAAACAGGACGACCAACAATTGCGCGCTACGCCCGGGCCGCAAGCGCCATGTAGTGGCCAGGACGATGGGAAGCAGCAGGTAGAACTGCCATTCGACAGACAATGACCACGTGTGCAGAAGCCATTTGTCGTGGGAGGCGACATCGAAGTAGCCCGCCTCGCTCCAGAATTTGATGTTGGAGAAGAAGCCCAGGGCGGAAATGACATGGGTCGCCAGTGTTTTGTAATCCAGCGGCGCCAAAACGAAATAGCCGATCAAAAGCATGACCGTGCATAAAACCAGCAACGCCGGCACGATTCGTCTCACGCGTGCCGCGTAAAACGACAATACGGAAAATCCGCCGACTTCGAGGCCTTTGATGACAATGGAGGTCATCAAGTAGCCGGAAATCACGAAGAACACATCGACGCCGATGAATCCACCGGAAAATCCGGGTAATCCAAAGTGGTATAGGATGACCGCCATCACGGCCCAGGCCCGCAGACCATTGATATCCGAACGAAACGTCATCGCGACCCTGGTTTCAAATATTCAGTTTGTATGGATTATAAGTTACACGATCCGATCGATCTTCAAGCAAGAAGTCGGCTTTTTGCAGGATGAACAAGGCATTCAGTTAGCGCGATCTTCCGCGCCGGGGATGAGTGCATCTGGCCGATTGCAGCCAGATTCCCGGTTACCGTCCCGTTCGTTTCCCCATCGCCTCCCCAACCATCTCGGCAAAACGCCGTGCCGCCGTTGCCGGTATTCCGGGAGCGTAGGCCGCCAGCAGGCGCGCGGGCAGCAAGGAGGGGAGGGGGTGGCCGCCAAACTGGGTGATTTTGGCCATCTCCGGGCCGAGCAGGCTTTCCGGCAGGGCGGTGATGCCGAGGCCGCAGCGGACCGCGTGGCTGAGGCCGGTGACGCTGTGGCCGGTGTAGGCGAGTGACCATGCTTGGCCGGCGCGGGCCAGGGCGGCGCTGACGGCGAGGCGGAAGACGCAGTTTTCGCCGAACAGCGCCAGCGGCAGGCCGGCCTCGCCAGGGGCGCTCAGGCTGTCGCGGTAGGCGGTGCCGGCCATCCACGCCAGCGGTTCCTGCCACAGCACTTCGCTGTCGGCCGGAGCGCTGTCGCCGCAGTGCTTGTAGAGCGCGAGGTCGAGCGATCCGGCGGCAAGCGCCTGCTGCAGGGCCTGCGAGGTGTCGGCGTGGAGGGTCAGGCGCAGGCGCGGATAGAGCGTGCGGAAATGCGGCATGACGGCCGGGAAGGCGCTTTCCATCAGCTCCTCGGGCAGGCCGATGCGCAGCGTGCCGATTTCGGCGTCCTGGGCGACGGTGGCGTAGGCTTCGTCGTTAAGGCGCAGGATTTGCCGGGCATAGGCGAGGAGCGCCGCGCCTTCGGCTGTCGGGCCTTCGACACGCCCCTGCACCCGTTGCAGCAGGGTTTGCCCGAGAACCTGTTCCAGCCGCTTGATCTGCAGGCTGACGGCCGATTGCGTGCGGCCGAGCTGGGCGGCGGCAGCCGAGAAGCCGCCGCTATCGACGATGCAGGCAAAGGCACGGAGGGCTTCGATATCGAGATGGCGGCGTGGCATCATTTCTATTCGTTGTTTTGAATCGTTATTAATCAATTTTTGTAATGTAAGGGTAGTCGCTACAGTCTCCTTGACGCAAGTTCATTTCACCTCAAG
>CALJZP010000103.1 GCA_937983545.1 uncultured Azonexus sp.
CGTCGCCCGCACTCAACGCTTGACGGGCAAACCCCGGATACGGCTTACTTCAACCAGCCGCTGCTCGCCGCAGCGGCTTAACCCGCAGAGAACTCACTTAAGAAAACCAAATTTCTGTCCAACTGCGCGGGGCCACCTCTCGGGGGGCTCCTCAGAACCACCCCGGATTTCCTCGATGCTTTTCTGCCGGTTGAAATACGGGTTCTGGAACTCTTCTTGTGCGGTGTCGTTTACTTGGGTGTGCGTGCCTTCGTTCGGTTGTCGGGGTGTTCCAGCCAATTCACCAGTTCATTGGCGCTCATGGGATGGGCAAAGAAATAGCCCTGGATGTTGCTGACACCTTCCTGCTTGAGAAAGTCGACCTGTTCTTCAGTCTCGACCCCTTCGGCAATGATGCCCACGTTGAAACTTGACCCCAGGGCAAGAATGGCGCGGATGATGGCGATATCGGCCGGGTTGGCGGGAACGCCATCGACGAAGGATTTGTCGATCTTGAAGCAGTTGATCGGGAAGAGCTTGATGTGCGACAGCGATGAATAACCGGTGCCGAAATCGTCTACCGCCAGTTGTACGCCGAGTTTGCGCAGGTCGCTGGTGATTTGGCGTGCGATATCGCCGGATTCGAGCGCACCTTCGGTGATCTCGAGTTCGAGACGCGACGGGTCGATGGAGTAGCGCCGGAGCGTTTCGGCAACATCGGCCACGAACGACGGCTTCAATTGGCATGGCGCGACGTTAACCGACACTTTGGGGATGAAGGCTCCCAGCGTTTCCCAACTCAGCAGCTGGCGACAGGCTTCGTTCAGCGCCCAGAACCCCAATTCGCCGACCAAGGCCAGTTCTTCGAGCGTTGCCAGGAAATGCGATGGCGGCAAGATGCCGCGTGTTGGATGGTTCCAGCGCGCCAGTGCTTCGACGCCCGTCAGGGCGCCGGTGTTGGGATCGACCTGGGGCTGGTAATAAAGGACGAACTGCTGCTCATCCAGCGCGTGCCGCAATTCGCTGGTCATCATCAGTTTCGAGGTCAAATCCTTCGTCATCTCCTCCGAATAGAATTCGAGGCAATGCCCGCCGCGCTGTTTGGCGCCATACATGGCGGTATCGGCAGCCTTGATCAGCTCCTGTGGCCGGGTGCCGTCGTTCGGGAACAGCGAAACGCCGATGCTGGCGGTGGGAATCAGTTCGTGCCCTGCAAGGTGGATGGGTTCGGCCAGACGGGCCAGCAGGCGGGCGATGGTGTCGCTGACCATGCGCGGGTTGGTCATGCCTTCCATGGCCATGACGAATTCGTCACCTCCCCAGCGGCCCAGCAAGTCCTGCTTTCGGCTCACCCCTTGCAGCCGGTCTGCAAGCAGCTTCAGGTACTGGTCGCCAATCGCATGTCCCAGCGTGTCGTTGATGATCTTGAACCGGTCGAGGTCGATGAAGACCACCGTGCAGCCTGTGCCGTTACGCTTGCAGTACTGGAGGCGGTTGTCCAGGCGTTCGGTGAAGTTCATCCGGTTCGGCAGGCCGGTCAGCGAGTCGTGGTTGGCCATGTAGAACAGGCGTTCTTCAGCCTTTTTGGCCTTGGAGATGTCAGAGAACACCGAGACATAGCTCTGGACCTTGCCGTTATTGTCGAGCACGGCCGAGATGCTGCCCCATTGGGGATAGATTTCGCCGTTCTTGCGTCGATTCCAGATTTCGCCTACCCACCGATTTTTTTCATTGAGCAGTTGCCAGAGCTGTTCGTAAAAGTGCGGTGTATGGACCCCGGATTTCAGCAGGCGCGGAGTCTGGCCGATCGACTCTTCTGCGGAATAGCCGGTGATTTCGGTGAAGGCACGATTGACGGTGGTGATTCGTCCGGTGGGATCGGTCACCATGACGGCCTCAAGCGCTTCCTCGAACATGACTTCGGCCGCAAAGTTCTGTACCGACGGCGACTTCTGAAGTTTTTCGCTGAACACCACCACGCAGCCCTTGATGCGGCCGCTGTCGAGCAGCGGCGTGCAGATGTATTGCAACGAGAGGGGGGGGCCGTCGTCGCCATGAACAATTAGCCGGGTTCCCTGGCGGGTTTCTCCGTCATGCAGCGTTGCGATGAATGGACAATCAGCGTGAAGCGTCGAGAGTGGCTTTTCCGATGTGGATGCGCAAAACACGTTGCAGCAGAACTTGCCGATCATTTCATCGTCGTTGCCGAGAATCTTGGCCGCCGTTTCGTTGGCATAGATGACATGCGCTGCTTCGTCGAGGCTGACGACACCTTCGCCGGCCGCAGCGAGGATTTGCGAGTTGCGCCGATGTACTTCCTCGATAGCCAGTTGATAGTTGTAGCGTTGCGTGACGTTACGGGCGTTGATCAGGATTTCCTGCTCGCCGTGGGCGCCCAGCGTGTGTTTGAGGGCGATTTCGATCCACAGCGGCAATCCGTCGACGCGCCGTCCTTGCATGACCTTGGTACTCACCGTGCCCAGGGTTTGCAGTGAATCGAGCAGGCTGTGGATCGTCTCGCTGCTTTCATTGAACACATCGCACAGATTCATGCCGATCAGGCTTTGGCTGTCGTGTCCGAACAGCTCTTGGCAGGCCGGGGAGGCGAAGCAGAAACTGCCGTCGAGGCGCAGGCGGGCAATCATGTCCGTCGAATTCTCGGCCAAGAGGCGGTAGCTTTCCTCGCTGTGCTTCAGTGCTTTCTGCGCCAAGACTTCGATCAGCGCGAGCGACAGGGAGTTGGCTGCATCGACCTCGACCTGCGACCACGGCAGGGATTTGTCATGGTAGGTCTGGATCCAGGTGTCGAAAGACTTGCGTGGCGAGATGCGGATGCCGTCGGCATCGCGGATCACGCGCTTGTGCGGATTGCCGGCCCAGCGCAGCGTACGCAGGATGCCCGGCCGGAACCAGATGACGAAATCGTTCATCTTTTGGTCCAGCGGGGCAACCAGAATGCCACTTGCCGCCTCGACCGTTTCGCCAGGAGCCGCACCGTCATCGAGCAATTCGGCGACATTGTCGGTACAGAAAACGGGGGCGACAGGGAGGAGCTTGAGCTTGGCGACCAGGCGGTCCAGGACCGGTTCGGACGGAACGTTGCCAAGCCGGTGGCGCTTGCCGTCGATCGTGACGATGGCGCCTTCGGAACGCACCAGGCTCAGGAGCTGGTCTTTGAGCAGGACGATGACCGATTCCAGGTCGTCCGACGCGCGGATCAACTCGGTCAGTTCGTAGAGCAATTCGCGTATTTTGTGGCGCAGTGCGTCGCGCTCCAGGGTGTCCATGTTGATCAGCTTGAGCGAGACAACACGGCCAATGAATTCATCGAGTTCGCGCGAACGCAGATTGACATAGCGCGGCGACAGATGATGGCAAGCGATCAATCCCCAGAGGCGATCGTTCTGGACCAGCGAAATGCTGAGGCTGGAGCGGACACCCATGTTGCGAAGGTATTCGACATGGACGGGAGACATGCTGCGCAGCCACGAGTGGCTGAGGTCGAGCGGCGCCTTCAGGTCGCTGACCAGGGGGACTGGTTCGGCATCGACATCGGCGATGATGCGGACCAGGTTCTTGGTGTAGAGCTCGCGGGCCTGCGGCGGGATGTCGGACGCCGGAAAACGATTGCCGAGGTAGGAATCGGCCGAACCGATCTTGCTTTCCGCGATCACTTCGCCGTCCCAATTGGGGGCGAAGCGATACATCATCACACGGTCAAAACCGGTCAGCAGGCGAACCTGTTCGACGGCTGCCTGGGCATAACAGCCCAGGTCGGTTTCACTGTCCAGCTTCCACAGGGCATCACGGATCGGGATGAACAGGTCGTGGAAGACATCGCCGTTTGGCGCGTGCCAATCCTCGATTTCGATGACGGCGAGATTGTCTGCCCAGAATACCTGGGCATCGTGTGTCCGGAAGCCGCTGTCGCTGGGTAGCGTGATCGGCCAGATGCGGGCGCCGTTCCAGGGCGCATCGGCCAGCAGGGTTTGCAGGCGCTCCACGGTGTTGCTTCCCAGCGCATCGGCCAATGATCGGCCGATGATCGTCCCGGCCAATTCGGGAAAAAATCCGGGCCAATTTTTGCTGGCGGCGCGAATCAGCAGATTGTCCGGGTCGAAGGCCAGCAATAAGCCGGCAGGCTGGATGCTGGCAATCTGGTGTATGGCCTCGCTGGCGCAGATATTGAGCGCTTCGGCAATAGTGTGTGCGGACGTGTCGGATTCAGCGGAGGCGTTCATGGAAGTCATCCAGGATCGTTTCGATGAGCGCAAAGGTGCGGCGGGATGCGCCGACGGCGCGTCTGGTCAAGGTGTCGGTCACCAGTGTGGCATTGAGGAATTGCTGGAATTCATGCCAGCGTTGCTCTGTGAGGTCACGGTAGGCCGAGAAAAAGCGCCCGCCACAATCCGCCCCCAGGCCATGGTGTGCGCTCAGATGCCGAGAAATGACCTGGCCGCCCAGGGTCGAGCCTTCGATGGTGTAGAGCATCCCGGCCAGTTCGCCGACGTCTTCGGGGGTCATGTCAGGGAGAGGCTGCCGCGGAAGGCTCTCCGCAGCCAGCGGGTCCGTGTCCAGATACGCCAGATCCTCCTGAAGCCAGGACAGTTTTCGACGCGGGGCATAATCAAATGCCGCATTGCCGAAGTGCTCGATGCCGTCTTCAATGGCACGGTAGAAGTGGTAGTAGGCTGCCATCAGCATGCGATAGCGTTCCATGGGGTAGCCCGGTCGGGTCAGGCCGACCAGCATGGGGTGCTGGTTCAGGCGAACATGCTCGTCGTGCGTGCCGCCCCTGAGTTGTTGCCGTGCATCTACGGCTGAGACTGTTTGATTCATGGTGCTGCTCTTATGATCGGTCGGGATACTTGCTGGGCCTCGCCGCGCCAGCGCCTCCAGCCCAGATCCGGATGCTGGGGGGCAGTGCTGTGCATGCTTTGATCAAGGCCGGGCGCAGTCGATTGGCGTGCGGATGGCCAGCCATTTCACCGGTGCGCCCGCTGGCCGGAAAGCCATGATGCGAGTGCCGCTTGCGTGAGAAATCTTTGCCAGGGCTCGTTTCGCGCTCAACCTCACCAAGACTGATGATGGAGTTTTTTCGCATGGGGAGCATCATACGTGCACGTGATTTTGTTCGTGACAATGTGTCACTGACAAAATCGCCGGCCTTTGATCAAGGTCAAGATTTGGCGGCCCGGGAGAGCGTCTTCAGCGTGTTTCGTGGACGGTAATGTGCCTTGGTTGGTGCGTTTCCGCCGCGCAAGGGCGTTCGTCGTCGCGGAGGGCGTCGGTCAGTCGGCATCCGCTGTCGAGACGGGGTATGTCACATATCTGTAATACATTGACATATTCTGAGTGGTGCGCCGTGGCTTGATGCGCTTGCGGCCTCCGCCCGCAACCCCCGCTAATTGTCGTTCATGCCACCGAATCAGGTGGAGAGGCCGGTGAGCAATTGTTTTTGCCGCGTTTCGAATTCCTTGCGCAACTCGCGGCGCAGTTGGGCAGCCCGGTAGCGACGGATTTCCTCCGGGGTCTTGGGTTCGAGCGGCGGGACCGGGGTAGTCTGGCCGTTGTCGCCAACTGCCACCATGGTGAAAAAGCAGCTATTGGCGTGGCGGACGACCTGGTCGCGGATGCTTTCGGCCAGGACCTTGACGCCGATTTCCATCGAGGTGTTGCCGGTGTAGTTCACCGAGGCGAGGAAGGTCACCAGTTCGCCGACGTGGATAGGCTGGCGGAACATGACCTGGTCGACCGACAGCGTGACGACGTACTGACTGGCATAGCGGCTGGCGCAGGCGTAGGCAACCTGGTCAAGCAGCTTGAGGATGGTGCCGCCATGGACGTTGCCGGAAAAATTGGCCATGTCCGGTGTCATCAGCACGGTCATGACGAGTTGGTGTTTAGGTAAGTCCATTGTGCGATTTCCGAAAGAAAAACGGCCAGGGACGGGCTACCGTCGCTGGCCGCAGTTTAAGACATGGGCGAATCAGGCCGGAGCCGAGCTGCGGATCAGGTGATCGAAGGCCGACAGCGAGGCCGTGGCGCCGGCGCCCATGGCGATGACGATCTGCTTGTAAGGTACGGTCGTACAGTCGCCGGCGGCGAAGACGCCGGGAACGGAGGTGTGGCCCTTGGCATCGATCTCGATTTCGCCGAAGCGGCTCAGGTCGACCGTTCCCTTCAGCCAGTCGGTATTGGGCAGCAGGCCGATCTGGACGAAGATGCCTTCCAGCTCAACGAACTTGACCTCCTCGCTGTTCAGGTCCTTGTAGACAATGCCGTTCACCTTCTGGCCATCGCCGGTCACTTCGGTCGTTTGGGCCGACTTGATGACCGTGACGTTGGGCAGGCTGTAGAGTTTTTTCTGCAGCACGGCATCGGCGCGCAGGGTGTCGGCGAATTCGAGCAGGGTGACATGGGCAACGATGCCGGCCAGGTCGATTGCCGCCTCGACGCCGGAGTTGCCGCCACCGATGACCGCGACGCGCTTGCCCTTGAACAACGGGCCGTCGCAATGCGGGCAGAAGCAGACGCCCTTGGCCTTGTATTCCTTTTCACCGGGCACGTTCATCTCGCGCCAGCGGGCGCCGGTGGCGAGGATGACCGATTTGCTCTTCAGCGTGGCGCCGTTTTCGAGTTCCACCGAGATCAGTTCGCCCGGGCTCAGCCTGGCGGCGCGCTGCAGGTTCATGACGTCGACGTCGTAGTCCTTGACGTGCTGTTCCAGCGCGGCGACCAGCTTGGGGCCTTCGGTGTGGCTGACCGAGATGAAGTTCTCGATGCCCAGCGTATCCATGACCTGGCCGCCGAAGCGCTCGGCGACGATACCGGTGCGGATGCCCTTGCGGGCCGCGTAGATGGCTGCCGCCGCGCCGGCCGGGCCGCCGCCGACGACGAGCACATCGAAGGCGTCCTTTTTGCCGAGTTCTTCAGCGGCGCGGGCGGCGGCGCCGGTGTCGACCTTGGCGAGGATTTCCTCGATCAGCATGCGCCCGGCGCCGAATTCGGCACCGTTCAGATAGGTGGTCGGCACGGCCATGATCTGGCGGGCGTTCACTTCGTCCTGGAACATTGCGCCGTCGATCATCGTGCTCGTTACGCCGGGGTTGAGCACGGCCATCAGGTTGAGCGCCTGCACGACATCCGGGCAGTTGTGGCAGGACAGCGAGATGTAGGTTTCGAAGTCGAAGCTGCCGGGTAGCGCTTTGATCTGGTCGATGACCGACTGCTCGACCTTGGGCGGATGGCCACCGGTCTGCAGCAGGGCGAGGACGAGCGAGGTGAATTCATGGCCCATCGGGATGCCGGCAAAGTGGATGCGCGGCGCTTCGCCGGGCAGGCCGATGGCGAAGGAGGGGCGGCGGGCGGCGTTGCCGTTCTCGCGCAGGCTGACCTTGTTGGAGAGACTGGCGATATCGACCAGCAGGTCGCGCATTTCGCGAGCCTTGGCGCTGTCGTCGAAGGAAGCGACGAGTTCGATCGGGCGCTGCAATTTTTCCAGATAGGCCGACAACTGGGCCTTGATGTTGGCGTCAAGCATGGTTTTTCTCCCTTTGCTGAATTTCACTGCAATGGCCCGCAGGCCGGGGCATTGCGCTGAAATCCCGCCGCCGGGGGGGCGGCGGGTTTCTTTACTGCTTATGAATCTCTGTTGGCGGTTGGATGATTAGATCTTGCCGACCAGATCCAGCGACGGTGCCAGGGTCTTTTCGCCTTCCTTCCACTTGGCCGGGCAGACTTCGTTCGGGTGGCTGGCGGTGTATTGGGCGGCCTTCAGCTTGCGCAGGGTTTCGGAGACGTCGCGGGCGATTTCGTTGGAGTGGATTTCAACGGTCTTGATGACGCCGTCCGGGTTGATGACGAAGGTGCCGCGCAGGGCCAAGCCTTCTTCGGGGATGTGCACGCCGAAGGCGTTGGTCAGGGCATGCGTCGGGTCGCCAACGAGCGGGAACTGGGCCTTGCCGACGGCCGGGGAGGTTTCGTGCCAAACCTTGTGCGAGAAGTGGGTGTCGGTGGTGACGATGTACACCTCGGCGCCTGCCTTTTGGAATTCGGCGTAGTTGTTGGCGGCATCCTCGATTTCGGTCGGGCAGTTGAAGGTAAAGGCGGCCGGCATGAAGATCATGACGGACCACTTGCCCTTCAGGCTGGCGTCGGTGACTTCGATGAACTTGCCGTTGTGGAAAGCCTGGGCCTTGAACGGTTGAACCTGGGTGTTGATGAGCGACATTGCGTTTCTCCTTGCTTGGGTTTGGGTGCGTTGCTACGTTTAGGACAGAACAAATCTTAGGTAAACCTCCGGCATTGATCCAATTGATTGCTTCAATGCTGGCGATAGCGTTTGAGAATTGCCTTGGGGGAGAAGTTCACTTCGAGACATAGTTCAAAAGCACTAGGTTTGTTTGGTCGTTGGTATTAATGCGAATCTTCCGTCCGGGTGAAATTGACTCAAATCAAGTGAATAGCCCTACTATTCAGAGAGATTACGCCCCGTGGCAGCAAAGGCTGCCGTCCGCATTTCAGGAGCTTGTCCAACATGAATATTTCCAGTGCCATTCTGCACATTGCACCAGCCCGTTTGGCGGAGGCGCGCGAAGCACTGCTGGCGCTTTCGGGGCTGGAAATTCATGCCGAATCTCCAGAGGGAAAAATGGTCGTCGTGCTCGAAGACGACGATCTGGAATCGGCTGCCAATAAGTATGTAGCCCTGCATGGTG
Organism: uncultured Azonexus sp.; assembly: GCA_937983545.1. Lineage (GTDB taxonomy): Bacteria > Pseudomonadota > Gammaproteobacteria > Burkholderiales > Rhodocyclaceae > Azonexus. The sequence continues at coordinate 8,700 of CALJZP010000103.1, forward strand.
TTCCCGGCGTCGCATCGGTGGCCATGGTTTATCAGTACAGCGACGACGAATCAGTAGAAACCGAGGAGGTACAGGCGTGAAACTCAATCGACGCGATTTCATCAAGGCCAATGCGGCCGCGGCCGCCATGTCGGCAGCCGGGATGGCAGCTCCGGGAACGGTGCTGGCGCAGGGTAAGGAAGATATTCGCTGGGACAAGGCAGCCTGCCGCTTCTGCGGCACCGGCTGCGGCGTGCTGGTCGGTACCCAGGAGGGCCGCGTGGTGGCCACGCAGGGCGACCCGGATGCGCCGGTCAATCGTGGCCTGAACTGCATCAAGGGCTACTTCCTGTCCAAGATCATGTACGGCGCCGACCGCCTGAAGACGCCTCTGTTGCGCATGAAGGACGGCAAGTTCGACAAGAACGGCGATTTCATGCCGATCTCCTGGAAGCAGGCCTTCGACATCATGGAAGAGAAGTGCAAGGCGACGCTCAAGGCCAAGGGGCCGAACGGCATCGCCATGTTCGGCTCGGGCCAATGGACGGTCTGGGAAGGCTACGCCGCCGCCAAGCTGTGGAAGGCCGGTTTCCGCTCCAACAACCTCGACCCCAACGCACGCCACTGCATGGCATCCGCCGTGGCCGGCTTCATGCGCACGTTCGGCATCGATGAGCCGATGGGCTGCTATGACGATATCGAGCACGGCGACGCCTTCTTCCTGTGGGGCTCGAACATGGCCGAGATGCATCCGATCCTCTGGACGCGCATCACCGACCGCAAGCTGTCGAACAAGAACGTCAAGGTAGGCGTCCTGTCCACCTTCGAACACCGCTCGTTCGAGCTGGCCGACATCCCGATGGTGTTCAAGCCGAACACCGACCTGGCGATCCTCAATTTCATCTGCCACCACATCATTTCGACCGGCAAGGTGAACCAGGACTTCGTCAGCAAGCACGTCAAGTTCAAGAAAGGCGAAACCGACATCGGTTTCGGCCTGCGTCCGAACCACGAACTGGAAAAGAAGGCGACCAACAACGGTTATCCGGGCGAGGACGGCAAGCCGAAGGGTAATCCGGCCAAGGCCGACGACATGACGTTCGACGACTTCAAGAAGTATGTCGCCGACTATCCGGTCGACAAGGTCGCCAAGATTTCCGGCGTGCCGGCCAAGGACCTGATCGCCATGGCCGAGCTGTACGCCGATCCGAAGGTCAAGTGCGTCTCCTTCTGGACCATGGGCTTCAACCAGCATACGCGCGGCACCTGGGTCAATAACATGATCTACAACGTGCACCTGCTGGTCGGCAAGATTTCCGAGCCGGGCAACAGTCCGTTCTCGCTGACCGGCCAGCCATCCGCCTGCGGCACGGCGCGCGAAGTCGGTACCTTCGCCCACCGCCTGCCGGCCGACATGGTCGTCACCAATCCGGAGCACCGCAAGCACACCGAGGAGCTCTGGCAACTGCCGGATGGCACCATTCCCGACAAGATCGGTTTGCATGCCGTGGCCATGGCGCGCGCCCTGAAGGACGGCAAGGTCAATTTCTACTGGCAGCAGTGCAACAACAACATGCAGGCCGGTCCGAACATCAACCAGGAGCTGTACCCGGGGTGGCGCAATCCGGACAACTTCATCGTCGTTTCCGATCCGTACCCGACGGTTTCGGCCATGGCCGCCGACCTCATCCTGCCGACTGCCATGTGGGTCGAAAAGGAAGGCGCCTACGGCAACGCCGAGCGCCGCACCCAGATGTGGCGCCAGCAGGTCAAGGCGCCGGGCGAAGCCCGTTCCGACCTGTGGCAGGTCATGGAGTTCGCCAAGCGCTTCAAGATGGAAGAGGTCTGGCCGGCCGAACTGCTCGCCAAGGCACCCAAGCTCAAGGGCAAGACCCTGTTCGACGCCCTGTTCGCCAACGGGACGGTCAACAAGTTCCCGGTCAAGGACACCCAGGCCGGTTTCGACAACGACGAATCCAAACACTTCGGTTTCTATGTCCAGAAGGGCCTGTTCGAGGAATATGCGGCCTTCGGCCGCGGCCACGGCCACGATCTGGCGCCGTTCGACACCTACCACAAGGCACGCGGTCTGCGCTGGCCGGTGGTCGAAGGCAAGGAAACGCTGTGGCGCTTCCGCGAAGGCTACGATCCGTATGTCAAGAAGGGCGAAGGCGTCAAATTCTACGGTCACAAGGATGGCAAGGCGATCATCTTTGCCCTGCCGTATCAGGATCCCCCGGAAATGCCGGACAAGGAGTACAACCTGTGGCTGTCCACCGGTCGGGTGCTGGAGCACTGGCACACCGGTTCGATGACCCGTCGCGTGCCGGAACTCTACAAGTCCTTCCCGGATGCCGTGGTCTTCATGCACCCGGACGATGCCCGGGACCGTGGCCTGCAGCGCGGCATGGAGGTCAAGATCGCCTCTCGTCGCGGTGAAGTGGTCATGCGTGTCGAAACGCGCGGTCGCAACAAGCCGCCGCGTGGCCTGGTCTTCATTCCGTTCTTCGATGCCGGTCGCCTGGTCAACAAGCTGACGCTGGATGCGACCTGTCCGATCTCCAAGGAAACGGACTACAAGAAGTGCGCGGTCAAGGTGACCAAGGCCTGATGCCTGAAACGACAATAACGAACAGCGACCGGCGGCATCTGCCGGTCGCCACTCGGAGGTGAAAAGATGAAATTGATTACCACTCTGGCCTTGGCCGCCGGCATCGCCCTGGGCGGCATCGGCATGGCCAGCGCACAGGAACTGGTCAACGAAATTGGCGGCGTGACGATCGAGGGCAACTCCAAGGTCAACATGTTCAAGCCCGAGAGGGATCAGGCCAATATCCAGCGCAACTTCCAGAAGCAACCGCCGCTGATCCCGCACAGCATCAAGGGTTACAACATCACGCAGAACTTCAACAAGTGCATGGACTGCCACTCCAAGGAGCGCGCCGAGGAAACCGGCGCCACCAGGGTCGCCAAGTCGCACTACCTCGATCGGGAGGACAACAAGTTGAAGAACATCTCGCCGCGCCGCTATTTCTGCATGCAGTGCCACGTGCCGCAGTACGACGCCAGGCCGCTGGTCGAGAATACCTATAAACCAGCCGCCAAGAAGGGGGAATGATGAGTCTCGAAAAATACATGCCCGCCTGGGTCAAGCGTATCGGCCTGGTCAGTGTCCTGTTGATCTTTCTCGCCGGTATCGTGTTCTGGGGGGGCTTCAACTGGGCTCTGGAGGCGACCAACAAGGAATCCTTCTGTATCTCCTGTCACGAAATGGAAGAGAACGTGTTCCGGGAATATCAGAATACGGTGCACTACACCAATCGGACCGGCGTGCGCGCAACCTGCCCGGATTGCCACGTGCCCAAGGAATGGGGCCCGAAGATGATCCGCAAGATCCAGGCTTCCAACGAGGTCCTGCACAAGATCCTCGGCACCATCGACACGCCGGAGAAATTCAACAAGAAGCGTCATGAGCTGGCGCAGCATGAATGGGACCGCATGAAGGCCAGCGATTCCCGCGAATGCCGCAACTGCCACAACTATTCGTACATGGACTACACCGAGCAGGGCGACCGTCCGGCCCGCATGCATCCGAAGGCATTCGACGAAGGCAAGACCTGTATCGACTGTCACAAGGGTATTGCTCACCAGTTGCCGCAGATCGATCAGCATATCGGCAAGCAGAACGAGGGAGCGCTGGAGATTTCGCACGGCGAGAAGCCGAAGTCCGCCGAAGAAGCTTCCGAGAAAAAATAAGCTTCAGCGCAAGGGCATAAAAGGAACCCCGGGCTCAAACCGGGGTTCTTCTTTTAGATAGCCCGATATGACGTAGCCAAATTACAAAAATTCACGCCGGAGCCGCTATAAACCCGCACCGGTACAACACTTATTCAAAAAGGTGTGCTACTTTTACCGTGCTGCCGTCAAGACGGCCAGTTTTCTTAAACGTTAGTAGGTAACAGGAGGCACTTAGATGAATAAATCCGAGCTGGTCGAAGTTGCTGCAAAAGAAGCTGGTATCACCAAGGCTGCTGCTGACAAGGCGTTGTCCGCCATTATCGGCGCAGTGGTCAAGACCGTATCCAAGGGCGAGTCCGTTACGCTCGTGGGTTTCGGAACCTTCAAGTCCGCAAAGCGCGCAGCGCGCACCGGCAAGAATCCGAAAACCGGTGCCACGCTCAAGATTCCCGCTACCACAGTGCCGAAATTCACGGCAGGTACGGCTTTCAAGGCTTCTGTTGCCGCCAAAAAAACTGCTGCCAAGAAAAAGTAATCTCGGCGTTTTTCTAATGCGGGGTTCGCCGTTGGTGGGCTCCGCTTTTTAATTTCCAATGAACGATTCCAATCCTGAAAATCTTCCCGAAAGCATCCCGGAAAGCCAGCCTGTCGTAACGCCGCCGATTGATTCGCGGCGTCGCCTCCGTGAGTTGCTATCAGTTCCCGAGCGTGATCGTACCGACGAGCAGTGGGACGAAATCATCGAGCTGGAAATCCAGCTCGCTCCGGGTAACCGCGTCTCAGGCAACGAACAGCATGGCGGTGGTGGTGCGCCGGGGCGTGGCAATGCCCAGCACGGCAAGCAGGGAGCTGGAGGCGGCGGTGGCGGTCAACAGCAGAAAAAGCATCGTCCGCGCGCCAACAACAATCGCCGGCCGCGTCAAAACAAGCCGCAGTCCGGTGGCGGCGGCAATCCAGCCTGAGCCGCTTGTTTCATTCTCCTGAACCGGCATAATTGCCGACATGCAGCAGTTTGATCTGATCATTGTTGGCGGCGGACTTGCCGGGGCAAGTCTGGCGCTAGCCCTGCGCGATACCCGATTGCGTATTGCGCTGGTGGAAAGCCAGCCGCCGACGCGTC
>CALJZP010000104.1 GCA_937983545.1 uncultured Azonexus sp.
CAGGACTCGCACCGTCGAAGGGTATTATCGAATTGTGGCGCAAGGCTGCCTTCAGCACTTTGCCCTTTGGCAAACTGGTGCAGAGGCCGGTATAGATACTCTCCCAGGTCGATTCGGCGCGGATCGAAAATGAGGTGATCAGGCCGTGTTGCGTCCGTTTCCTCATAGTAAATGGGATTATTCAAAGAATAATGGCAATCGGTACAGCCAACGACTCGCTCCGTATGAATATCCCAGGAGCGGTTGATGTCTTGTTTGTTTTCTATATTGATTCCCGACTGGTTGATTTTCTGGGGCGACATGATTTGACCAGTCGTGATTGTTCTCCACTGATCTGGTGTACAGCCTGTCAGCACCGTTGGCGTCTGTGGCTCAACATGAACCAGGCCATGGCAAAAACAACCGAAAACTCCGATGGCGCGTCGAAGCAGCACGGGGCAGAAAAAAAATCCCCGCCCGGCAACCGCCGGACGGGGATTCAGATATTGCCGGCCGGTTTCCACCGGCCAGGGAATCAGGCGCGAGCAGCCTTGAGCGCTGCGTTCAGCGTCGGGCTCGGACGCATGACGGCCTTACACTTCTCGGAATCGGCCTTGTAATAGCCGCCGATATCCACCGGCTTGCCCTGCACCGTCTTCAACTCGGCCACGATCTGCGCTTCGTTGTCGGTCAGGGTCTTGGCCAGCTTGGCGAAGTGGGCCGCCAGTTCGGCATCGTCCTTCTGAGCCGCCAGTTCCTGCGCCCAATACATGGCGAGGTAGAACTGCGAACCGCGGTTGTCCAGCTCACCGGTCTTCGGCGACGGCGACTTGTTGTTGTCGAGCAGCTTGCCGGTCGCGGCATCCAGGGTCTTGGCCAGCAGCTTGGCGCGGGCATTGTTTTCCTTGATGCCCAGCTCTTCCAGCGATACGGCCAGGGCCAGGAACTCGCCCAGCGAATCCCAACGCAGGTGGTTTTCCTGCGTCAGCTGCTGGACGTGCTTCGGCGCCGAGCCGCCGGCACCGGTTTCGTACATGCCGCCGCCGTTCATCAGCGGCACGATGGACAGCATCTTGGCCGAGGTGCCCAGTTCCATGATCGGGAACAGGTCGGTCAGGTAGTCGCGCAGGATGTTGCCGGTCACCGAGATGGTGTCCAGACCGCGAGCGACGCGCTCCAGCGTGAAGCGCATGGCGCGGACCTGCGACATGATGCGAATCTCCAGACCGCTGGTGTCATGATCCTTGAGGTACTTTTCGACCTTCTTGATCAGTTCGGCTTCGTGCGGACGGTACGGGTCGAGCCAGAAGACGGCCGGCGTATTGGAGTTGCGGGCACGGGTGACGGCCAGCTTGACCCAGTCGCGGATCGGGGCGTCCTTGACCTGGCACATGCGCCAGATATCGCCGGCTTCGACGTTCTGGGTGAGCAGCACTTCGCCGGTGGCGTTATCGACGATATTGGCAATGCCGTCCTCGGCGATTTCGAAGGTCTTGTCGTGCGAGCCGTATTCCTCGGCCTGCTGGGCCATCAGGCCGACGTTCGGCACCGTACCCATGGTCTTCGGATCGAAATTGCCGTGCCACTTGCAGAAGTTGATCATCTCCTGATAGATACGGGCGAAGGTCGATTCCGGCATGACGCACTTGGAGTCGTACTGCTTGCCGTCGGCCCCCCACATCTTGCCGCCCTGACGGATCATGGCCGGCATGGAGGCATCGACGATGATGTCGTTCGGGGAGTGGAAATTGGTGATGCCCTTGGCCGAATCGACCATGGCCAGACGCGGACGGTGTTCCTGGCAGGCGTGCAGGTCGCGGATGATTTCGTCGCGCTTCGATTCCGGCAGCTGCTTGATCTTCTCGTACAGGTCGACCATGCCGTTATTGACGTTGATGCCGAGCTCGGCAAAGGTCTTGGCGTGCTTCTCGAAGGCATCCTTGTAGTAGATCTTGACGCAGTGGCCGAAGACGATGGGGTGCGAAACCTTCATCATCGTCGCCTTGACGTGCAGCGAGAAGAGGATGCCGGACTTGCGGCAGTCTTCGAGCTGGGCTTCGTAGAAGTCGCACAGCGCCTTCTTGCTCATGAACATGGAGTCGATGATTTCGCCTTCCTGCAGCGCGAGCTTCGGCTTCAGCACGGTGGTCTTGCCACCCTTGGCGATCAATTCCATGCGCACTTCGCGCGGCTTGTCGAGGGTCATCGACTTTTCGCCATGGTAGAAGTCACCGTGGTGCATGTGCGAAACGTGGGTCTGCGACCACTGCTTCCACTCACCCATGGAGTGCGGATGCTTCCGGGCGTAGTTCTTGACGGCGCCCGGCGCGCGGCGGTCGGAGTTGCCTTCGCGCAGGACCGGGTTGACGGCGGAACCGAGGCACTTGCCGAAGCGCGCCTTCAATGCCTTGGCTTCTTCGGTATCGGCGGTTTCCGGGTAATCGGGGATGGCATAGCCCTTTTCCTGCAATTCCTTGACGCAGGCCTTGAGCTGGGCGACCGAAGCAGAAATGTTCGGCAGCTTGATGATATTGGTTTCCGGCAGCAGGCACTTCTTGCCCAGTTCACCCAGGGTGTTCGGCAGACGCTGCTCTTCGGTCAGGAATTCCGGGAATTCGGCGATGACGCGCGCGGACACGGAAATGTCCGCCTTTTCGACCTCGATGCCTGCCGGACCGGTGAAGGTACGGATGATCGGCAGGAATGCGCACGTCGCCAGCAGCGGCGCTTCGTCGGTCAGCGTGTAAATGATTTTTGACTTTCCACCAGCCATGTATATCCCCTTGCGTTGGATTGAGTTTTTTAGGCCGAGGGTAAGACTCGACCCTTTGTGAACCGGTTTGCTGAAGCAAAACATTGAGAGTATCGGCCCCCATCGAATCTCAGTCAACGAAACGCGTTTTCACATTGCGATGTCCTTGAAAAATGGCATTTTTTTCCGAACATGGCCGATGCTATATTTCCGCCTGTCTATTGGATCGGGCACCATGAAAATATCGGTCGGACTCTACGGTACCAACGCGCACCAGATTGCCCTGGCCATGATCCAGGGATTCAACAAGCACTACACGCTCTTCCGGCAAACCAGCCGCGAGGCCAAGACACGCTTCGAGCAAAGCGACTGGCTGGGCGTGCACAAGGCGGTCAAGGAACGAATCCGCTTCTACGACGACCGCGTCGACGAATGCGTCGAGCGCCTGCGCAACGAATTCGATGCCGGCTCCATCGATGACGCCACCTGGCAACAGGTCAAGCTGCTGTACATCGGCCTCCTGCTCAACCACAAGCAACCCGAACTGGCCGAGACCTTCTTCAACTCGGTCACCACCAAGATCCTGCACCGCAACTATTTCCACAACGATTTCATCTTCGTTCGTCCCACCATCTCGACGGAAAACATCGAAAGCGAGGACACGCCGACCTACCGCAGCTATTACGCCAAGGACGACGGATTGCGCGGTGCCATACGCCAAATCGTCAGCGACTTCGACTGGCACCGCCCATTTGCCGATCTGGATCGCGATCTGGAATATGTCTACCAAGCGGTACTGGGCCACCTGAACGGGATGCCGCGGCGGGAGGTGAATTTCCAGATCCAGGTACTCGCTTCCGCTTTCTATCGCAACAAGGCTGCCTACATTCTGGGCAAGGCGATCAACGGCGCAAACGAATACCCGTTCGCCATTCCCGTCCTGCAGGACGGGAACAACCGGCTCTACCTCGACACCATCCTGCTCGACGCCTGGCGGATCGGCCTGCTCTTCTCGCTATCCCGCGCCTACTTCATGGTCGACATGGAAGTTCCCTCGGGCTACGTGCAGTTCCTGCGCTCGATCATGCCCAACAAGCCGCGCTCCGAGATTTACATCATGCTCGGCCTGGGCAAGCAGGGTAAGACCATGTTCTTTCGCGACTTCATCTATCACCTGCACCATTCGGAAGACAAATTCATCATGGCCCCCGGCATCCGCGGCCTGGTCATGCTGGTGTTCACGCTGCCTTCCTATCCCTACGTCTTCAAGATCATCAAGGACGTATTCGGCAGCTCCAAGGAAATGGACCAGGCGACCGTCAAGCGCAAGTTCATGATGGTCAAGCAGGTCGACCGGGTCGGGCGCATGGCCGACACGCTGGAGTTCTCCAACGTGATGTTCCCGCTCAAGCGCTTCGATGACGAGGTGCTGGGCGAACTGCAGAAACTCGCCCCCTCCAAGTTCGAGATCGACGGCGACCAGCTGATCATCAAGCACCTGTACATCGAGCGCCGCATGGAGCCGCTGAACATCCACCTCGACCGTATGGACAAGACCAATAATCTCGACGGCATGGAGCACGCCATCCGGGAATACGGCAGTGCCATCCGCGAACTGGCCCAAGCCAACATCTTCCCCGGCGATATGCTGTGGAAAAACTTCGGCATCACCCGTTTCGGCCGCGTCGTGTTCTACGACTACGACGAAATCGAATACATGACCGACATCAACTTCCGCAAGATTCCGCCGGCACCGGATTTCGAAACGGAAATGTCCGGCGAGGTGTGGTATGGCGTTGCCAAGAACGATGTCTTTCCGGAGGAGTTCGCCACCTTTCTCCTCGCCTCGCCGCAGGTCCGCAAATTGTTCATCAAGCACCACAAGGACTTGCTCTCACCTCAATTTTGGCAGGAATCACAGCAAAAGATCCGGGAAGGACACGTTGAGGACTTTTTCCCCTACCCACAAGCCCTGCGTTTCTGTAACAATCCGACCCGAGCAGACTGACGCATTTTCATCAACAAAAAAATACAGGGGAAAAATACCCTTGTGCTACTCACTGGAGTAACAGCATGCCGCTAACCATCGCGGTCGTGAGGGAGCGCTCGGCCGGCGAAAGCCGTGTCGCGCTGGTTCCCGAGACGGCCAAGAAGTTCGCCGCCCTCGGCGCCCAGCTCTGCATGGAGCAAAGCGCCGGTACACAGAGCCACTTCCTTGACTCGGACTACGCCGGCGTCAAACTCGTCGGCGGTATCGCCGATGCCTACACAGGTTCCGACCTGATCCTGCGCGTCACGCCGCCCAGCGCGGAGGAAATTGCCGCCATGCCGGAAGGCTCGGTTCTCGTCGGTCTGTTGAAGCCCTTCGAGGACAAGGCGCGCCTGGCCGCCCTCAATGCCCGCAAGATCACCGCCTTCTCGCTCGAACTGCTGCCGCGCATCTCGCGCGCCCAGAGCATGGACGCCCTGTCCAGCCAGGGCGCTTGCGCCGGCTACCAGTGCGGCCTGATCGCCGCCGCCCGCTGCACCAAGTTCTTCCCCATGCTCACCACCGCCGCCGGCACCATCCGTCCGGCCCGCGTACTGGTCATCGGGGCCGGCGTGGCCGGCCTGCAGGCCATCGCCACCAGCCGCCGCCTCGGTGCCATGGTCGAAGCCTATGATGTCCGTGCCGCCGCCCGCGAACAGATCGAATCGCTCGGTGCCAAGTTCGTCGACACCGGCGTTTCCGCCGACGGCGTCGGCGGCTATGCCCGCGAACTGAGCGCCGAGGAAAAGGCCCAACAGGCCGAGAAACTCGCCAAGGCCGTCGCGGCCGCCGACGTGGTGATCACCACGGCCGCCATTCCCGGCAAGAAGGCTCCCGTCATCATCACCCGCGACATGGTCGGGCGCATGAAATACGGCGCCATCATCGTCGACATGGCCGCCGAATCCGGTGGCAACTGCGAACTCACCCAGCCGGGCGAACACGTCATCGCCAACGACGTGAACATCCACGGCCCCCTCAACCTGCCCTCGCGCATGCCGACCCACGCCTCGGAGCTGTACGCCAAGAACCTGTACAACTTCCTGTCACCGTGGATCAAGGACGGCAACCTGGCTTTCGACTGGGAAGACGAAGTCCTTGCCGGCACCGTCCTGTGTCGTGACGGCGCCACCGTGCATAGCGTGGTCAAACAAGCCATGGGAGAGTCGTAATGGACGGCCTGCTCGCGTTGTACATATTCATGCTCGCCGCCTTCACCGGCTACGAGATCATCGCCAAGGTCCCGGTCATCCTGCACACCCCGCTGATGTCCGGTTCCAACTTCATCCACGGCGTCGTCGTCGTCGGCGCCATGATCGCCCTCGGCAATGCCGACACCGTGCTCGAACAGGCCATCGGCTTCTTCGCTGTCGCCCTCGGCGCCGCGAACGCGGCCGGCGGCTATGTCGTGACCGAGCGCATGCTCGGCATGTTCAAGAAGAAGGAGGCCTGATCATGAGTCTCCCGATCTACGTTCAAGGCGCCTGGTTCCTCGGCGCCGCCCTGTTCATCTTCGGCCTCAAGGGCATGAGTTCCCCGGCATCGGCCCGCAAGGGCATCGTCATCGCCGGCTACGGCATGCTGATCGCCATTGCCGCCACCTTCCTGATCCCCGGCCTGAAGAACCTGGCCCTGATGGCCGTGGCCCTCGCCGTCGGCGGTGCCGCCGCCTGGATTTCCGGCCAGAAGGTCAAGATGACCGACATGCCGCAGATGGTCGCCATCTACAACGGCATGGGCGGCGGTGCGGCGGCGGCGATTGCCGCCATCGAGTTCGCCAGGGGCGATACGCACAGTACCGTCACCACCATCCTCGCGGTGGTCGGTGCGCTGATCGGTGCCGTCTCCTTCACCGGTTCCTGCATCGCCTGGGCGAAGCTGCAGGGCGTGCTGAAGAAGGCCTACCGTCTGCCGGCGCAGAACACCATCAACGTCCTGCTGGCGCTCAACGCCATCGGCCTCGGTGCGGCGATGGTGGTGATGGCCCCGGCCAAGCCCGAGCTGATCCTGTTCTTCTTCGCCGTCTCGCTGGTCCTCGGCCTGATCGTCACCCTGCCCATCGGCGGCGCCGACATGCCGGTGGTCATCTCGCTGTTCAACGCCTTCACCGGCCTGGCGGTCGGCTTCGAGGGCTATGTCCTGGGCAACCCGGCGCTGATCATCGCCGGTATCGTCGTCGGTGCGGCGGGTACGCTGCTGACCCAGTTGATGGCCAAGGCGATGAACCGTCCGCTGACCAACATCCTCTTTACACCGATGGTGGCCTCGGGCCCGGGTGAAGCGATCAGCGGCTCGATGAAGGAAGTCGGTGCCATCGATGCGGCGGCGATGATGCGTTACGCCTCCAAGGTCATCATCGTGCCGGGTTACGGCATGGCGGTGGCGCATGCCCAGCACAAGGTATGGGAAATGACCTCCATCCTCGAGGAAGCCGGCGTCGAGGTGAAGTTTGCCATCCACCCGGTGGCCGGTCGCATGCCGGGGCACATGAACGTGCTTCTCGCTGAAGCCGGCGTGCCGTACGACAAGATTTTCGATCTGGAGGAAATCAACGGCGAGTTCGGCCAGGCCGACGTGGCGCTGATCATCGGGGCGAACGACGTGGTCAATCCGAGCGCGCGCACCGACAAGGCGAGCCCGATCTACGGCATGCCGATCCTCAATGCCGACCAGGCGCAGAACGTCATCGTGATCAAGCGCGGCAAGGGCACCGGTTACTCCGGCGTCGAGAACGCCCTGTTCTATACCGACAACTGCCGCATGCTCTACGGCGACGCACAGCCCATGGCCGGCGAGATCATCCAGCACCTCAAGGCAATGGGATGATCATTTTCAAGACAATCGAAAAGTAGCCAACCAGGCGCACTTCTACAATCCAGCCTACCGGACCCCCGTTCATGAAACGAATCGACGACCTGCTGATCTGGGCCTCAATTGCAACCTGCCTGGTGCTCTGGTTGTGGTCGCTCATAGCGGGGCCGGTGACGGCTCATGCCTTCCTTGTGCTGGCCATTCTGCTGCTGACGACCACCGCACTTTCTCTCCGGGAGCGCCGCAACTGGCAAGCAAGGCAGAAGATCCACTTCCAGGAACTGAACAATGTCATGTCGGAATACCAGGTTCTTTCCGACGAGGCGATGGCTCACGCAAAACTGCAATTCATCTCGCTGGAAACAGAAATGAGCGAAGCCCGGGAGATCATCCGCGCTTCCGTGAACCGGATTTCCGGAAGCCTGACCGGTCTTGAATCGCAGTCATCCAACCAACGGCAGGTACTGCGCACCCTGATCGACCAGATGCTGGAGATGACCGACTCCAACACTCGAGATCATGAGGAAGTCAGCCTGCAACGCTTCTTCGACGAGACCAATTCCCTGATCGCCGAATTCGCCAGCAAAATGACGCATCTGAAAGAGACCAGTCGGGGAATTGCCAGCAGTTTCGAGCAGATGCAGGCTCAGGTAACCCGGATTTCCGGCTCGCTGAATGACATCGCCGGCATTACCAAGCAGACCGACCTGCTGGCGCTTAACGCGGCAATCGAAGCCGCCCGCGCCGGTGAGGCTGGCCGCGGATTTGCCGTTGTCGCCGACGAAGTCCGCAACCTGGCGGCGCGGACCGGTGAATTCAACATCGATATTCGCAACGAACTGACTGAAATTCTCGACTCGCTACGCGAAGTCGGCGACCGAATCAGCCACACCGCAAACATCGACATGAGCATTGCCGATAAATCGCGCGCCATGCTCAGCGAACTCGGTGGCGAACTGCTGGAATTGACCGCCAAGGCACGCGAGCATTCGGCGCATATCACTGCCGTGACTGAACAGATGCACGACCTTACGCAGGAAGGCGTAATGGCCATGCAGTTCGAGGATATCGTCAGCCAGATGATGGAACGCGTCGGCCAGCGCATGGCAAACGTCGGTGAGTACATGCATGCTTTTCTGGCATTGCATCAGGACAGCGAAAGCGATGGACTACAGCGTTTCCGCAAGCGCAGCCAGAAACTGGTCGAACTGCTGGTCAATTCGCACGTCAAGAGCGATTCCCTGCGCTCAAGCAACTCGGTCAGCAACGCCAAATCAAACAACGACGGGGAAATCGAGCTGTTCTGATCGATTGGATCGGCGCCAGGCGCCGGCTCGCCGTCCGGCAATCACAGCCCGCGCAGAAACTCCGCCACGGCCCGCGCTTCATCAACACTCAGGCGCTTGGCGATATCCTGCATCTGGGCGTTGTCATTGGTTCGCCTGCGCTCCTCGAAGAGGCTCAACTGGGTTTCGATGTACAACGTGTGCTGCCCGGCGATACGGGGCAACTTGTCCGAACCGGCGCCGCTCTCCCCATGGCAATCGCGACACGGTAGCAAACCCTTGTCCGGATTACCCAGCGTGTAAAGCCGCTCGCCCAACGCTCGCATGTCGCCATAGGCCGATTTGCCGCGACTCGGCTGCTGGTGGCTGAAGAAATGCGCCGCGGCGCGCATGTCGTCGTCGCTCATGTCGGCAACGACCTTGCGCATGTCGTTGCTGTCGCGCTCCCCGGCCTTGAAGTTGCGCAACTGCTTGAGCAGATAGGCTTCATTCTGGCCGGCCAGCTTGGGATAGAGCGGGCTGGAACTGTCGCCGGTCGCGCCGTGGCACAGAAAGCACTTGCCCATGACCTGCTCTTCCCCGCGCTGCATCAAGACGGGATCTTCGGCCGCCTGCACCGACAGCGCGCAGCACGTCATCAGCAGGACGGCCAGCAGGCGCATCAGGACTTGCCCGTACTGCCGAACCCGCCGTCGCCGCGATGGCTGGCGTCGAAATCGTCCACGATATTGAAACCGACCTGCAGCACCGGCACGATCACCAGCTGCGCAATCCGATCAAGCGGATTGATGGTGAAGCCGGCATGCCCGCGATTCCATACCGAAACCATCAACTCGCCCTGGTAATCGCTATCGATCAAGCCGACCAGATTGCCGAGCACGATGCCGTGTTTGTGCCCCAGACCGGAGCGCGGCAGGATCATTGCCGCCAGCCCCGGATCGGCCAGATGAATGGCCATGCCGGTCGGCACGAGGGTGGTTTGCCCCGGCTCGACATGCAGCGGTCCATCGATGCAGGCGCG
>CALJZP010000105.1 GCA_937983545.1 uncultured Azonexus sp.
TTTACATTGTCGACGCCTCGCAGCGTGGCCTGGTTCTCCAGTTCGGAAGCTTCAAGGAGTCGACCGAGCCCGGTTTGCGCTGGCGTTTGCCCTATCCGATCCAGTCGCACGAACTGGTCAACCTGACCGGTGTGCGGACCATTGAAATCGGCTACCGCGGCAGCGAGCGCAACAAGGTGCTCAAGGAAGCACTGATGCTGACCGACGACGAGAACATCGTGAACATCCAGTTTGCCGTCCAGTACATTCTCAAGGATCCGGTCGATTATCTGTTCAATAACCGTTCGACTGATGAAGCGGTGATGGGCGCGGCCGAAACCGCCGTTCGCGAGATCGTCGGCAAGAGCAAGATGGACTACGTGCTGTATGAAGGCCGTGAGCAGATCGCCACCCAGGCTGCCAAGCTGATGCAGGACATTCTGGACCGCTACAAGAGCGGCATCCTGATTTCCAAGGTCACGATGCAGAACGCCCAGCCGCCCGAGCAGGTGCAGGCGGCTTTTGACGATGCGGTGAAGGCCGGCCAGGATCGCGAGCGCCAGAAGAACGAAGGTCAGGCCTACGCCAACGACGTGATTCCCAAGGCCAAGGGTACGGCTGCCCGCCTGCTGCAGGAGGCCGACGGTTACAAGCAACGCGTGATCTCGACGGCCGAGGGCGATGCCTCGCGTTTCAAGCAGGTTGTCGCCGAATACGCCAAGGCACCGGAAGTGACCCGTCAGCGCATGTATCTGGATACCATGCAGCAGATTTTCGCCAATACCAGCAAGGTGCTGGTCGACGCCAAGGGGCAGGGCAATCTGCTCTATCTGCCGCTCGACAAGCTGATGCAGGCGACCGCGGCGGCGTCGGCCGCCCAGGTGGCGCCGGAAGCCTCGGTAGCCCCATCAACGGCTCGTCCATCGGCACCTTTGTCATCCGATGCGCCGCCGCAGATGGAAAGTGCACCCAAGGTCGGGGGCGGTTCGTATTCGTCTACTTCGCGCGACGGTTCGTTGCGTTCGCGTGATCGGGAGGGGCGTTGATGAGCTCGCGCATGAATTTGTTGGGCGCGCTGGTCGCGACCG
Organism: uncultured Azonexus sp.; assembly: GCA_937983545.1. Lineage (GTDB taxonomy): Bacteria > Pseudomonadota > Gammaproteobacteria > Burkholderiales > Rhodocyclaceae > Azonexus. The sequence continues at coordinate 1,068 of CALJZP010000105.1, forward strand.
TTTTGGTGGCGCTGGCCATGTCGATGTTTACGGTCGACCAGCGTCAGTACGCCGTGGTTTTCCAGCTTGGCGAAGTAAAACGGGCTATTTCCGAGCCGGGACTTTATTTCAAGGTGCCGATGGTCCAGAACGTGCGCTATTTCGAAAAGCGCATCATCACGCTGGATAATGCCGAACCGGAACGTTTCATCACCTCCGAGAAAAAGAACGTCCTGGTCGACTCCTACATCAAGTGGCGCATCGTCGATCCCAAGCTGTATTACGTTTCGGTGGGTGGCGATGAGTCGCGGGCCAAGATTCGTCTGAACCAGACCGTCAATGCCGGTTTGCGGGAGGAGTTCGGCAAGCGTACGGTGCACGATGTCGTTTCCGGCGAGCGCGAGAAGATCATGGACGCCATGCGCGAGAAGGCCGATGCGGATGCCCGCAAGATTGGCGTTCAGATTGTCGATGTCCGCCTGAAGCGCGTCGAGTTGCCGACAGAGGTCAGCGAAGCGGTTTATCGCCGCATGGAAGCCGAACGCAAGCGCGTCGCCAACGAGTTGCGCTCCGAAGGCTCCGCCGAGGCCGAGAAGATTCGCGCCGATGCCGATCGTCAACGCGAAATCATCATCGCCGAAGCCTACCGTGATGCCCAGAAGATCAAGGGTGAGGGCGATGCCAAGGCGACCAATACCTATGCCCAGGCCTTCGGCCAGAATCCCGAGTTCTATGCCTTCTACCGCAGCCTTGAAGCGTATCGCGGCAGCTTCAAGAACAAGAATGACGTGCTGGTCATCGAGCCGAATTCCGAATTCTTCAAGTACATGAAGAGCACCGGGCGTGGAAACGACAAGGCCAAATGACCTCGACGCTGCTTCTCGCCTTCGCGCTGATGCTGGTGCTCGAAGGCGCCATGCCTTTTATCGCGCCGGCAGCATGGCGTGAAACTTTTCGCCGTCTCATTCAATTTTCGGATGGGCAGATTCGCTTCGTCGGCCTGACGTCGATGCTGATCGGCCTGATCCTCCTGATGCTTTTCTCATGAACTGGCTGTTACCTGAATACCTCGCCGATGCGCTGCCCGCCGAGGCGGCGCGCATCGAGCGTTTGCGCCGCACGGTGCTTGATCATTTCCGCAGCCGCGGTTTCGAACTGGTCATGCCGCCCATGCTGGAATACCTTGAGTCGCTGCTGACCGGGGCCGGGCAGGATTTGAAACTGCGTACCTTCAAGCTGGTTGACCAGTTGTCCGGCAGAACGCTGGGCGTGCGCGCCGACATCACGCCGCAGGCAGCGCGCATTGATGCGCATCTGCTCAATCACCGGGGAGTCACCCGCCTGTGTTACTGCGGCAGTGTGCTGCATACCCTGCCGGCAAGCATTTCAGCCGGTCGCGAGCCCTTGCAGATCGGTGCCGAACTCTACGGTTATGCCGGCATCGCCGCCGACCTGGAGGTGGTTCGCCTGATGGCCGAGGCCTTCGACAAGATCAGCTTGCCGCTCAATCGCATTGACCTCGGGCACGTTGGCATCTTCCGCGCGCTCGCCGCAGCGGCCGGCCTGCCGCAGGAGGCCGAGGAAAACCTGCTTAGCCTGCTGCAGGCCAAGGATGCGCCGGGATTGGCCGATGCCTGTGCCGACGTTGCCTCGCCCTATCGCGAGGCGCTGCAGCGTTTGCCATATCTCTACGGAGGCGTGGAGGTGCTTGACGAGGCAGCCCGGACCTTGCCGGATCTGCCGGCCATTCGTGCGGCATTGGATAGCCTGCGCCACATTGCGGCGCAGGCGCCGGCCTTGCCGCTTTCATTTGATCTGTCGGATCTGCGCAGCTATCACTACCATAACGGGGTGATATTTGCTGCTTACTGCACCGGCTATCCGACAGCGATCGCGTCAGGTGGTCGTTACGACGGGGCAGGCAAGGCATTCGGGCGGGCTCGTCCTGCCACCGGTTTCTCGATGGACCTGCGCGAGGTGGCACGCCTGGTGCCGGCCGGCAAGAACGTTGGCGCCATCCTGGCCCCGCATGTCGGCAAGGATGAACGGCTGGCAGCCCATATCGCCGCGCTGCGCGATCAGGGCGAGATCGTCGTTGAGCTGCTGCCTGGAGAAACCGCCTGCGAAGGGCCGTTCTGCGACCGCAAACTGGTGCTGGTCGGCGAACACTGGATTATTGAAGCAATACAAGAGGACTAAAAAAATGGCCAAGAATGTCATCGTGGTGGGTACCCAGTGGGGCGACGAGGGTAAAGGCAAGATCGTCGACTGGCTGACCGATCACGCCAGTGGCGTCGTTCGTTTCCAAGGCGGTCACAATGCCGGCCACACCCTGGTTGTCGGCGAGAACGTCTACAAGCTGAATCTGGTACCGTCCGGCATCGTGCGCGATGGCGTCGATTGTTATATCGGCAACGGCGTCGTGCTCGACATCCATCACCTGATTTCCGAAATTGCCGAGCTGGAAAAGGGCGGTATCGACGTTCGTTCGCGGCTGAAGATCAGCCCGGGTTGCCCGATCATCCTGCCTTACCATTCGGCGATCGATAAGGCCCGCGAGGGGGCCAAGTGCGCCGACAAGAAGATCGGTACGACCGGCAAGGGCATCGGTCCGACCTACGAGGACAAGGTTTCGCGTCGCGGCCTGCGCGTATACGACCTGTTCCATCCCGAGCGTTTTGCCGAGAAGCTGAAGGAAGTCCTTGAGTATCACAACTTCGTCCTGACCCAGTATTTCAAGGCCGATCCGGTTGATTTCCAGATGGTCTATGACCAGGCGATGGCCGATGCCGAATATATCAAGCCGTTGGTGGTCGACGTTTCTGCAGCGCTGTATGACGCGAACAAGGCTGGTCAGAACATGCTGTTCGAAGGTGCTCAGGGCACCCTGCTCGACATCGACCATGGCACGTATCCGTTCGTTACGTCCTCCAACTGCGTGGCCGGCCAGGCGGCGGCTGGTGCCGGCATCGGTCCGGGCATGCTGCATTACGTGCTGGGGATCACCAAGGCCTACTGTACCCGCGTCGGTGGCGGTCCGTTCCCGAGCGAACTGGACATCGATACCGAAGGCACGCCGGGCCACCAGATGTTCAGCGTCGGCAAGGAATTCGGTACGGTGACCGGGCGCAAGCGTCGTTGCGGCTGGTTCGACGCTGCCCTGCTGCGCCGTTCGGCCCGTATCAACGGACTGACCGGGTTGTGCATTACCAAACTGGATGTGCTCGATGGTCTGAAGGAAATCAAGATTTGTACCGGTTATCAACTGGGCGACAAGGTCGTGGACCTGCTGCCGATCGGCGCCGATGATGTGGCGCGTTGCGTACCTATCTACGAAACGATGCCGGGCTGGGAAGGCACCACCTTCCGCGTCAAGCGCTGGGAAGACCTGCCGGTCAATGCTCAGGCCTATCTGAATCGGCTGGAACAGCTGTGCGAAGTGCCGATCGCCATCGTGTCGACCGGTCCTGAGCGTGACGAAACCATCCTCAAGCAGCATCCGTTCAAGTAAGTACGCGCAGCTTGCAGATGAAACAACGGGCCCGGCGGGCCCGTTTTCTTTTGGCGGTTTATCTAGCGGGCCGGCACGGCATGCCAGCCTTCGGGGCAGGCGTTGGTGTAGGGATAATACTGGCCGGACGAGCGGCAGTAGTACCAGAGTCCACTATTCGCGGGCGGGGCGGAATAGACAGGCGGTGCGTAAACCGGTGCCGGCGCGGCGTAGGCGTTGTTGTAGGCTGTTGCGCCAATCGCCAGGCCGGTAATGGCCAGTACCGCAGCCGGCCCCACCCAACTGCCGCCATGATGATGGTGATGTCCATGCATCGGGGGGCGGAAATGGCCGTGGTGGTGTCCCCAGTCAGCCTGAGCTGATGTATTGACGGCCATGGCAAGGGCGGCGGCCAAGCAGAGGGAGGCGGTTTTCTTCATGGTTCAGCTCGTAATTGTCATTTGGACAAGCTGAATAACGTATTGTTCCGGCAGGCGATTACCGCTGCTGTGTACGTTTGTGTTAGCAATTGTTACTGCTGAGGCACAAGGGGAAAGTCTGGCCCAAATGAAAAAAGGCTTCGATCACTCGAAGCCTTCATTCAAAATCGCTGGTGCCCAGGAAGGGACTCGAACCCCCACGGAGTTACCCGCTAGTACCTGAAACTAGTGCGTCTACCAATTCCGCCACCTGGGCACAGGTGCGAAGAGCGCGCATTTTACATGATTTTTGCCCGCAGTAAACATTTTTCGTGCCGATATTGCATTCGGGGATTTTGCGGGCGCTGTGAGACAATTCGCTCAGTCGTTCGGCGGAAGCCGAAAAGAAAAAAGGCTTCGATCGCTCGAAGCCTTCATTCAAAATCGCTGGTGCCCAGGAAGGGACTCGAACCCCCACGGAGTTACCCGCTAGTACCTGAAACTAGTGCGTCTACCAATTCCGCCACCTGGGCACAGATGCGAAGAGCGCGCATTTTAGAGGAAATACCGTTAATGTCAAGAAAGAAGCTGTCCAAGGTCCGTCGGGCCGATCCGTTTTTCGAGCGCGAATCCGCTCGCTATGATTTCCCCCTTCCGTCACGCGAGTATGTTTCGCAGATTCTGGCAGATGAAGGGAGGCCGCTGAGCTTCATCGAGCTGACCGAATTGCTCGATATCGCGGGCAGCGAGCGTGAAATGTTCCAGCGCCGTCTGGGGGCCATGGAGCGTGAAGGTCAGCTGATGCGCAACCGCAAGGGCGCCTATATCCTGCCTGAGCGGGCCAGTCTGACCCCCGGAAAGATACAGGGCCATCCGGATGGCTTCGGCTTCCTGATTCCTGACGACGGCAGCGCCGATATTTTTCTCGACCAGCACCAGATGGGCAAGGTGCTGCATGGTGACCGGGCGCTGGTCCGCGTTGTCGGCATCGACCGCAAGGGACGCCCGGAAGGCAGCATCGTCGAAGTGACGGAGCGGGTGAATACGCGGGTAGTTGGCCGGGTCTTTGTCGAACACGGCGTCGTGGTCGTGGTACCGGAAAACAAGCGCATTTCGCAGGACATTCTGGTGCCGCCGGAGAAGAAAGCCAAGGAGAAGCCGCAGTCCGGGCAGGTGGTGATGGTCGAGATCATCGAGCAGCCGAGCAAGTTTTCGCAGCCGATCGGCCGGATCGTCGAGGTGCTGGGCAACTATGCCGATCCTGGCATGGAAATCGAAATTGCGCTGCGCAAGCACGACCTGCCATTCGAGTTTTCGAAGGCTGCGCTCGACGAGAACAAGAAACTGCCGGACAAGGTGCGCAAGACGGATCTGAAAGGCCGCGAGGATTTGCGTGAACTCCCCTTGGTGACTATCGACGGCGAGACTGCGCGCGACTTCGATGATGCCGTGTTCTGTGAAAAGAAGGGGCGTGGCTGGCGCCTGGTGGTGGCGATCGCCGATGTGTCGCATTACGTCAAGCCGGGCATGGCGCTCGACAAGGAGGCGCTGGAACGCGGCAATTCGGTCTATTTCCCGCGCCGGGTTATTCCCATGCTGCCGGAAAAGTTGTCGAACGGCATCTGTTCGCTGAACCCGGACGTTGAGCGGATGGCGATGGTGTGCGACATGGACATCAGCGCGGCGGGCAAGATCGGCAAGTATCGCTTCTACCCGGCTGTCTTCCGCTCGCATGCCCGGCTGACCTACAACCTGGTGTGGTCGTGGCTGTCGGGCGAGAAAAAGCCCGAAACCGAGGCGCATCAGGCTGTTCTGCCGCACGTGCAGAACCTCTACAAGCTGTTCGGCGCCCTGCACAAGGCGCGGGCCGAACGCGGCGCCATCGATTTCGAGACGACCGAGACGATGATGCTGTTCAACGAGCAAGGCAAAATCGAGAACATCGTGCCGGTCGTGCGTAACGACGCACACCGCATCATCGAGGAATGCATGCTGGCTGCCAACGTCTGTGCTTCGGCTTTCCTTGAAAAGCACAAGCAGACCTGCCTGTATCGCATCCACGAAGGTCCGTCCGAAGACAAGTTGCAGAACCTGCGTACTTTCCTCGGCGAATTCGGACTCGCGCTGGGTGGCGGCGACGATCCGCGCGCCAAGGATTACGGCATCCTGCTCGAGAAGGTCAAGCAGCGGCCAGACTTCCAGCTGTTGCAGACGGTCATGCTGCGCTCGCTGAAGCAGGCGATGTACAGCCCGGACAATGTCGGCCACTTTGGTCTGGCCTATGAGCATTACACCCATTTCACCTCGCCCATCCGGCGTTACCCGGACCTGCTGGTTCACCGCGCGATCAAGGCTGTGTTGGCAGGTGAGCAATACGTTCCTGAGCGTGAATGGGACGACATCGGTCTGCAGTGTTCAGCTACCGAACGTCGGGCTGATGAGGCGACGCGCGATGTCGAGAACTGGCTGAAGTGCTTCTTCATGAAGGAACGCATCGGCGAGGAGTTCGACGGGACGATTTCGGCCGTGACGGCCTTCGGTATCTTCGTCGCGCTCGATACCATCTACATCGAAGGCCTGGTGCACGTGTCCGAGCTGGGCTCGGATTACTTCCAGTTCGACAACATCAAGCACCAGATGCTGGGTGAGCGGACCGGCCAGCGCTTCCGCTTGGGCGACAGGGTGCGAGTGAAATTGGTCAGGGCCGACCTGGAATCGAACCGGATCGATTTCGTCCTGGCTCAGGAGACGCGCGGGCCGCTGTTGAAGAAGCAGGCGAGCAAAACGGCTGCACCAAAGGCAACGGCGACGCTGCGCAGGGTGGAGGATAAACCGGCACCAGCCAAGGCGAAGCCCCGCAAGGCGGTTGCCAAGCGGGCTCCCAAGGCCGGATCAAAGAAAGCGCCGACCCCGAAAGCCAAGCCGGCATCCCGCAAAGCTCCTGCTAAGGCGCCGACGAAGCGACGTTGAACGTCAGGTCGCCGTCAATGGTGGGTCGGATCAAGCAGGTCCGCTGCCTTGGCGGCGATCGAGGATATTTGCGCTTCGTCGATGCCCGGTAACTGTTCGGCCAGCCATTCGAGCGTGGCGCCGGGGATGATGTGTTTGGCTTCGGCAATATCCGAGGGGAGTGCGGGACTGGCGCTGCCTTCGGTCAGCATGTGCCGGGCGGTGTCGACACATAGCCGTGACAGATTGGAGCGGGTGTTGTCGATGCCGCGAATCAACTGGGTCAGGAGGGATGGAAGATGCCAGATCGTGGCGCATTTCAGGGTTAGATCCTTGAAACGGAAGCCGCAGGTGTCGACCTGAGCCTGAATGGAGCGTGCTGATTGCCTGGAGCGAAGGGCGGCCAGGGCGTTCTTCGGAACATCGGGAGCAAAGGACCAGAGCAGCAGTTCGCCAATCTCGGACAACAGGGCCGCCATTGCGATTTCGTCGGGAGAGATGTCGGCACGCGCTGTTCCCCAGCGCAGGGCGAGAAGGCTGGCGATGTGCGAGCGTGCTTCGCATTCGGCCAGTCCGGATACCGATTCATCGGTTTCTGGACAGTTCAGCAACAGTTTGTGGAAAGTGTCAGTTCCCAGTTGCATGACGGCGGCGAGTGGCGTCGTGGTCTCGTGTCCGAGGCGTTGCACGCGATGGGCTTCGGCTTCGCGCAAGAGTTTCAGGCAGAGGAAGGGATCGGCGGCGGCAATGTCGGCGAGGTCGCGTGCTGCCAGTTTTTCACCCCGAGCAGCTTCCAGTTCGATCAGGCGTGCTTTGGAGCGCGGCATGCAGGGCAATTCGCGGCTGCTCAAATAGGCAGCCCACTGATCCACGCCCCAGCGTTTCTGGTTTTCCGGAAGCACCTGATCTCCTGTCCCTGCCGATGGATCATTATCGGCAGTATTGCCCAAAACCTGAGGTTCCGCTTGCCCTTGTCTGCGTTGTTCGCTGGCGCTCGTTCCGAAGAGCTTTCGAATTGACATTTTTTTACATTTGGGCGCGGTAATTATGAATAAAATGTAATGTTTGAACTGAGAGGGTTTGCAACGATGAAGCAACGAACGGCTCCAGTCCCATTCGAAGGGGTGACCGTTGATGCGCTTCCGGACATCATTGCTTACTGGCGGAGTGCCGGCGTTTTGCCACCTCAATTGGTCACCGGCCACCGCTTGATCGACAGGGAGCACCGCTTTCTGATCGACGCCATCGCAAATCTGCAACGTGTTTGCAAGAGCGTGGCAGATTTCGAGGACTGCAATTCCTGCGGTCATATGCAGCAGGCACGTTGCGAAAGCAATCTGGTTGCCCTGCTGGGGGATGTGTTTGCCTTTATCCTGGATCATTTCAGGAACGAAGAGGAGATCATCCGGAATTCCATGCTGCTGGTGATCGATCGGGCGGTCTGCGAGGCGCATATCGAGGACCATGCGGAAATCGCAGCCAAGGTGCAGCAGATCGTTTCGGAACTCGATACCCGGCATGTGGTGAGCCGGATTCGCGAGCTTGATACCTTGCTGGCCCGTTGGGTAACCAATCACATTGCCCTGCACGACATGTTGCTGTTGCGCTGGGTCGCCCGCTACGAACCGCAGTTCGAGCCGCCCGACCGCTGACCGTCGGTGGCTCGAGATTTTCGGGGTGTGTCGCGGGCGCGGTAGAATCCGTCATCCCGAATTTTGAAAGCAGCCATGACCTCCCGCCTGATCTACGGTTTTCACGCCGTTATTTCCAAACTTCGCCATGATCCGGGTTCGATCAAGGAGATCATGGTCGATGCGACGCGCCAGGATGCGCGCGCCCGCGATCTGCTCCAGCATGCCGAGTTGCAGGGTATTAGCATCATTGCCACCGATGGCAAGCGGCTCGACGGCATGGTGTCCGACGGCAGGCACCAGGGGGTGGTGGCCCGTATCGAAGGAGGACGGAAAGCCGCCCATCTCGACGATGTGCTCGACACCCTGGAAGAACCGGCCTTCCTGCTCGTTCTCGATGGCATCACCGATCCGCGCAACCTTGGCGCCTGTCTGCGCGTCGCCGATGCCGCCGGTGCCCATGCCGTCATCGCACCCAAGGACCGTGCGGTCGGCTTGACCGATGTGGCTGCCAAGACGGCCTGTGGGGCAGCCGAAACGGTGCCTTACGTGATGGTCACCAATCTGGCGCGCACGCTGAGGGAATTGCAGGAACGCGACATCTGGGTCATCGGTACGGCAGGCGAGGCGCAAAGCGATCTTTATGCGGCCGAATGGCCCAAGGCGACTGCTTGGGTGATGGGGGCCGAGGGCGAAGGCATGCGCCGTCTGACCCGCGAAAATTGCGATCAGCTGGTCAAGATTCCCATGCATGGCACTGTCGAGAGCCTCAATGTCTCGGTTGCGGCGGGTGTCTGCCTGTTCGAGGCCAGACGCCGTCTCTCCTGAGCGATGACCCATCGTCGGGCCATGTTGTTGATGGTGCTGGTGACGCTCCTCTGGAGTATTGCCGGCGTTGTCACTCGCCATCTCGAAGCGGCTCGCGGCTTCGAGGTCACCTTCTGGCGCAGTTTCTTCACGGCTTTCAGCCTGTTGCTCGGCTTGCTTGTCGCCAAGGGGCGCGGCCTCTGGGACAGTTTGCGGCAAGGCGACCGCTGGTTGTGGATGTCCGGCATTTGCTGGGCCGTGATGTTTACCGCCTTCATGCTGGCGCTGACGCTGACCAGCGTCGCCAACGTGCTGGTCATGATGGCGTTGGGGCCGCTCGTGACGGCCTTGTTCTCCCGGGTTTTCCTGGGTTATGCCCTTCCCGGCGCGACCTGGCTGGCGATCGTCGTGGCCGGTTGCGGGGTGGCGTGGATGTTTGCGGGCGAAGCCGGACCGGGGTTTTCGCTGGCCGGCGTGCTGGTTGCAGGCTGCGTTGCGCTGGCGGGTGCCGCCAACTGGACGGTGCTGCAGGGGGCGGGGAAGCGCCGGCGTGTCGACATGATGCCGGCGGTGCTGATCGGCGCATGCTTGTCGGCGCTGGCGAGCTTGCCGTTGGCCTGGCCGGTGACGGCTTCCCTGCACGATGTCGGTTTGCTGGCCTTGCTCGGGGTGGTGCAACTGGCGCTGCCGTGCCTGCTGGTCGTGCGCCTGAGCCGCGAACTGCCGGCTGCCGAGATTGCCCTGTTGGGGCTTCTGGAGGTCGTTTTCGGCGTTACCTGGGCCTGGTTGTGGGGCGGTGAAACGCCGTCGCCGCAGGTTCTGACGGGCGGCCTGCTGGTTCTCTCGGCGCTGGCCGCCAACGAGCTGCTCGGTTTCCGGCGCCGTCAGACGGCTGCGGTCTAGCGAGAGCGGGCGCGGTCCAGATCGGCACGGTTCGTCTCGTCGCTGTAGACCAGTCCGCTGCCGGGACGACTGCTGGCAAAACAGACGACTTCGACGTTGGCCAGCGGCTTGCCCTTTTGCAGCACGTCGACGGCGCAGCGCCCGAATACGCGCTCTATCGTGTTCAGCAGATTGCGGGCATACGGTGTTTCCAGCTTGCCGTCGAGGATCAGGTTGGCGAGTAGAACGCCATCGGGTTTCAGCGCCTTGCGGGCGCCGGCCCAGAACTCAAGGGTCACCAGATGGCTGGGTATCGCGGTGTGCGAGCTATAGACGTCGACGACCAGCGCATCGAAACGGCGCTCCGTCGTGGCGACGAAGCGCCGGGCATCGTCGGCGATGAACTCGCCACGCACGGCATCCCGCAGGAAATGCCGTTCGGCGATATCGCGGATTTTCGGATCGATATCGACATAGGTGTAGCGATTGAGCGGCTCCCGGTGCGACAGGGTGAAGCCGCCGGCCCCCAGAACCAGGATGTCCCGCTCGCGATAGCCGAGGTCGTCGAGCAGGATTTTGCGCAGATGCTGGATATAGCGCGTGTAGTGGGGCGGTTCGCTATCGTCGATCAACGAGGCGAGGGATTTGTTGACCATGAAGGCGCGTGGGTTCTGCTGACCTTCGAGCACCACGCTGCTGACCTCATATTCCGCGTAGACGGTATCGGCCGTGAGCGTTTGCCGGGTATTCAGTACGCCGGTTGCAATGAGGGTGGCCAGGGAGAGCGCTGCCATTCCGGGTTGCCGGCCGGCAAGCAGCAGGACGCCGATGAGCAGGCCAGTGCTGCAGACCAGAATCGCCGCCGACACGCCCAGCCACTGCATGACCAGCAAGGACAGCGACAGCGAGCCGAGGAACGATCCCAGCGTCGACCAGTAGAGCGCCATGCCGCTGGCCTCGCCGCTGCGCTGGGTCTGCATCAGGTTGGTCAGGATGGGCACGGTCTGGCCGAGAAGCCAGGCCAGGGGGCAGAGGATGGCGGCGATGAAGCACAGGTAGGCGAACCAGGTCGGCCGCAGGTGGGCAAACATGCCGTCAACGCTGGCGCCGGCCAGTCCCAGCCCGGCCAGCATGGCCGAAATCAGGAAATTGCGGGCGACGATCCGGCGGTAGTCGGCGGCCACCCTGGCGCCGGATGCATAGCCGAGCGCCAGGGCGAGCAGGAAGAAGCCGATGGTCGGTGCGGTAACGACGATGGAACTGCCGACATGCGGTACCAGGCGGCGGAGCGCGATGACTTCGGCGCCGAGCGAGCAAAAACCTTCGATGAAAACGATGGTGTAGAGGAGGGCGCGCGACATCAGGCGGCCGCCCGGTATTTCCGCCAGGTGCTCCAGCTGAAGACGAGCAGGCCGATCCAGATCAGGCTGAAGCTGATCAGGCGGGCCATTTGCAGCGGTTCATCGAACAGGTAGATGGCCGTCAGGAACTGCATGGTCGGGTTGATGTACATGAGCATGCCGACCGTCGCCAGATCGAGGCGTTGCGTGGCGGCGGCGAAGGCCATCAAGGGCAAGGCAGTCATGATGCCGGCGCCGATCAGCCAGCCTGCCGTAGAGGCGGAAGCGACGGCAAAGACGGCATGGCCGGCTTGCGCCATCCACAGGGCGTAGAGACCGCACACCGGCAGCATGCACAGCGTTTCCAGCCACAGGCCGGACAGCGCGTCGACCGGTACCTGCTTGCGCACCAGCCCGTAAGTGCCGAAGGTGCCGGCGAGAAAGAGGGATACCCAGGGCAGGCCGCCCAGCGCGGCTACCTCGTTGCCGATGGCGGCGATTGCCAGCGCGACCGATATCCATTCGAGGCGATTGAGCTTTTCCTTGAGTACCAGCAGGCCGAGAAGGATATTGACCAGCGGGGTCAGAAAGTAGCCGAGGCTGGAGGCGACGACCTGCCGGTTGGCCACCGCCCACAGGAAGACGAGCCAGTTGCTGCCGACCAGAAGGGCGGCAAGGGCCAGCATGCCCAGTTGTCGCGGTGCCCTGAGAATGGCGGCGACATTGGCCCAGCGGCCGCGCAGCGTCAGCAGCAGGCCGACGAAGACGCAGGCCCAGACGGCGCGATGGGACAGCACATCCATCGGTGGAACATGCGACAGCTGTCGGAAATAGAGCGGAAAAAATCCCCAGATACCATAGGCCAGCAGGCCGTAGCCGATGCCGGCCGCCGAGAAGGACGTACGCACGGGTTCAGTCCGGGGCGCCGAGCACGGCCAGCGTGGATGATTGATAGTCGCGCCGATACAGCACGACGAGCACGGCCAGCGCGAGCGCGGTGAGGACGATCGGGCTGAGCAGCCAGCCGGAGGCGGCCAGGCCGAAGTAGTAGGCGCGGATGCCGCGGTTGAAGTCGTCGCCCGCGAGGTTGTTGATTCCCGCCAGCCGTCGCGCATAGGCATCGATACCCGCTTCGCCCGTCTTGCCCGCCGGTGCGGCGCCGACGAGGATGGAGAGCAGGTTGAACTGGCGCAGGGACCAGGTGAACTTGAAATAGGCAAAGACGAAGCTGGCGAGCAGCAGCATCAGCTTGACCTCGAGCAACTCCCGATTGCCGGCGCCGCCGAAGGGCAGGTCGGCGGTGACGCTGAGCAGCTTGTCCGCGGCGCCCAGTGCCGCGACAAGGCCGGCGATGATGTAGATGGTGGTGTTGGCGTAGAACGAGACCGAATTGACCAGATTGCCGATCAGCGTCGAGTCCATCACCCGTATGTCGCGTTCCAGCATGCGGTAGGCCCAGAGCAGGCGGTACTGCTGGGTGGTGCCGATCAGTCCATGGGCGCCCCGGCGGCTATGTTCGGAAAACCAGGCGTAGCCCGCCCAGCAGGAAAAGAAGGCGATCAACGCCAGCCAATCGACCACGGCAAGATGGGGCAAGGCATGCATTCCGATATCTTGCCACATCGGCGAGGCTTGCGATATTGGGGAAACCCGCGCTTATTCGGTCATTCAAAGTGCTATTCTGGGCCTCGTATCTCGTCGCCGACAAGACGGGAGCACCCGACAAGAGATCGATCTAGGCGCGTCGATAATGGCAAAAATGCATCTGCTGACGCTCGGATTTCATGATTCCGCAACGGAAGCGGCATTCGTTCGCCATATTTTGCCGCGACTGCGCCTGCAGGGCAGGGCAGCGATCATCCTGGGGGTTGTCGTTTATTTCCTTTACGGTGCGGTGGATCACCTGTTCGTTCCGGCCGATCTGCTCGGCCGGGTGTGGCTGGTTCGCGTGCTGGCCTTGGTCGTGCCGGTGAGCGTGCTGATCCTCAGCTATCTGCCGTGGTTCGAAAGGCACAATCAGCTACCGCTCGGGCTGGTCGGCCTGTCGGCGGCGCTGGGGTTGATTGCCATGCTGTGGAGCCTGCCGCTCGAGAGTACCGCCTACTGTTTTCCGGGCATGATGCTGGCGACGTTTTATACCTACAACCTGCTGGGCACTCGTTTTATCCATGCCTTGCTGATCAATGTTGCGGTGCTGGTTCTCTATAACGTCCTGTTTGGCTTCTTTCGTCAATTTCCTGAAGCGGTGCTGCTCAGCCAGAATTTTTTCCTGGTCTCGGCCAACCTGATCGGCGGCGCGGCAGGCTATCTGGCCGAGTTTCACCGTCGGCAACTCTTCTTGCGCGAAGTGCAGCTCGATGATGAACGTCAATTGCACTTGAACCGTTCGCTGCATGATCGCCTGACCGGGCTGCCCAATCGCGATCTGCTCGACGACCGCATCAACCGGGCGCTGGCGCTGGCACGGCGCGATCAGGCTTGCCATGCCGGATTTTTCATCGATCTGGACGGCTTCAAGAACATCAACGACTGTCTTGGCCATGATCACGGCGACTTGGTCCTTTGCCGCATTGCCCGTCGGCTCGAGTCGGTGATGCGTGAGACGGACACCATTTCGCGCATTGGTGGTGACGAATTTTTCTTGCTGGTGCAGGATATCGGTTCCTGCGACGGCGCTGCGCATTTGGCGGAAAAGCTGATCGCGGTGATCGAACAACCGATTCCGGAACTTCATGGTCGCCACCAACTGAGCGCCAGCATCGGCATCTGCCTTTTCCCGCGCGCGGGGCTGGCCAATACGCCGGACGGCATTATTCGCAGCGCCGATCTGGCCATGTATCAGGCCAAGGCGGATGGCAAGCGTTGCCACCGCTTCGCCGAAATGCCGACATGAGCAGGGGCGTTCCGACAGGCGGAAACTCCTGTATCCTGCTCGCCTTTGACCGATTGGGGAGATGACTATGGGACAAGCCAAACAGCGAGGCACCCTGGCGCAGCGGGTTGAGCAGGCGCAGGCCAAGGTCGAGGCGACTCGTCCGGAAAAGCTGGTCTGCAATCACTGCAGCGCCGATGTGACGCAGATCAATCCGGTCAGCACGCGCGGTCTGCGCGGTCTTGATGCGATCTGGGTCGGCCAGTGCGAGTGTGGCCACACCACGTTTGCCGCTTCCGGCGACCCCAAGGCGGTCGAAGCCTTTTTCTTCGCGCTCAGCGAGAATACCGAACTGACGCTGGGTAGCCAGAGCAAGGACGGCAGCCAGCACGAGACGGCTGCCTGAGGTCTTGCCGGCTTTGGCGGCGCTGGCGACCCCGGCGCTTAGTTTGTTCCGGCGACTTCGGCGGCGCGCTGCTCGCCTGCTGCCGTGGCGCGACGAGGGACCAGGTTCTCGTCAAGCAGGCGCTCGATCCGGAAGAAGATCTCGTATCGCGAGAACGGCTTTTTCATGAAGTCGTCGGCTCCGATACGGGTGCCGAAAAATTGCTCCATGGCCTGTTCGTTGCCGCTCATCATGATGACGGGGATGTCGCGTGTCATCGGGTCGCGGCGAATGGCACGCAACGCGGCAAAACCGTTCATGCCGGGTAGCACGATATCGAGAAAGATCAGATCCGGCTTGTGTTCGCGCAGTTGGTCCAGTCCGGATTCGGCATCCTCTGCTTCCATTGTTTCGTAGCCGGCCGAGCGCAGGAATTTTTTCAGCGCCGTGACGATGGTTCTGGAGTCATCGATGATGAGCACCCGGGTGCCTTCGCGTGCATTGATACGGGCTCGTTTGCGCCGCTCCACAGCGATCTCGGCGACGTTCGGAAGGATCGTGTCCTTCGCTTCGTTTTGTCCGAGCAAAGCCCGGATCTGATCGAGTATTCCCACCTTGTTCCCCCGTGAAGTTCGGTTGCCCGATGGCCGATCGGACAGGCAGCATTTTATGATCGAATCATCGCGCTCCGGAAGGCATGATCGGAAAAATGCCTGCATGTCGGGTCGCTGTCGCGGAATTTGCCCTGTGGGTGAAGGCTTCCACTTGCGCTTTTTCCCGGTCCCTTCAGTCGGTGCGCCGGGGGCTCAGCGCGGGCACGGTTTGCCCGGGGCGCAGATAACCATGCCCTGGCCGCCTGGCGGCGTGGGCGCCGGCGGTTGGGGTGTCGGCGGCCTTGGCTGGGGGTGTGGATAGTGGGGGTGGTGGGGATAGACCGGAGGAGCCACATAGACCGGTACCTGAATGGTCTGTGCCGGCTCGGGCGGGCGAATCAGGTTGCGGCACTCCGCCTCCATTTGCGCCCGCTGGTTTGCTTCGAGGGCGCGCTGGGCGACGTCGCGCAGGCAGGCATCGGGGTCGCCGTAGCTGCGCGGCGGATTCGCCGTGGCCGCCTGTTTCTGGCTTTGGAGCTGTCGCTCGGCCGCGATGTCGGCCCGCTGGGTGTTTTCGCGCTTCTCCACGTAATTGCGCATGCGTTCGACGTCGCGCTCTGCCTGCTGGCGGTTCGTCTCGGAAACTGCCTCGTCGGGGCGTACGGCCAGCGTGCCGCTGCCGCCGGGGCAGGGCGAGTTTGAAATCTCCGTCTTGCCGTTCGGCAGGCGGCATTTGTAGATTTCAGCGCTGGCCGGCTGGGTGAGCAGCAGGCCGGCAAGAAGGGGCAGGGCAATCCGGTACATGGTCTTGTTATAGCTTAAACGCCGTACAAGACAATTCAGTTGACCGGGTTTTCCGCCGCCTCGATTTCCGGCACCTGGCCGGATTTGTCGGTGAATCGGTCGAGGTAGATATAGACGACCGGCGTCAGGTAGAGCGTCAGTAGCTGCGACAGCATCAGGCCTCCGACCACGGCCAGCCCGAGCGGCTGACGCACTTCAGCGCCGGCGCCGATGCCCAGGGCGATGGGCAGGGTGCCGACCAGGGCGGCCATGGTGGTCATCATGATCGGTCGGAAGCGGACCAGGCTGGCCTGGAAGATGGCGTCATGGGGCGGGGCGCCCTCCTTGCGCTGCTTTTCCAGGGCGAAGTCGATCATCATGATGGCGTTTTTCTTGACGATGCCGATCAGCATGATGACGCCGACGAAGGCGTAGAGACTGAGGTCGACCTTGAAGATGAGCAGGGTGATCAGCGCACCGAGACCGGCCGAGGGCAGGCCGGAGAGGATGGTCAGCGGATGGATGAAGCTTTCGTACAGCACGCCGAGTACCAGGTAGACGACCAGCACGGCGACGAGCAAGAGGATGCCGAGGCCTTGCAGCGAAGACTGGAAGGCCTGGGCGGTGCCTTGCAGGCTGGTGGCCAGCGAGACCGGGACGCGGACTTCCTGCTCGAGCGCCTTGATGCGATCGACGGCGTCGCCCAGCGAAACGCCGGGCAGCAGGTTGAAGGAGATGGTGACGGATGGCAGCTGCCCCTGGTGATTGACGGTCAGCGCCTGTGTCTTGCGCGTGAAGCGGGCGACGGTATCGAGCGGAATCAGCTTGCCGTTGCCGCGCACGTAGATGTGCGACAGGACCTGCGGGTCGGCCTGGTATTCCGGCGCGACCTCGAGAATGACCTGGTATTGCGCCGTGGAGCCGTAGATGGTGGAAACCTGGCGGGCGCTGAAGGCGCTCTGCAGGGCATCCTCGACCTGTCCGAAGGTGAGGCCGAGCGAGGACAGCTTGTCGCGGTCGATGTCGATACCGACCACCGGGCTGAGGTTGCTCAGGTTGTTGGTGACGTCGACGAAGCCGGGCAACTGGCGGATCTTCTGGGTCAGCGTGCCGGTCCATTCGTACAGCTCGTCTAGGTCGGTGTCCTGCAGCGTGTATTGGTATTGCGCTGCGGTGATCTGGCCGCCGATACGGATCACCGGCGGGTTCTGCATGTATACCTTGATGCCGGGAACCGCCGCCAGCTTGGGACGCAGGCGCTGGATGATCTGGTCCGGCGTCGATTTCCGCTCGCTGGCCGGCTTGAGGATCATGAACACCGTGCCGGTATTGGCCGTCGGCCGGATGCCGCCGGCACCGACGGCCGACATGAAGGAGGCGATGTCCGGTTCCTGGGCGACGATTTCCGCCACTGCTCGCTGGTGGGCGACCATTGAGGCAAACGAGGCATCCTGCGCCCCTTCGGTGAAGGCGATGATCTGGCCGGAGTCGCCGCTCGGGATGAAATCCTTGGGCACGTGCGTGAACAGGTAGCCGGTTATCAGTAGCGTGGCGACGAAGCTGGCCAGGATGGTTCGCGGGTGGCTCATCGCCAGGCGCAGCGTCTTCTCGTAGCCGGCATGGAGGGCATCGAAGAAACGCTCGAAGAGCTGGAAGACCCGGCCATGTGAATCCGGCTCGGCGTGGCGCACATAGCGGCTGCACAGCATGGGCGTCAGGGTCAGCGAGACGAAGCCGGACACCAGGATGGCAACGCAGATGGTGACCGCGAATTCGTGAAGCAGCCGGCCGACGATGCCCTGCATGAAGAGCACAGGAATGAAGACGGCGATCAGCGAGATGGTCATCGAGATGATGGTGAAGCCGATCTCCTTGGCTCCCTTGATCGCTGCCTGGAAGGGCGGTTCGCCGGCCTCGACGTGGCGGACGATGTTCTCGAGCATGACGATGGCGTCGTCGACGACGAAGCCGACCGACAGCGTCAGGGCGAGCAGCGACAGGTTGTCCAGGCTGTAGCCGAGCACCGACATGGCGGCGAAGGTGCCGACCACCGAGATGGGGAGCGCCAGGCTGGGGATGACGGTGGCTGAGAGATTGCGCAGGAAAAGCAGGATGACCAGGATGACCAGCGCCGCCGACAGGATCAGCGTGAATTGCACATCGTCGATGGCATGGCGGATCGAATGGCTGCGGTCGAACAGGATATTCATGTTCACCGCCGCCGGCAGCTTGGATTGGAAGGATGGGAGGACGCGCTTGATGGCGTCGACCGTCTCGATGGTGTTGGCGCCCGGCTGGCGCTGGATGGCCAGCACGATGGCGCGCTTATCGACGTTCCAGCTGGCGATGCGGATGTTTTCGACGCTGTCGATCGGGGTCGCCACGTCCTCCAGGCGTACCGGGGCGCCATTGCGCCAGGTGACGATGAGCGGCCGGTAGGCGGCGGCATTGTTCAGCTGGCCGTTGTCCTTGAGGGCGAAGGTCTGGCGGCTGCCGTCGAGCTGGCCGACGGGCTGATTGACGTTGCCCTGGGCGATGGCCTGCTGCAGCTCGTCGATACCGATGCCGCGGGCGGCCAGTTGGTCCGGGTTGGCCTGGACACGGACGGCGTACTTCTGCGAGCCGTAGATCAGCACCTGGGCGACGCCGGGGATGGTGGATAGCCGCTGGGCCAGCTGGGTTTCGGCGTATTCGTGGACCAGCGACAGGGGCAGGGTCGGCGACGACATGGCGATATAGAAGATCGGCGAGTCGGCCGGGTTGACCTTGCGGAAGGAGGGGGGCGCCGGCATGTTGGGCGGCAGCTTGCGCTGGGCCGCGGAAATGGCCGACTGCACGTCCTGCGCCGCCGCGTCGATGTTGCGGTCGAGGGCGAACTGCAGGGTGATGGTGGTCGCTCCCTGGGCGCTGGTCGATGTCATCGAATCCAGCCCGGCGATGGTCGAGAACTGGCCTTCGAGCGGCGTCGCGACGGCGGCGGCCATGGTCTCCGGCGAGGCGCCGGGCAGGCTGGCGGTGACCGAGATGGTCGGGAAATCGACGGCCGGCAGTTCGGAAACCGGGAGCGAACGGTAGCCGATGATGCCAAAGATCAGCAGCGCCACCATCATCAGGGTGGTCATCACCGGCCGCCGGATGCACAGTTCAGGCAGGGTCATGAATGTCCCTTATTTGGCCGGTGCGGCCGTGGCGGAAGGGGCTGCTCCCCCGGCCGGCTTCGCCTTGACGGTGGCGCCCGGCGTCAGGCGCAGCTGGCCGTCGGTGACCACCGTTTCGCCGGCCGCCACACCCTTGCCGATGGCCGTCATGCCCTGGTGGCTGGCGACGATCTCGAGTTTGCGGACTTCGACCGTGTCGTCGCCTTTGACGACGTACAGGAAATTGCCTTCGGCGCCCTGCTGGATCGCCTCGTTCGGTACGAGGACCACGCCGGTCGCCTTGTCGAGCATCATGCTGACGTTCAGGAACTGGCCGGGCGTCAGGCGTGCCTGCTTGTTGTCGAGCACCGCCTTCATCTGGACGGTGCCGGTGGTGGCATCGACCGCGTTGTCGATGAAGCGTGCCTTGGCTTCGAAGGTGACTTGTTTGTTGCCCGGCAACGCCAGTTGCACGGTCATCGGGCCCTTGCTGACCGCCCGGTGCAGGGTCTGCAGATGCCGTTCCGGGACGGCGAAACCGACATAGAGCGGATCGACGCGATTGACGACCGCCAGCGCCGTGTCGTTGATCTTGACCGTCGAGCCCGGAAAGACCAGGCGAGCGCCGACGATGCCCGAGAAGGGCGCGCGCACGGTGGTGTAGGAAACCTGCAGGCGGGCCAGTTCGAGGGCTGCTTGGTCGGCCTTGAGCGTAGCGACGGCGGCTGCCTCGTTGGTGCGGATTTCGTTGACCTTCTCGTCGGAAACGAAGCCCCGCGTCTTCAGTCCCTGGTAACGCTCGAGGTCGGCCCGTGCCTTGGCGAGCTGCGCCTGGTCACGGGCCACCACGGCCTCGGCCTGCGCCACGCGGGCCTCGAAGTCGGCCGGGTCGAGGCGAACCAGGACGTCGCCCTGCTTGACGGATTGTCCTTCGGTGAAAGCAACCGACAGTACCTGGCCGTCCACGCGCGACTTGACGGTGACGCCCTCGTAGGCCTCGGCCCGCCCGACGACATTCAGGAACACCGGCATCTCTCCGCTCTCCGCCCGGGCGACGATCACGGGTACCGGTGGGGCGGTCTTGGCAGGGGCGGGCGTGGCCGCTTTCTGGACGGTCCACCACCAGGCAGTGCCGCCGAGCAGGGCGGCGATGACGAAGGCGGTGAGCGGTTTCTTGAGCTTGGGCATGATCGAAGCAGGGGGGCGGTGGGAGCGTGTCGGGTGGCGTCCGGGACAGGGCACCGGTAGCGTGCCGTCCATTGGTGACGAATCCTAGCATGCCCCGGGGGCGGCGGCTTGCAGGCGTAGCGCTCGACCGGCGCATCGGGGGCTCTGCCCTTTCCCGTGCGCATCGCGTCCACGCCGCGACAGGGGTTAGGCGAGCAGGCGGCGGAGGCCGAGCAGGATCAGGACGGCAGCCGATGCCCAGATCAGCCAGCGCGACAGCCAGGGACGGCCGACGCGCAGTTCGCGGCCGAGCCGGCCGGCGAGGGGGACGAGAATGAGGATCGGCGTCATCGCTGCACCGAGGCCGAAAGCCAGGCCGTAGCCGGCCCCGGACAGGGCACTGCCGCTCTGGGCGGCGAGGGCCAGCAAGGAGGCGAGCGGCGTGCACGGCGTGAGGGCCAGGGTGGCGCCCAGCGTGAAGGGGGGCGCGGCGTCGGCACGACGCTGAAAGCGCACGGGCTGGGCGGTCGGGCGCTTCGGCCGACATCCGGCGACGTGGGCGCGCACGATGAGCCACAGCCCGGCGCCGATGCTGGCGCCGCCGATCAAGGCATTGCCCCAGGTGCCGCCCAGCAGCCGGGCGAGATGCAGCCCGGCCATTCCGGCCGACGTGGCGAGCAGGGTGTACATCAGTACCCGGCCGGCGAGGAACACCGCGGTATGGCGGAAGGCTTCCGCCGTGCCGCTGGAGCGGCCGAGCGCCCAGGTACCCATGAAAGGGAGACAGGTGACGGTGCACGCCGTCAGGCCCATCGAGACGCCGAGCAGCCAGACGGTGCCGAGACCGACATGGCCGGCCGCAAGGTCATCGAGCATCGGCCGCCTCGTCGCGCTTCATGAAACGTAACGGCTTGACGCTGCCATCCGGCAATTCGCTGCGTACCTTGTCCTTGTAGTAGACGCGGCGCGACGAGAACAGGGCAAGCGGCCCCCATTTCAGCCGGATCGTCCCGTCCTGCGGGCAGTATTCGGCGCACCGTCCGCACAGCGTGCAATCCTCGGTATAGGCCTTGCGTCCGGCTTGCTGCGATATTTCCTCAATATCCATGGGGCAGGCATCGCTGCAGATGCGGCACTGACCGCAGTTGGCGTGCGCTGTCTTGACCAGGCGCAGCGGCGACAGGCGCTGGAACAGCGCGTTGAAGGCGAGCAGTGGACAGATGCGGCAGAAGGGCTGGCGGATGGCCAGGCCGCCGACGATCATGAAACCGATCAGGAAGTCGCCGACGGCGCCCAGCGCAAAGCTCCAGCCATCGCCGACGCGCAGGGCGAGCTGATCGGTGTTGCCGGTGAGCAGCGTGGTGGCGACGCGCGACGGGCAGATGTCGCAGTAGGGATTGCCAAGCGTATGAGGCGTGACGCCGAGACCGGTGAGCAGGGGCAGCAGGAAGACCAGTCCGAGCAGAAGCAGCCACTTGACCGGACGCACGCGGCGGGCGGCGAGCAAGTCGGCGGACGTCAGTCGGCGCAGGCCGATCCCGAAGCGGCGACCGATCCGCCCGACGACTTCCTGCAGGGTGCCCAGGGGGCAGACCCAGCCGCAGAACGCCTTGCCGAGCACGAAGAAGAAGGCGAAGAAGGCGAGGAAGCTCATCAGCAGCGGCAGGATCATCGACAGGGTCAGTTGCTGGGCGCGCACCATCGCCTCGCCGATGCGATGGTGCAGGATGTGCTGGGTGGGGATCAGCACGCAGTAGCCCCCGTTCATCTGGTCATAGGCGCAGGACAGCGCGGGCAAGGCGTTGGAGATCTTGCCGGCCATGTAGGTGCCGACCAGGAGGCTGCCGTAGACGGTGACGAAGAGCATCGCCAGCTGGATCGCGAAGCGCAGCCGGGAGAGTGTAGGAATGAGGGTTTTCAGCACGATGACTCCTTCGCGGGGCGGCGGCGTAGCAGCGGCAAGGCGCCGAGCATGCCGGCGAGGCCGAAGACGGCCCCCCAGCCGAGGCTGCGGCCGCGTTCGCTGTCCGGTGCGTAGGTGTGGTTGAACGAGGTCACGAAATGCCGGCCCGCCTCCTGGCGCTCGGTGCTCAGCACGAATCCGGCCTTCGCCCGGGCATGCCCGTCACCCTCGGCATCGGGTGGAAAGTCGCGCGGGAAGAGGACGGTGGCGATGCCCTCGGCGTCCGTTGTGAACGCCGTTCGCGTGCCGCGCTCGGTTTCCATGCGGACGACCTGGTCGGGCAGGGGGCGTCCGTCGTAACGGACGATGAAGCGCCATTTTTCGCTTTCACGATAACTGGCGTGCTCGCGCGGCAGCGGATCGGGGACGATCTCCAGTTCGTTCTTGATGCGGCGCAACAGGTCGACCGGAGCGGGGCCCGGGTTGCTCGCATACCAGATGGTCGAGGCGATCACTACATGGGCGGGTGTTTCGGCACGGGCGCTCAGCCAGTGGTAGTTGCCTGATTCCGGGGCCGGGCTGCGCAGGCGGGCGACGCCGGCCTCGACCGGAAAAGCCTGTTCGCCGCCGCGCGGGCCGAAGACGCGGATCTCGCTTGCATTCAGTCCGACCGGCCGGTACGGCGCCGTCGTGCGATCGCCGCGATTGCCCGCGGCGGCGACGATCAGTGCCTGCCCGGTCCATGGTGTGGCGGCGCTGCCCGGCGCGGC
>CALJZP010000106.1 GCA_937983545.1 uncultured Azonexus sp.
TACTTGCTCGGCGACGGAATCAGCAAGGATTTCCTGGTCCCGATGGCCGAGGCGAGCTGATGCGGCAGGCATGACCTGGACAAGACCCGGCTTGCTCGGGCCTTTTTCATGAGGGAGTGCGGCGTGGTTTATTTTCCGAAATACCAAAATGAATCCGGCAATGAACGGCGGCTGGCTTTAAACTGCGAACCTCGCGAACGCCAGCCGATGTTCGGTTGATCTTTGCTTTTCTCAAGGCCGTCCATGTACCCGATTCACGATCACGATCCGCTTCTCCTGCTTGCCACGGCACTCGCCGCCAAGCGCCGCCCCGCCGAACTGCCTGAAATCATGGCCGCCATCGACCTGATCCAGGGCAATATCCCGAACGAGGAAAAGCTCAGTGAAGCCTTTGCCCGCCTGGGCCAAAATGGTCTGCTGCTTGCGCGCGACGGCGGGGTGGCCTTGACCCCGGCAGCCGAGAGCCAGATCGAAGCCCTGCCGCGCAAGGGTGAGATGGCCGATCGCCTGAGCGCCTTGCGCAGCCTGTTGGTTGCCTATACGACCGCTGGCGATGCAGAAGCCGTGGCCATTCCGGCTGAACAGCTGCGCGCCGCCATGCTGGCCCATCGCGCGGCGGCGGCCGGCGGGGGCAAGAATCTGCTCGTGCCCAAACCGAAGCCGGAAGCCGCCAAGGCCCGTCCCGGCCAGCGCCAGCGCAAGCCGCTACCCAAACAGCGCAAGCGCTGATCACGACCGGCGCGAATCCGGTTGGCTCAGGAATGGCCCAAGAACAACCGAACAACCCGCTGCATGGCGTGACGCTGGAGATGATCCTGCAGCAGCTCGTCGCGCATTACGGCTGGGATGAACTGGGGCGGCAGATCGACATCCGCTGTTTCAATCACGAGCCGAGCATCGCCTCCAGTCTCAAGTTCCTGCGCCGTACGCCGTGGGCAAGGGAGCGGGTCGAGTCGCTGTACCTTTACATGCTGCGCTCGGCTACGCGCTGAGCGGAGGAGGGAACGTACATGTCGCCATTGAAAGTCGTGCTGGTGCTGTGTACCGGGAATTCATGCCGCTCCCAGATGGGCGAGGCAATCCTGAACCACGATCTGGCGGGCAGGGTACGCGCCCTGTCGGCGGGTACGCAGCCGCAAGCCAAGGTGGCGGACGGCGCGATAGAGGCGTTGCATCTGGCCGGCCTGCCGACCGATGGCCTGTTCCCGAAAGATGTGGCGAGCGTGATGGGGACGGCGATTGATCTGGTGGTCAGCGTCTGCGACAACGCCAAGGAAACCTGCCCCGTTTTTCCGTACCCGGTGCCGCGCATCCATGTTGGTTTTCACGATCCGCACGGGGAAAGCCTGGAAAGCTTCATTGCCGTGCGCGACGACATACGTGCCCGGCTGGTTCCTGCTGTTCGCGCTGCATTGGGGTTGTAGAAGCAGGCAAAAAAAAGCCCGCGTCAGGCGCGGGCTTCGGATGGCTGAAAAACAGCCGGATTACTTGCCGGAAGCCTTCTTGGCGGCCTTGACGGTGGCGCTGGTGGCGGCGGCGATGTTGCTCTGGGTCAGGTCGGTGACTTGCTGGGCAGCCTTGCGCATGTTGTCGAAGGCGGAGTTGGCGGCAGCGATGGCGCTCTGGACGGCGGCAACGGCAACGTCGGAACCGGCCGGGGCAGACTTGGCAGCCTTTTCCAGCATGCCGGCAACGTTCTTCTGGAAGTCGCCGAATTGGGCTTCGACCATCTTGCTCAGTTGTTCTTGCATCTGGGCAGAAATTTCGTAGACCGACTTGCCGTAGGCAACAGCCTTCTCGACACCCGGTTGGGCCAGCGAAGCCTGGATGGCCACGGCGTCCTTGACGTCCTTGGCACCCATCAGGGCCTTGGCGTTGGCGGCGGAATCTTCGAGGACCGAGCGGGCGGTGTCGAGGTTCAGGGTGGCGATACGCTCGGCCGAAGCCAGGGCGGTGTTGGCAACAGCCAGGAGGGAATCAACGGCAGCCTTGTTGGCAGCGGCGAATTGCTCGGGATTGATGGACATCGGTGGCTCCTTGAATTGGAAATTAATAATTACAACGGATCGATTGTAACAATATTCAGTGGACATTGCTGCACCGCAGCATGCTGTGTGGTTGATGTAAATCAAATGTTGTCGCTTTTTTGTTGAATGCGGTGGCGAATTTCTAGTTTATGGAAATAAACGAGCGTTTGTTTCGCTGTGCATGAAAAATGGGGGAGGGGCGGCTTGTGCCTGCTTCATGCTGCTGTGCAACACTGTGATGCCATCGTGTTAGATGCTGCCTTCTTTGCGCTGCCATTGCGATGATGAGTTCAAGCCTCGTTTGTTGATTCCGGCGAGCCGAAAAGCGCCTCAAGAGAGAGGAATGCAGGCATCCCGATGCAGGAGATGGCGTTGTGCGGAATTCCGCACGATTTCGATCTGAAAATCCGGGTTTTCGCATTCGATGGGCGTTGGATTCCACTTAAATTGCCGTTAATACAATGGGTTGCCGGTTTTTTTCGTCCTGGCATGCCTCCTGCGATAGGTAATCGTCCGCCAAGCGGATCTGACTAAAACCCGGAGGAGCGTTCCATGCAAAAAAACATTCGTCTTGCCATCCTGGCCAGCCTTGGCCTGGCTACACCGTTTCTGGCCCAGGCTCAGGCGCCTGATGTCGTTCGACTCGGCAATCTGAAATTTGCCCATTACGGCGCGGTGTCGTACATGAAGGAAGCCTGTGGCAAGTACAACCTGAAGGTCGAGGAACGCATGTTCCCGAAGGGGCCGGACATCATGCCGGCGATTGTCGCCGGGGAGATCGACATTGCGGCGCTGGCCTCCGATGGCGCCATCTCCGGGCGGGCCAATGGCGTGCCGATCGTCACCGTAGCCGGCTTTGCCAAGGGCGGCGCGCGCATCGTCGCCGGTATCGATAGCGGCATCAAGTCGCTGCAGGACATGAAGGGCAAGAAGGTCGGGGTGACCCGCGGCGGCGCGCACGAGTTGCTGCTCTACGCCGAACTGGAAAAGGCCGGCCTGACCTGGTCGGACAAGCCGGGCAAGGACGTGCAGATCGTCTTCCTCGCCTTCGCGGATCTCAACCAGGCATTGGCTGCCAAGCAGATCGACGCCATGTGCCAGTCGGAGCCGCAGTCCTCGCAGGCGCTCAACAAGAAATTCGGGGTCGAGATCATGAAGCCCTACACGACCAAGATGGGCGAGCCGGTGCGCCTGCTGGTCATGACCGAGAAGATGTACAACGAGAAGAAGGACGTTGCGCAGCGCCTGATGAAGTGTTTCGTCGAGACCACCACGCTGTTCAACAACGACACTGCGCTGGCCGAAAAATACGTGCGTGAGCAGATGTTCAAGGGGCAGATCACCTCGCAGGATTTCAAGGATGCGATGGACAACGCCGACTACACCTATGACGTGTCGCTGGAGCACATCGATATCACCACCGACTACATGAACAAGTACGGCGTCGGTCGCATGAGCAAGCCGCTGAAAGCCTCTGAGTGGGTGAAGCTTGACCTTCTGCAGAAGGCCAAGGCGGACCTGAAGGTGAAATGAGGTCATGATGCACAAGATCAAAGACTTCGCCCAAGGCGCACTGGTACCGGTACTCGTGCTCATCCTCTGGGAAGCCTGCTCGCGGGCGGGCCTGTTCTCGGCGGTCGTGATGCCGGCGCCGTCGGCGGTAGCCGCCAAGTGGTGGGCCTACCTGCTGCCGGCGCAAGCGCAGGAAGCCGGGCAATCCTGGCTGGCCTGGGCCTTCTCCGGCGAACTGCTGCATGACGCCTACTCCAGCCTCTACCGCGTCATCGCCGGCTTTCTGATCGGCGCCGGCCTGGCCCTGCCGCTCGGTCTGCTGATGGGCGCCAACACCCGCATCTACGCCCTGTTCAACCCGCTGATGCAAATCCTGCGGCCGATCCCGCCCATTGCCTACATCCCGCTCGCCATCCTGTGGTTCGGTCTGGGCAATCCCCCATCCTTCTTCCTGATCGCCATCGGCGCCTTCTTCCCGGTGCTGATGAACACCATCGCCGGCGTGCGTCAGGTGGATGGCATCTACCTGCGGGCGGCACGCAACCTCGGCGTCGGGCAATGGACCATGTTCACCCGCGTCATCCTCCCCGCCGCCACGCCCTACATCCTCGCCGGCGTGCGCATCGGCATCGGCACCGCCTTCATCGTCGTCATCGTCTCCGAAATGATCGCCGTCAATGACGGACTCGGCTTTCGCATCCTCGAAGCCCGCGAATTCATGTGGTCCGACAAGATCATCGCCGGCATGATCACCATCGGTCTGCTCGGCCTGGCCATCGACACGGCGGTGAGCCGCCTCAACAACCACCTGCTGCGCTGGCACCGTGGCCTGGAGCACTAACATGAGCAGCCCCATCCTGATCGACAACGTACAAAAAGTCTTCAAGACCCCCGGCGGCGACGTCGTGGCCCTCAAAGACATCAACCTCACCATCCAGCCCGGCGAATTCGTCTGCCTGCTCGGCCCCTCGGGCTGCGGCAAATCCACCCTGCTCAACGCCGTGGCCGGCTTCCAGCCGCCCTCCGACGGACAGATCGTCATCGCCCAGAAAACCATCCGCTCCCCCGGCCCGGACCGTGGCATGGTCTTCCAGGAATACGCACTCTTCCCGTGGATGACCGTGGGCCAGAACATCGCCTTCGGCCTTGAGGTGCAAAAGAAGGAAAAAGCCGAAATCGACCTGGTGGTCAATCAACTGCTCGACCTGCTGCACCTCAAGGACTTCCGCGACCGCTTCCCGAAAGACCTCTCGGGCGGCATGCGCCAGCGGGTGGCGATTGCCCGCGTGCTGGCGCTCGACTCGCCGATCATGCTGATGGACGAGCCGTTCGGCGCGCTCGACGCCTTGACCCGGCGCAACCTGCAGGACGAATTGCTGCGCATCTGGGAAAAGCTGGGCAAGACGATCCTCTTCGTGACGCACTCGATCGAGGAATCGATCTACCTGGCCGACCGCATCGTGGTGATGACCTACCGTCCGGGCACGGTCAAGCGGGACCAGGTTGTGGACATGCCGCGTCCGCGCGACCCGGCGTCGCCGGCCTTCAACGATCTGAAGCGTGAGCTGGGGCGGCTGGTCATGGAAGAGCAGCAGCGTCATGCCGATGCCGAAATGAAGCTGGCGGCAGTCGACTGAGTACCTGCCAAACCGTTAGGATGACGGCGTGAATTCCCCGGATGCCGTCACTCGCTCATTCAGGTCCCTGTGGCTATCCGGGGCCGCCTTGCTCGCCTGCGTGCTGCTCGGCTGGCTGGCCTACCGCCTGTTGCTGAACAGCCACCTGGACAGCGAGCGGCATCTGGCGGCGCAGCGTCTCGATGCCTTTGCCCTGTCGCTCGAGGCGACGCTGGCCCGGCACGAATCGCTGCCCGGCCTGCTCGCGCTCGATCCCGCGCTAGCCGCATTGCTGCACGAACCGGACAATCCCCGGCGGCAGGCGGCCGCCAATGCCTACCTCGAAGCCGCGCAGCAGGGCGCGTCGGTTGCCGTGGCCTTTCTGATCGACGCCCGGGGCAACACCTTGGCCGCCAGCAACTGGCGCCTGCCGCGCAGTTTCGTGGGCCATAACTACGCTTTCCGTCCCTATTTCCGCGATGCGCTGGAAGGCGGGCTCGGCCGTTTCTATGGTATCGGCGTCACCACCGGCGAGCCGGGTTACTTCCTGGCGGCACCGGTCCGCGATCAGGGCCGGGCGCTGGGCGTCATCGTGCTCAAGGTCGGCCTCGAAGGCATGGAGCAGGCCCTGTCCGGCACGGGCGACACCCAGTTGCTGACCGACAGCGATGGCGTCGTCTTCCTGGCTTCGGAGCGCCGGTGGCGTTACCGTGCCCTCGCGCCGCTGCCGGAGGCGGTCAAGGCACGGCTGGAGGAAACCCAGCAATACGGCAGCCAGCCGGTTCCGCTGCTGGCCGACCAGCCCATCGGCATCACCGGGGGCGAACCCCGGCGCATCGCCCTGCCGGGCGGGACGGCGCGCGAAAGGATGATCCACGCCCGGCCGGTCGGCAGCCTGGGCTGGCAGATCGTCCAGTTCGGCGACACCGGCGAGGCGCGCGCCGTGGCGCTGGGCGGCGGCGTTGCCGTGGCGTTTGCCGCCGCCTTCCTGCTCGGGCTGGCCGCCCACTTCCGGCATCGTCGCCAGCGCCGGGAAGAGCTGCGGCGTTTCTACGCGGAGCTGGAGGAGCGCATCGCCGAGCGCACGGCCGACCTGACCGAACAGGTCGTTGCGCTGGAACGCACCAAGGCCATCCTGCGCGAGACCCGCGACGCCGCCGTGCAGGCAGGCAAGCTGACCACCTTGGGGCAGATGTCGGCCGGCATCAGCCATGAACTCAATCAGCCGCTGGCCGCGTTGCAGACTTTTGCCGACAACGCTTCCGCCTTGCTGGCGCGCGGCCGTACCGAGGAAGTCGCCGAAAACCTGCGGATGATTTCCGATCTGGTCGGCCGCACCGGACGCATCGTTCGCCAGCTCAAGACCTTCGCCCGCAAGGAGGCGGCGACGCCGCAGGCGGTGAGCGTAGCACCGGCCATCGAACATGCCTTGCTGATCGTTGAGCCGCGCCGGCGCGAGATCGGCGCGCGCATCGCCGTTGCCGCGCCGCCTGCCGGCTTGTGTTGCCTGGCCGAAGCGGGCCGCCTGGAGCAGATTCTCGTGAACCTCTTGCGCAACGGCTTGGATGCCGTGGCCGGGCAGGCCGAACCGCTGCTTGATGTATCCGTCGCGACCGAGGATTCCCAGGTCTGCATCGCCGTGCATGACCACGGGCCGGGCCTCAGCGATGAGGCGCGCTCGCATCTGTTCGAGGCCTTCTACACCACCAAGCCGGCGGGCGAAGGCCTCGGGCTGGGGCTGGCCATTTCGCTTACCATTGCCGAAAGTTACGGCGGCACCCTGAGCGCCTACAACGCCCCGGAAGGCGGTGCCGTCTTTGCGCTCCGCTTGCCCGCCGCAGGAGAAAACCATGCCGCATCTGACGCTTGAATACACCCGCAACCTGGCCGACTTCGATCCGGCCCAGGCGCTCGCGGCACTTAACGAAGCCATGTTCGATTCCGGCCTGTTCGGCGAATCCGACATCAAGAGCCGGGCATGCGCGCTGGACTGTCACCAGGTCGGCGTGCGCGACACGCCGCGCGGCTTCGCGCATGTCGCCGTCGCCATGCTTTCCGGGCGCACCGACGAGGAACGCAAGGCGCTGGCCGACAGCCTGCTCGCCGCACTGGCACCGCTTGTCGCCGGACACACGCCCGGCGAAGTGCAGCTGAGCGTTGAAACGACCGAACTGCACCGACCGAGCTACGCCAAGGCGGTACTTCATGGCTGAGCCGCTCGTCTTCCTGGTCGAGGACGATGCGGCCGTCCGAAAGGGCTGCGAGCAGGCGTTGTCGCTGGCCGACATTGCCGTGCGCGGCTTTGCCGACGGCGAAACCATGCTCGCCGCGCTGGCCGCCGGCAATCCGGCGCTGGTGGTCAGCGATGTGCGCCTGCCGGGCAAGGATGGACTGGAACTGCTGCGCGACGTCCGCCGCTTCGACCGCGAGTTGCCGGTGCTGTTGATGACCGGCCACGGCGACGTGGCGATGGCCGTCGAGGCCATGCGCGAAGGCGCCCACGACTTCATCGAAAAGCCTTTCCCGTCGGAGCGCCTGATCGCCGCCGTGCGCAGCGGGGTGGAAAAACGGGCGCTGATCGTCGAGAACCGCCTGCTCAAGGAGCGCTTGGCCGGGCAGGGCGAGGGCGGGGTGGCGCGTATCGTCGGCCAGTCGCCGGCCATCCAGCACCTGCGCCAGCTGGTCGGTACCCTGGCGCCGACCGGGATCGATATCCTGCTCAATGGCGAGACCGGCAGCGGCAAGGAGGTTGTCGCCCGCGCCATTCACGACGCCAGCGGCCGGCGCGGCGCCTTCGTGGCGATCAATTGCGGCGCCTTGCCGGAAACGGTGTTCGAAAGCGAGTTGTTCGGCCATGAGGCGGGCGCCTTCACCGGCGCCGGCAAACGGCGCATCGGCCGTATCGAGCATGCCGGCGGCGGTACGCTGTTCCTCGACGAAATCGAATCGATGCCGCTCAACCTGCAGGTCAAGCTGCTGCGCGTGCTGCAGGAACGTAGCGTCGAACGTCTGGGCAGCAATTCGGCCATTCCCGTCGATTGCCGCCTGGTCGCCGCCAGCAAGGCCGACCTCAAGGCGCTGTCCGACGCCGGGCAGTTCCGCGCCGACCTCTATTACCGGCTCAACGTCGTCAGCCTCGACCTGCCGCCATTGCGTCAGCGTCGCCAGGACATCCCGCTGCTCATGGCGCATTTCCTGCACGAGGCCGCCGCGCGCTTCCAGCGCCCGTCGGCGACCTGGACACCGGCCGACCTCGCCCGCTGGGGGGCGCACGACTGGCCCGGCAATGTCCGCGAACTGAAGAACGTGGCGGAACGCTGGGCGCTGGGCATGCCGGACGGGCTGGGCGGCAGCGGGCCGGCTGCCTCGGCGCTACCGTCGCTGGCCGAGCAGGTCGATGCCGCCGAGCGACGCATCATCGAGGATGCCCTGGATCGGACCGGCGGCAACGTGGCGCGTGCCGCCGAACTGTTGCATACCCCCAAAAAAACCGTCTACGACAAGCTCGCCCGTCATGGCATCGCACCGGAGAGCTTCCGGCAGGGGTGAAGCGAAAGACGCTGCCGGGTTTTGCGTGAGCCGGGCGTAACCAAGGGGGCACGGGTTGTTGCCTTGAATGGAGAGAGCCGGCCATGCAGGCATGTCTGCATGGCCGGCTCTTGTATCGCGCTTCGCCGGATGCCGCTTTGTATGAACAGCGGCGATTACAGCTGTTCGAGCATGTCGCGGCTGATCAGCTTGAAAACCTGCGGCGGCTGCTTGCCGATCAGGCGTACCAGATAGACCTCGTCGTTCGATTGCTTGATGCGGGCGACCGCCTCGGCTACCGGCAATTTCAGCAGGTGGCCGAGGATCAGCGGGGTGACGCCGCCATGGCTGACCACCAGAACGCTGCCTTTGGCCTTGCCGTGGCGGATCTGGTCGATGGCCCTGGCTACGCGCTCGGCCTGGCTGTTCAGCGATTCGCCGCCGTCCAGCGCATCGTCCGGCTGGCTGCCGCGTGCCTTGAACTCGGCGGACATCGCCGCATCGCGCCCGTCTTCGTACATGCCCTCGAACTTGCCGAAGCTGCGTTCGGAGAGGTCCGCCAGCGGTGTGGCCTTGACCGCCGGCAGGGCGAGCGCGGCGGTTTCCCTGGCGCGGACGAGGCCACTGCTATAGACCGCCGTGATCGGTACGCCGGCCAGCTTGTCGCCGAGCTCTCTGGCCTGCTGACGACCCGTGTCGTTGAGCGGGTTGTCGGTGCCGCCTTGCAGGCGTTTTTCCAGGTTCCAGTCGGTCTGGCCATGGCGGGCGAGGTAGATATCGAGCACCGGCGTGTCGGCCAGCGCGGTGCCGGCGGCGAGGGCCAGCACCAGCCAGAGGTGCTTGAGGGTTTGATTGATGCGCTTCATTTAGCGGGCCTTCAGCAGTTCGGGAACGTGCAGCAGGATGAATTCGTTGTCGTCCTGCAGGTTGGGCTGGCGGGCGGCCGAATACGGCAGGTTGTTGTCGTTGGCGACGACGATGTGCTCGGCGTCGACGACATCCACGTCCTCGATGGTGACGAAGGGGAAGGTGAACTTGCCGTCCTTGCCGCCGCGGCGCGCGACCCGCTTCGGATCGTCGATGTTCAGCAGATCGATGTGGCCGATCTTCCTGACGAAGCCTTCGCTGTCGGCGTCCTTCAGGCTGATCTTGTAGATGCGCTTGAACTTGGCCGGCACATTCTGGCAATCCGGGCGGGCCGGGCCGTTGCAGGCGTGCTCGGGCAGGCCTTCGCCGTTGTCGCGCTCGATGATCAGGCCGGTATCGGCGTCGATCATGTTGAAGTCGCCGATATTGTTGCCGTTCTGCTCAACCAGATATTTCCACGAGCGGCCGGTCCATTCGCCCTTGGCGACGTTGAATTCGAGGATGCGCAGGTAGTCGCGACCATCCTTCTGTTCCCACTTCTTGTCGTCGGCGTTCCACAGCGGGCCTTCGAGCAGCGGGTAGAGGAACTGGCCGTCCTTCGACGCGGCCATGCCCTCGTAGCCGCGCGAACGGCGCACCGTGGTGGCGAAATTGCCGGGCGTGGCCGGAGTGGTCACCGAGAAATGGTCGGGCGACTTCAGTGTCTTGCCGTCCAGCTTCGTTTCGAACACGGCCAGCACCTTGCCCTGGCGGTCGGTCTTGATCAGGTAGGGGCCAAGTTCGTCGCCGAACCACATGGCGTCGCCGATCGGCTGGATCGACTCGATGTCGAAGTCGGCTCCGGTCAGGTAGCGCTGCTTGGTGCCTTCATTGACGATCAGGAACGGCACCTTGCGCTCCGGGTCGTGCAGGAAAGCAGTGTTTTGCAGGGTGACGCCGCCTTTCTGCCAATCCGCCCTGACGCGATGGAACATCAGCATGGCGTCGGCGCTGTTGTTCCTGGCGCCGTAGCCGTTATCCTGCAGCACCCAGAACGTGCCGTCGGCGTTCGATTTGATGCCCGAAAACCCTTGCACCGGCTGATTCTTGAACGGCAACGCGACATGGGTCGGGCGCGGCGTGCCCTTGTCGGAGAGGTAGGAGTTCCCCGGCAGGCTGCCCACTGCATCGACCCGTTTGCTATCCGGACCGGTGTATTTGCCGGAAACCTTGAGGCTCTCGGGCGCATCCTTCGGCGGTGCGAGGAAAGTCTTGGCCGGCAACACGGCATGGCCGACCAGCGTGGCAGGGAAGGCCTGATCGGCCATCGCGCCGGTCATGTTGAGCGAAGCCAGGATGGCCAGGGCAAAGTTTTTTTTCATGGTATGGGCGGTGGGGTTGAATGGACCAACAGCGTAGAAGTCGCGTATTTCGTTGCGGTTAAGCCGGTCTTACAGGAATGTTTCATCCGGCTCACCGTTGGTTTGCGGCGACGGCCTATCCACTTTGTGCAGGCAACTCGGTACCATGCTCGGCAACATGACGACACCCCAATCTCTCCTGCCTGAATCACCCGATGCCCAGCCGGCCGATGTCAGTTTTTGGCAGGCCTTCCTGTTTTGGCTGAAGCTCGGTTTCATCAGTTTTGGCGGCCCTGCCGGGCAGATCGCCATCATGCATCAGGAACTGGTGGAGCGCCGGCGCTGGATTTCCGAGCGCCGCTTCCTGCATGCCTTGAACTACTGCATGGTGCTGCCGGGACCGGAGGCACAGCAGCTGGCGACCTACATCGGCTGGCTGATGCACCGTACCCGGGGAGGGATCGTCGCCGGCGGATTATTCGTGCTGCCCTCGCTGTTCATCCTGATCGGGCTGTCGTGGGTCTACATCGCGTTCGGCGACATGCCGCTGGTGGCCGGCCTGTTCTACGGCATCAAGCCGGCGGTGACGGCCATTGTCGTCCAGGCGGCGCATCGCATTGGATCGCGCGTGCTGAAGAACAGCCTGCTGTGGGCGATTGCCGCCGCTTCCTTCGTCGCCATCTTTGCCGCCAATGTGCCGTTCCCGGTCATCGTTGCTGCGGCTGCGGTGGCAGGTTATTTCGGCGGGCGCAGCGCACCGGACAAATTCAAGGCCGGCGGTGGGCACGGCAAGGCGGAAAAGTCCTTCGGTCGGGCGCTGATTGACGACGATACGCCGACACCCGGCCACGCCCGGTTTACCTGGGGCAAGCTGGGCAGGGTTGCGCTGATCGGCAGCCTGCTGTGGCTGGTGCCCATGGGGCTGCTGACCGCCCGTTACGGCTGGGACCATACGCTGACCCAGATGGGCTGGTTCTTCACCAAGGCGGCGCTGCTGACGTTCGGCGGCGCCTATGCGGTGCTGCCTTATGTCTACCAGGGGGCAGTGGGCAGCTACGGCTGGCTGACGCCGACGCAGATGATCGATGGCCTGGCGCTCGGCGAAACGACGCCGGGGCCGCTGATCATGGTCGTTGCCTTCGTCGGTTTCGTCGGCGGCTACGTCAAGGCGGTCTTCGGACCGGACAGCCTGTTCATGGCCGGTGCGGTGGCGGCCATGCTGGTCACCTGGTTCACCTTTCTGCCGTCTTTCATTTTCATCCTGATGGGTGGTCCGTTCATCGAGACGACCCACAACGACCTGAAATTCACCGCACCGCTCACCGCCATCACTGCAGCGGTGGTTGGCGTCATCGTCAACCTGGCCCTGTTCTTCGGTTACCACGTGCTGTGGCCGAAGGGATTTGACGGTTCGTTCGAGTGGGTGTCGGCGCTCATCGCCGTGGGGGCGGCCATTGCGCTGTTCCGCTTCAAGGCCGGCGTCATCCAGGTGATTGCCGGCTGCGCGGTTATCGGCTTCCTGAGCAAGGCATTCCTCGCGTGAGCCGGTCGGGACCGGCGGAGCGATTCACGCGCCGGTTTCTCCCGATTTGCCGCCGGCCTAGCCGCCTTGTGCCTTGGCCCGCGCGCTGTGCAGCTTTTTGTAGCTGTCGATCAAGCGCTGGTGGCGCTCCAGCCCTTCCAGCTTCATGCTCGTCGGCGTCAAGCCGTGGAAGCGCACGCTGCCGTCTACCGAGCCGATCGCCGCATCCATGCACCGGTCGCCGAACATGCGCCGGAAATTGGCTTCGTAATCGTCGAGCGCCAGCCCGTCGTCGAGCACCACTTCAAGCACTACGTTCAGGGCTTGATAGAACAAGCCGCGCTCGACGGTATTCTCGTTGTATTGCAGGTAAGCCTCGACCTGTTCCTTGGCCGTGTCGAGCTGCTGCAGGGCCAGGTTGATCAACAGCTTCAATTCGAGGATCGTCAGCTGGCCCCAATCGGTGTTCTCGTCGAATTCAACGCCGATCAGCGTGATGATGTCGGTGTAGTCGTCAAGTTCACTCTCTTCCAGGCGTTCGAGCAGTGCTTCCAGCGCGGCATCATCGAGGCGGTGCAGGTTGAGGATGTCTTCACGGAAGGCCAGCGCCTTGTTGGTGTTGTCCCAGATCAGGTCCTCGACCGGGTAGATCTCGGAGTAACCCGGTACCAGGATGCGGCAGGCGGTGGCGCCGAGTTGGTCGTAGACCGCCATGTACACTTCCTTGCCCATGGCTTCGAGAATGCCGAACAGGGTAGCCGCTTCGTCGGCATTGGAATTTTCGCCGTGGCCGGAGAAGTCCCATTCGACGAAATCGTAATCGGCCCGGGCGCTGAAGAAGCGCCAGGAGACGACGCCGCTGGAGTCGATGAAGTGTTCGACGAAATTGTTCGGCTCGGTGACGGCATTGCTTTCGAAGGTCGGCCGGGGCAGATCGTTGAGGCCTTCAAAGCTGCGGCCCTGCAAGAGTTCGGTGAGACTGCGTTCAAGCGCCACTTCCAGGCTCGGATGCGCGCCGAAGGAGGCGAACACGCCGCCGGTGCGCGGATTCATCAGGGTCACGCACATGACCGGGAATTCGCCGCCCAGCGAGGCATCCTTGACCAGCACCGGGAAGCCTTGCTTTTCCAGCTCCTCGATGCCGGCGACAATCCCGGGGTACTTTGCCAGCACTTCGGCCGGCACGTCGGGCAGCGCGATTTCGCCCTCCAGGATTTCGCGCTTGACCGCCCGCTCGAAGATTTCCGACAGGCATTGCACCTGCGCCTCGACCAGCGTGTTGCCGGCGCTCATGCCATTGCTCAGGAACAGGTTGTCGATCAGATTGGTCGGGAAATACACCGTCTCGCCATCCGACTGGCGGACGTAGGGCAGCGCACAGATACCGCGTTCGGTATTGCCGGAGTTGGTGTCATAGAGGTGCGAGGCGCGTAGTTCGCCGTCCGGGTTGTAGATCTCCAGGCAGTAATCGTCGAGCAGGCCCTTGGGTAGCGCATCCTTCTTGCCCGGCTTGAACCAGCGTTCTTCGGGGTAATGCACGAAGGGCGCGTTGGCGATCTCCGGGCCCCAGTAGTTGTCGTTGTAGAAATGGTTGCAGCTCGCCCGCTCGATGTACTCGCCGAGCGCCGAAGCCAGGGCGCTTTCCTTGGTCGCGCCCTTGCCGTTGGTGAAGCACATCGGCGAATGTGCGTCGCGGATATGCAGCGACCAGACGTTGGGCACCAGGTTGCGCCACGAGGCGATCTCGATCTTGATGCCCAGCCCGGCGAGCAGGCCGGACATGTTGGCGATGGTCTGCTCGAGCGGCAGATCCTTGCCGGCGATGAAGGTCTGCGTACCGGCCTCCGGGTTGATGGTCAGCAGCGCCTGCGCGTCGGCGTCGAGGTTCTCGACTTCCTCGATGATGAACTCCGGCCCGGTCTGTACCACCTTCTTGACGGTACAGCGGTCGATGGAGCGCAAAATGCCCAGCCGGTCCTTGGCCGAAATGTCCGGCGGCAGTTCGACCTGAATCTTGAAGGTCTGCTTGTAGCGATTTTCCGGATCGACGATGTTGTTCTGCGACAGGCGGATGTGCTCGGTCGGGATGTTGCGCGTGTCGCAGTAGAGCTTGACGAAGTAGGCCGCGCACAAGGCCGACGAGGCGAGGAAGTAATCGAACGGCCCCGGCGCCGAGCCGTCGCCCTTGTAGCGGATGGGCTGGTCGGCGATTACCGTGAAGTCGTCGAATTTGGCTTCCTGGCGAAGCTTGTCGAGAAAATTGACCTTGATTTCCATGCGGGGATTCCAGAGAGGGTTCAAAACGAATCGGCCGCTATTATCGGAGTTTCCAGCTGGAAAAGCCCGGCTTCTCCGCTGTTGGAGGGCGGCGGAGATATGTTCGTTTCTCGGTGCCTTGGCGGCCGCTAACTAAGCAGAGTGGTCAGAACATCCGGGAAATCCCGGCAATTCACTTGTTTGAGGATTCCCGTCGGGGCTAGAATATGCAGATCGGCAGCATTGTAAAAACTGTACGTGCTGGCCGGAATCTATTTCATAGGCTGAGTATGTTGGAGAGTGTAGCAATCCGATAACGCAGTCCCGAATTCCGGGCTGTCTGTTATCGCCATGCAGGATGAGTAGCGATCACCCCCTCGGGGCGATCGCTGTCGTGTATTTGATTGCTTTCAGACTCTCCAATAATGAACATTTCAAGGCCAGAGCAGAGGACGCTTCACGTCCTCGCAAAAGGCGGCTGCATTGCGCATGGGCGTGATGACAGGGGCCGCATCTCCTCAGTCGATTGTTTCACCCGCGACGGCTTGCTTCTGACGGACTGCACGCTTTCAGTCTTCCAGAAGTTGCGAGGCAAACGCCTCATCAGCTCAAAAAACGGGCTGCCCTACCGGATCAACGCAGCCGGTCTTCGCGCGGTTCGACCGCAACTCGACAATCAATGACACAACGGGCACGGCCACAGTCGTGGCCGGCAGTCCTCACTAACTTGGATATCGACATGAATATCACTATCAGAAACGAACACCGGGCAGACAGTCATGCTTGGGAAATAAAAATCAGGCTTGAAAACGAAGACGACCGCTACCCGGTTGAGGTGCTGACCCGCGAAGCCTTCTGGAATCTGTACAGGCCGGGTTGCGATGAGCATTACACCGCGCACGTGATCCGCAGTCACGAGGACTTTCTGCCAGACCTGACTTTTGTCGCAGAGGTGGATAAGCAGATCGTTGGCAGCATCATGTTCACCCGCTCATGGGTGATCGACGAACTGGGCAAGAAAGTCGAGACGGCTACCTTCGGGCCATTGTGCGTGCATCCGGCATGGCAGCGGCGGGGCGTGGGTTCGGCGTTGATCGAGCACGCCCGGAAACTGGCGGCGCAGAAAGGGTATCCGGCTATCCTTGTCCTGGGCGACCCCCACAACTACTGCAAGCATGGCTTCAAGACGGGACGGGATATGGGGGTCAGCATGCTTGACGGGAGGTATCCCCTCGGGCTCCTGGTACTCGAACTGCGTCCCGGTTTTTTTGCCTCCGGCCAACCGTGGAAACTCCAGACCAGTGCGGCGTATGAGTTTGAAGCCGCCCAGGTGGAAGCGTATGACGCACGCTTCCCGCCCAAGGAGAAGAAGTACCAGTATTCGCAGGAACTGTTTTCCATGCTGGTGCGAGCGGTGGTGGAGTGACGGGGGCAGGGGTGAGAAATCACGTGTCCGCCACGGTTCTTCGTAGCGCTTGGATCGTGCGCAGCGGAAAAGAAAAAGCCACGGCGTACCGTGGCTTTCGATGACTTTGAGCCGGGCGCTCAGCGGTCGAAGTTCTTTTTCTTGAAGCTGCGTTCGCCGTCAAATTTCCGCTCGCCGCCGCCAAACTTGCGTTCGCCGCCGAAACTGCCGCCCGGGCGGCCTTCGTCGATGCGCAGGTTAATCGGCACGCCGCGGATGCGGGTACGCTTCAGGGCGTTGGCCGCTTCGGCGGGCATGCCGCCTGGCAGTTCGACCGTGCTCGATTCCTCGTACAGGCCGATGCGGCCGATGAAGCGGCTCTCGATGCCGGCTTCGTTGGCGATGGCGCCGACGATGTCGCGCACTTCGACGCCATGCTCACGACCCACGTCGATGCGGTAACGCACCATGTCGCCAGCCGGCGCC
>CALJZP010000107.1 GCA_937983545.1 uncultured Azonexus sp.
AACAGGACCGTGAAACAGCAACGCGCCAATGATAGTGAGCTTCCGCTCGCGAAAGTAGGTCAACGCCAGACTCCCATTCAAAAACCCCGTTACTCTCCAGTAACGGGGTTTTTACTTTTATCAAATGAAAATTCTGGCGCAGTGCGTGGAACAACTTCCCATCCAATTACGCCTAATTACGCCTGGAAGCTCGGACTGCGGCGCTCTTGTTGTGCGGCCATGCTTTCCTTGAGGTCGCTCGATAGCAACATGGCGGCGTTCCAGGTCGCAACGTAGTTCAATCCATCGGCGACGCTGTGGTCACGGCTATAGTTCAGGATTTCCTTCGTGCCCCGAATGGCAAGGGGGGATTTGCGGCTGATGCTTGCAGCGATCTCCTGCACGCCGGCCTGTAGCGTTTCCCGCGACGGGAAAATCCGGTTTGCCAGGCCAACGGAAACCGCTTCGTCTGCGTCGACCGTGCGCCCGGTGAAGGCCAGCTCACGAGCGATGCCGGCGCCGATCAATCGTGGAAGCCGTTGGAGCGTTCCGACGTCGGCAACCATGCCGATATCGATTTCCTTGATGGAAAACACGGCGTCGCTGGTGACGTAACGCATGTCGCAGCAGGTGACAAGGTCGAGTGCCCCACCGATACAGGCACCATGGATGGCCGCAAGGACCGGCTTTCGGCATTGCTCGATGCTGCTCAGGCAGCCTTGGAGATCAAGGATGATGCGGCGCAGGGTTTCCCGGCTACGGGCACCGTCCGAATTGGCTATCTGTTGTTGAATACCGGCCAGCATGCTGAGGTCGATGCCGGAACAGAAATGCCTGCCTTCTCCGCTCAATATGGCAACGCGTACCTCTGGCGAGCAATCCACCCATTCGAAGGCCTGTCGTATTTCCTGCCACATCGTCTCGTTGAGGGCATTCGACTTGTCCGGGCGGTTCAGCCGGATGTCGGCGACATGGTCGTTGAGAGCAAGCGCTATCGTGTTGAACGCGGGAAGGCTCATTGGGAATTGTCTCCTGTATTTTTATTCCCGATGATACGTCAATCGATTGGCTTTCCCACAGCCTTCCCACATTACGCCATGCTGGCAAGCGCAGAGGCAAGTTCGGCGTTGTCTTCTGGAGCATTGCCCGTCTGGCTGTCTATTTCCACGATATATCCGGCAAGGCGCAACTGCTCCGCCCAATATTCGGTGTGCTGCCGAGAGGGATGCCATGGCCCATATTCGATGATGGGGCGCTCGGTTCCATTACGGTAGCGGGTGACAACGCGGTACACGATTCAACTCGGAGTTCTATGCGGAGTGTGCTGCCTTGATTGTGTGCTTACTCGGCGTTCTTGGCTTTCTGCCAGAGTACGTCGCCACGTCCGCTGGCGCGATTGAGCAGTCGGCCAAGAATGAACAGCAGGTCGGATAGTCGGTTGATGAAGCGCCGGGCTTCTTCCGAAAGCGCTTCTGTTCCATGCAGTCGAACCATCGCGCGTTCTGCGCGTCGGCACACGGTTCGGCAGAGGTGGGCAACGGCTGCCGGGCGACTGCCGCCTGGCAGGATGAATTCCTTGAGCATGGGCAAATCCCGATTGAAGGTTTCGGCCAGTTCCTCGAGACGGGCAACTTGAGCCTCCTTCATGATGGCCATGCCAGGAAGGCAAAGTTCGCCGCCCAGATCGAACAGGTCATGCTGGATATCGAGCAGGGCAGCACGGACAGGGTCTGGCAGTTCTTCGCAGAGCAACAGTCCAATGGTCGAATTCAGTTCGTCCACCTCGCCGATGGCGTCGATACGGAGGCTGTCCTTGGTCGTTCGGCTACCATCGCCCAGCCCTGTGGTTCCGCCATCGCCGGTACGGGTAACGATTTTGGAAAGGCGGTTTCCCTTGCGGTCGTTGGCGTTGCTGTTCTCACTCACGATGTTTCTCCTTGTAGGTGCAGATTATACTGACAGGCCGTGCGAGAGACCGTCCTGCCCATGCCAAAGTTCGCTGCCAACCTCAGTTTCCTGTTCACCGAGCATGCTTTCAGGGAGCGTTTTCGTCTTGCCGCCGCCGCCGGTTTTCAGGGCGTCGAGTATCTCTTCCCTTACGATTGGCCCGCACACGAGCTTGCCGAGTGCTTGAAGGCTGCCGATGTGGAGCAGGTGTTGTTTAACCTTCCTCCCGGCGATTGGGCCAATGGCGAGCGTGGGCTGGCGTGTTTGCCCGGGCGTCAGGGAGAATTTTCGGAAGGCGTCGAACAGGCTTTGAACTATGCGATGCTCCTTGATTGCGAGCGGGTTCATTGCATGGCGGGTTTGCGTCCGTGGGGTGTTGCCGAGGCTGAGCTGGAGGCGATTTATATCGCCAACTTGCGCCACGCCGCCGACCGTTTTGCGACGGTCGGAACCACCGTCATGGTCGAGCCGATCAACAG
The DNA here is from genome assembly GCA_937983545.1 of uncultured Azonexus sp. GTDB lineage: Bacteria > Pseudomonadota > Gammaproteobacteria > Burkholderiales > Rhodocyclaceae > Azonexus. The sequence goes on from CALJZP010000107.1 coordinate 2,406, forward strand.
CCGGATCGATATTCCCGGATACTGGCTGGACGATATCGACAAGTCCCTCCGGCTGATCGAACGTATCGACCGCAGCAACGTCAGGCTGCAGCTCGATCTTTATCACGCACAGATCATCCAGGGCGATCTGGCGCGCACGATAGAAGAGAATATCGATCTGATCGGGCATGTCCAGATCGCGGACAATCCCGGACGCCACGAACCGGGCACGGGCGAGATTCACTATCCTTTCCTGTTCTCGCTGCTGGATCGTCTGGGTTATGCGGGGTGGGTCGGGTGCGAATACAAACCACTGGCCACGACCGAAGCCGGGCTCGGCTGGTTGCCTCCGTGAGCTTGGGCTCGATACTTCGCGACGGCGACGGGAGGCTGGCCGATGGTGATGCGTGTTATTGTTTTCTGCTCCGGGCGATCTGCCGTTCGTCCAGGCCAAAACCTACCACTGCCGATGATCCTCATCCCCTTCTGATCAGGTGAAGCCGCCATGATGAGTGCAATGAACGACACCCCGTTTTCGGTCGACAAGGATGCTCTGCTCAGGCGCCTGCGACTCTATCTGCCGGATCGTTGCCTGCTCGCCGACGAGGAGGATTTGCGCCCGTATGAATGCGATGGACTGACGGCATTCCGCGAACTGCCGCTGGTGGTTTGTTTGCCCGAGAACGAAGGGCAGGTGATCGACATCCTGCGTACCTGTCATCAGCAGGGCGTTCCGGTCGTGGCTCGCGGTGCCGGTACCGGGCTCTCGGGCGGCGCGATGCCCCACGCTCAAGGGGTCGTGCTGTCGCTGGCACGCTTCAACAGGATTCTGCGCGTCGACCCGCTGGCCCGGCTGGCAGTGGTCCAACCCGGGGTGCGCAACCTTGCCGTCTCCGAAGCGGCGGCGCCGCATGGCCTGTATTACGCCCCCGATCCGTCGTCTCAGATTGCCTGCACGCTGGGCGGGAATGTGGCGGAAAACTCGGGCGGCGTGCACTGCCTGAAGTACGGCCTGACCGTCCATAACGTACTGCGTATCCGCGTGGTCAGTATCGAGGGCGAGGTTTTCGAGATGGGCTCTGAAGGTCCCGACTCGCCGGGTTACGACATGCTGGCGCTGTTCATCGGCTCGGAAGGGATGCTGGGCGTGGTGACCGAGGTAACCGTCAAGCTGGTTCCCAAACCGGAACTGGCGCAGGTTGTCATGGCCTCGTTTGCCGATGTGGCCAAGGCCGGCGATGCGGTCGCCGCGATTATTGCCGCCGGCATCATTCCGGCCGGTCTGGAAATGATGGACAAGCCGGCGACGGCGGCGGTCGAGCCCTTCGTGAAGGCTGGCTACGATCTGGATGCCGAGGCCATCCTGCTCTGCGAATCGGACGGTACGCCGGAAGAGGTGGCCGAAGAGATCGCTCGTGTCACCGATGTGCTGAAGGAGGCGGGGGCCAGCAATATCAGCATTTCGCAGTCGGAGGCCGAGCGCCTTCGTTTCTGGGCCGGACGCAAGGCAGCCTTCCCGGCGGTCGGCAGGATCACGCCGGACTACTATTGCATGGACGGCACCATTCCGCGCAAGCGACTGGCCGAGATGCTGTCGGCCATTGCCGACATGGAACGCAAATACGGACTGCGCTGCGCCAATGTCTTTCACGCCGGGGATGGCAACCTCCATCCGCTGATCATGTACGACGCTTCGAAACCGGGAAACTGGGAAAGGGCCGAGGCTTTCGGCGCCGAAATACTCGAGCTCTCGGTGGCGCTGGGTGGATCGATCACGGGCGAACACGGCGTGGGCATCGAAAAGATCAATCAGATGTGCGTTCAGTATACGACGCCGGAACTCGATGCCTTTCGCGGCATCAAGCACGCTTTCGACGAGCAGGGTCTGCTCAACCCCGGCAAGGCCGTGCCCAGCCTGCATCGCTGCGCCGAGTACGGCCGCATGCACGTGCATCGCGGCCAACTCAAGTTTCCGGAACTGGAGCGTTTCTGATGACACTCGACGAGATCGTTCAGGCAGTCAGGACGGCGCACGACAGCCAGTCCGCCTTGCGTATTCGCGGCGCCGGCAGCAAGGATTTCTATGGCGGGATGCTGTCCGGGGAACTCCTCGATGTCGGCGCATACCGTGGCATTGTGGCTTACGAACCGACCGAACTCTATATCACGGCCCGCTGCGGCACGCCGCTGGCCGAGATTGAAGCGGCTCTGGCCGAGCGAGGGCAGTTGCTGGCGTTCGAGCCTCCCCGTTTTACGGGGGCAAGCGTTGGCGGCTGCGTAGCGGCTGGACTGTCCGGTCCGCGTCGGTCGCTAGCGGGGGCCGTGCGCGATTTCATGCTTGGCGCCAGGTTGGTCGACGGCACCGGGCAGGTACTCAATTTCGGTGGCCAGGTCATGAAGAACGTTGCCGGCTATGACGTTTCGCGCCTGCTGGCCGGCAGCCTGGGTACCCTGGGCGTACTGGCCGAGCTCACCCTGAAAGTACTGCCATGCCCGACGGCGGAACGGACGCTGGTGTTCGCGATGGATGCCGATGAAGCGATTTCCCGCTTGAATCTCTGGGGTGGGCAGCCATTGCCAATATCCGCTTCGTTCTGGCACGACGGGCAACTCTGGCTGCGCCTGTCCGGTGCAAGGGCTGCGGTCGATGCGGCGACGCCCAAGATGGGTGGTAGCGAGGTGGCTGACGGCGGCAGTTTCTGGGCGTCGGTGCGCGAGCAGACGCATCCGGCGTTCGCCGCTGACATCCTGTGGCGTCTGGCGCTGCCGTCGACTGCCGGCGACCCCGGTCTGACCGGCTTGCGCGCCATCGAATGGGGGGGCGCGTTGCGCTGGTATGCCGGGGAGCAGGAGGCTGCGCGAGGGGCGGCCGCTCGTCTGGGCGGCCATGCGACGCTCTATCGCTCTCCCGAGTCGCTGCGCTGCCTGGAGGGGGCATTTGCCCCGCTGTCTCCGGCCATGCTGGCGCTGCACCGGCGCCTCAAGAAATCCTTCGACCCGAAGGGCATCCTGAATCCAGGGCGTTTGTACGCGGAGTTCTGATGGATACCAAACTCACCGACGAACTGCGGGCAACCCATGCCGGGCGGGTGGCCGAGGAGATTCTGCGCAAATGCGTGCATTGCGGCTTCTGTACGGCAACCTGTCCGACGTATCAATTGCTGGGCGACGAGTTGGATGGTCCGCGGGGCCGTATTTACCTGATCAAGCAGGTGCTTGAAGGCAAGCCGGTCAGCGAGAAGACACGGACGCATCTTGATCGCTGCTTGACCTGCCGCTCGTGCGAGACGACCTGCCCATCCGGGGTCAAATACAGTCATTTGCTCGACGTCGGCCGCATGGTGGTGGAGGAAAAGCTGCCCCGCCGCCTGGGGGACCGACTGACGCGCGCGCTGCTCAAGACGGTTCTGCCCAACCCGGCATTGTTTGCTTCGGCCGTTGCCGTGGGCCGGGTGATGAAGCCGCTGTTGCCTTCGGCGCTTGCCGACAAACTGCCGCCAGCGATGCCGGTCGCCCGACCGTGGCCGGCGGGCAAGGCGCACGGCCGACGGATGCTCGCGCTTGCCGGATGTGTCCAACCATCGTTGGCACCGAACATCAACGCGGCCCTGGCGCGCGTGCTGGAGCGCCTCGATATCACGCTGTTCGAAGAGGGCAAGGCCGGTTGCTGTGGCGCCGTGCGTTTTCACCTCAACGCGCAGGACGATGGCAAAGCCGACATGCGCCGCAATATCGATGCCTGGTGGCCGCATGTCGAGGCCGGGGTCGAGGCGATCGTGGTCACCGCGTCCGGCTGTGGCGTCCAGGTCCGGGATTATGGACATCTCCTCGCCGATGATCCTGTCTATGCTGAAAAAGCGCAGCGCATCAGCACGCTTTGTCGCGATCCGGCCGAGATTCTTGCGGCAGAAACGGATACACTGTTGCCGCTTTTTGCTGCATGTGCTGGCGAACGGGGTAGATTGGCGTTTCATTCCCCCTGCACCTTGCAGCACGGATTGAAAATTCGCGGTGTGATCGAAATGCTGTTACAGGCGGCTGGCTACGTTTTGACCGCGGTACCCGATGCGCATCTTTGTTGCGGTTCGGCGGGTACCTATTCGGTGTTGCAGCCAGAATTGGCGGGCCGTCTGCGCGACAACAAGCTGCATGCGCTACAGCTCGGCGAGCCTGCTCGGGTCGCTACCGCGAACATCGGCTGCCTGACGCATCTGCAAGCTGGATGCAGCCTGCCGGTCAGGCACTGGATAGAATTGATAGATGAGGGTTTGGCGTGATGGCTGAGGTCGGAAATTCCGTTTTCGAGATTACGAAATCGCTGGATGAGCAGGGGGTAGGGCGGATCAAGCGGCTGCTTGAGGGTGGCGTAAAAATTCCGCCTCAGCCGCGTGTCCTTGATGAGTTGCGCAAGCTGATGGCGCGCAAGGAAATGGATGTCCGTCTGCTGGCCCGTGTCATCAACCAGGATCCCGGGCTGACGGCGATATTGTTCAAGATTGTGGGGAATTCGGCGTATCGCCAGCATCCCCCGATGAGCACGGTCGAGGAAATTCTCCATGCCGTCGGTGTGCGCCAGACTTTCAATCTGGTGCAGGCCATTTCGCTCGCCGGGCTTGGGGCGATCAAGAAGAACCGCCAGGTCTACGAGGCTTTCTGGGCGCGTTCCCATACCATCGCCCAGCTGGCCATGCTGATTGCCGACGAGCGTATTGCCGTGTGCAATATCTTCCCTGACCAGGCCTATCTGGCCGGCATATTCCACGACTGCGGCGTGCCGCTGTTGATGCAGCGCTTCCCGACCTACTGTGCCGAAATGCAGCTTGGCGCACCGGGGCAATGGATAGACATCGCCGAGGAGGACCGCAAGTTCAATGCCGATCATTGCGTGGTCGGCTATCTGGTTGCCCGCCACTGGTGCCTGCCGGAGTTCATCTGCGACGCCATTCGCTACCACCATTCAATCAATGAGCTGGGGGCTCATGAGGCGCGCAGCATGGTCGCCATGCTGCAACTGGCCATCGAGATACATTGCGTCGACCAGCGCATGGACAACCCGGAGTGGGATGCCATTCGCGGCGATGTGCTGCCCGAACTGGGGCTGAGCGACGATACCTTGCCGGAGTTCGTGGATATCATCCTCGAGCGCTTTCAAGGGGTTGCCAATGCCTCCTGAGCGCTTGGAAACCGACGTTGCAACAGTGTTAATCGAGCTATTAGCCATTCGTGGTAACCTCTCGACTCAAAGGGAGGTGGAATGTCGATAGCTGTCGACGCGTGCGCTGCGCAACATCAAGGGGATCGCAAGGAACAGCAGGATCGTGTGGCGATTCTGGCTCACGCCCGCCGCAAGGGTGTGGCGCTTGCCGTGGTCGCCGACGGCATGGGTGGGCACACCGGCGGTGCTCTGGCTGCCGAGCAGGTCATCCATACCGCGAAAACCAATCTGGACCACTTCCTCGGTGCCGACGAATGCCCGCAAGGCATGCTGGAAAACAGCATGACCGAGGCACACACCATGATCAAGGCGTCGCGTTTCATGAACGAAATGGACCCGCACAGTACGGCGGTCATGCTGTTGCTCCAGCCAGGGCGGGTTACCTGGGGGCATTGTGGCGACAGTCGCTTGTATCATTTTCGCGGCAATCAACTGGTTCGGCGGACCGTGGATCACTCGTACGTCGAGCATCTCCTGTCGATCGGAAAGATCACTGCGGAACAGGCGCTCACGCATCCCAATCGCAATGTCCTGCTGGCCTCGCTGGGGGGGCAGGATGAACCCAAGATCACGCTTGATGAGTTGACCGAACTGACGGCCGGCGATTCCTTCGTCTTGTGTTCGGACGGTTTGTGGGCCTACTTCGACGATCGCGAACTGGGTACGCTGGTGGCCGAGAATTCGGCGCGCCAGGCTTGCGAAATCCTGATCGACAAGGCGCGGCAGCGGGCGAACGGCTCGGGAGATAATCTGTCCCTGGCAGTTATCAAGCTGATCGAGGCACTGCCGCCCAAAAAGCCGGCGCCACCGCCTGGTTTCGTGCCTCGCTCCCGTCTCTGATCGACCGGATATGAAAGAAAAACGGCGCCTGGATGGCGCCGTTTTTGTATGCTGGCTACTCTTACTTGCGGCCCAGGCCGCCGAGCAGCGCGGCAACAACGCGTTTGGGCTTGTGCGGGTCGGCTTTGGGCGGTGCCGTGGGCGAGTCCGGAATCTCGCCGCGCGGTGTGCTTTCCTCGTAAGGCTTGCTGAAATCGAAACCGTCGGCAGCGATCATCGGGTTGCGACGCGACGGTCGCCGGTCGCCGCGTTCATGGCGTTCCGGCTTGTTGGCCAGCGGCGCCTTCGGCGGCGGTGCCGATGAGCGCTTGCGCTTGTTCCCCGGCGGGTACTCGTATTCCGGTTCCGGTTCGAAGCCGGCTACTTCGACCTGTTCAATGGGGCGCTTGATCAGCTTTTCGATATCGACCAGATAGCCGACCTCGTGCGCGCTAACGAGCGAGATGGCATTGCCCATCTTGCCTGCACGGCCGGTACGCCCGATACGATGCACGTAATCTTCCGGCGTGTGCGGCAGTTCGTAGTTGATGACGTAGGGCAGGTCGTCGACATCCAGTCCGCGGGCGGCAACGTCGGTAGCGATCAGGGCATGCGTTTCGCCGGCCTTGAAGGCGTCGAGTGCCTTGATGCGGTCGATCTGGCTCTTGTCGCCGTGGATCGCGTCGGCGTGGATGCCGGCGCGCTGCAGTTCGCGGGTCAGGCGCGAACAGCCCTGCTTGGTGCGCATGAAGACGATGCACTGGCGGATTTCGCCGGACTTGAGCAGCTTGGTCAGCAGGCCGCGCTTGCCGTATTCGGAGACCGGATGGACGCGGTGGGTGATGGTGTCGGATACCTGATTGCGGCGGGCGACCTCGACCAGTACGGGCGCCTGCAGCATGGTGTCGGCCAGCCTCTTGATTTCTTCCGAGAAGGTGGCCGAGAAGAGCAGGCTTTGGCGCTGGGCCGGCAGCATCTTGAGGATGCGCGTGACGTCGGGGATGAAGCCCATGTCGAGCATGCGGTCGGCTTCGTCGAGGACCAGGGCTTGCACCGAATTGAAGCTGACGCTCTTGTTTTCGACGTGGTCAAGCAGGCGGCCCGGGGTGGCGACGAGAATTTCCACGCCCTTCTTCAGTTCGGCAATCTGCGGCTTGATATCAACGCCGCCGAAAGCGCACATGGCACGGATCGGCGTGTGCTTGCTGTAGGCCTTGACCGACTCGAAGACCTGCAGAGCCAGTTCGCGGGTCGGGGCGAGGATCAGGGCGCGGACCGGGTGCTTGGCCGGCGATGGGCTGCTGCTGGCGAAAGGCAGGATGCGCTGCAGGATGGGCAGCGTGAAGGCGGCCGTCTTGCCGGTACCGGTCTGGGCGCCGCCCATGATGTCCTTGCCGCCGATGACGAGCGGAATGGCCTTGGCCTGGATCGGCGTCGGCTTGGTGTAACCCTCGTCGGTAACGGCACGCAGCAGTTCGGGTGCGAGGCCGAGGTCGGCAAAGGTGATTTCGGGGGCTGTTTCGGCAGCCGGGGTGCCGGTTGCTTGACCGGCTAAGGTATTGATTTCAGACATGGGCCGGAATTATACGCCTACCATCCACTGTCGGTCAGAATACATGGACCGTCGGATGCGGAGCGTATGGCCTTTGTCGGAAAATGCCTGGATTCAAAGGTTGCCGACCATCGTTTCAAGCTGCTGCCGGTTGATCGGTTTGACGAGCACGTCGTCGAAGCCGAGGCTTCTCAGGCGATCCAGATCCTCCTGAAAAGCATGTGCCGTGTAGGCGATGATTTTCGGCGGAGGCGCCTGGTTGCTGGCCTTGAGCTGGGCGCAGGTCTCCTCGCCGGATAGCCCGGGCATGCTGATGTCGAGCAGGATCAGGCGGAAAGCGTTCTGCTTTGCCAAGGCCAGGGCGGTCAATCCATCCGCAGCTTCCTTGACGCTCCAGCCCAGGCGCTTGAGCAGCGCCGATGCGAGCAGGCGATTGGTGGGCTGATCATCCACGACCAGGGCTAGCGGTTGATCAGTCATTTATTGCTCCAATCGGAAGGAATACGGTAAAGGTCGAGCCGATGGCGACCTCGGAGACCAGCGTGATTCGACCGCCCATGCGGTCGACGAGTTGTTTGACCAAGGCGAGTCCAAGGCCCGTCCCGCCTTGCTCCCGGGTCAGGAAATGTTCCAGTTGCTTGAATTTCTCGAAAACCGTTTCCTGGCTGCCCTCGGGTATGCCGATGCCGGTGTCGCATACGGAAAACGCAATTTCGTCGTCAATCCGGCTGACAGTCAGCGAAATTTCACCGCGTGACGTAAATTTCACCGCATTGCTCAGCAGGTTGTCGAGAATCTGGCGCAGGCGTACCGGGTCGGTCGGGAATTGGGCGGGAAGTCCTTCGGCAAGGCTGACCTGGAAGCGGAGCCCTTTGTCTTCCGCGGGGCCCCTGTGTTGCGCTGCACATTCCTCGACAAGACCCAAAATGGACGTCGGAACGGACTGGAAGTCCATTTCTCCCGACTCGATCTTGACCAGGTCGAGTATTTCATTGACCAGGCGGAGCAGGTGACTGCCGCTCTGCTCGATGATCGTAGCGTATTCCTGATGGGTCGAATTGGCCAGTTCGAGTTTCAGGAGTTCGGCGAAACCCAGTATGCCGTTGAGCGGGGTTCGCAGTTCGTGCGACATGGTGGCCAGGAAGGCCGATTTCTGGCGACTGGCTTCCTCGGCTTTTTCGCGGGCGTCATCCAGGCGTTTGAAGGATTCCTCGACGGAATCGGCCATATGATTGAAGGAGCGGGCCAGTTCGCCCATTTCATCTGTGCCTTGCGCATCCAGCCTTCGCCTGAGGTTGCCGCGCTGGAAGTCGTGAATGCCGTCGATCATTCCGGTAATCCGCCTTGTCAGCAGCTCGGCGATCCAGACGGCAATGCCGATGACGATGATCACCATCAGCAGGGTCGACCCCCACAGGCCGAATGCGGTGTTTGCCAGGCTGTCGTTGATGTGATCGAGCAAGCCACGACGGTGATTCTTGAAGTCGGCATCCTCCTGCTCGACCAGGGTGTTGATCCGCGTAGCCGTGTCGGTGGCCGCTTTGTGGAATTCGTCGACATTGGCACCGATGGTGACGAAACCGAATCCCTGCTGCGTCTTGCCATACTGTCCGGTGTAATAGGGGATGGCGGCTGCCGTGGTGAGTTTCCACAAGCCCGAGAAGAAGATGACGAAGGAGCCCGATCCACCGTGTTCGGTCAGGGCATTCCAGCCGTCGCACTGCGGCGAGAAATTCAGGTAACGGCAGTCGAGACCAATGCGCCCGGCCTCAATTTGTGCCTTGGCCGGCTTGCGCGTCAGGTTCTGGTCGCGGAACGGCGGTACGCTGGCAAGGAATTCGTCGGAGGGCTTGCCGCTGGCTTGCCATTCCGCGTACAGCGCCTCGTCCATCCATGGCGTGGCCGGGCGACCAGTCTGCGGGTCGTAGCCGGCGATCATGTAGTCACGGGGGTGGGAAATAGAACGGCTGTTGTGATCCCAGATAAAGGCATAATTGCCTTTGATCGCGTCGGCAATCGGAGTGTAGCGTTCCTCGGTCGGCATCAGGCGATCGGAGAACTGGCGGATGTGGTCGTGGTCGAGGGCCAGTGTGACATAGCCAGTGATTCTGCCTCCTCTGACCACCGGCATAGCCCAGCGGACAATGCCGCGGAAGCGCTTGCCGACCGGGTTTTCCGTGCCGGCATAGGCCGATTCTTCAGGATTGAAGGGTTTTCCGGCTTTTTCGAGAGCTGTGGGGAGATAGGGGCCTAGCGTATGCGTCGACACATAGGCCCCGATCACGTTGGAAACATGAATTTCCCCGGGCTTGAGCTTGCCTAGCTCGGCGAAATATTTTTCGGCCTTCACGAAGGTGTTCGCCGGATCTGCAATGTTGGATCGGCGCTTGTCGGTCAGGTCGCCTCGCGTGACCTTGATTTTTTCATTGCCGGCCAAATCGATGAAAGTGATTTCGACGAATAGCGGCCGGCGCTGGCGCTCTCCGAGATATTCCCGAGGTCGCGCGTGAAAGTCCCGGGCATTGTCGGGCAGGGGCGCGCGGGACGGCTTTGTTTCGCGCACGACCGGTTGTGCGGGAACCCAGGATTTTCCGTCGTCGGCCAGGCGCCAGGGGCCGTGCTG